>DASRSJ010000127.1:0-13778 GCA_035656555.1 Opitutaceae bacterium
GGCCACCGGGCTTCTGGATTTTCTAAACGTGTCCTGGGTTAGGAGGGTTTAGGCCGAGAAGCCCGAGCTGGCCGTTTTGTTCCACTTGGAAATGGCGACCTGACGCATCGCTGCGCAGCAAACTCGGACGGCCTTCGTAAACGAAGTGCCGGCGAGGCTGGTGTGATGTTTGTTGGTCAGGGCCATCGGAACAGAATTACACGAAGCACAATGCAGGCGCCGTGCCAAGAAGAAATCATTCTTTATGACCCGCTCTCCCGTGGGGCGTCGCGCGCGGCATCCTGGGTGGGGAGGGAACTGCCAGCCATCCTGGGGTACAAGGATAGCATGAAAACCCAGGACCCCGGCCACTCGAAGATCAACAAGCTGAAGATGAGCGACCCGCAGCGCGGGATCGGGCAGGCCAAGCCCGCCGCGAAGCGCGGCCCCCAGGTACCCAAGAGCTCGAAACGCCCGTAAGGGCTGCGCGGTTGCGCCCGGCATGCGGCGCACTCATCGTGTCCGCATGCCCGCGCTTACCGACGCCTCCACGACCGTATCAGAGCTCAGGGACCGGATTCTCGCCTTCGTGCGCGAGCGCGACTGGGAGCAATTCCACTCGCCCAAGAACCTGAGCATGGCACTGGCAGCCGAGACGGGCGAACTGATGGAGCACTTCCTCTGGGCCAGTACCGAAGAGTCGAAGGCGATCGCGAACGACCCGAAAAAGCGGGCGAAGATCGCCGAGGAGCTGGCCGACGTCGTGATCTACGCCTTGGAGTTCGCGAACGCGACCGGCCTCGACGTCGCGGCCAGCATCGAGAGCAAGATTGCGGCCAATGCGCTCAAGTACCCGGTCGAGAAGTCCAAGGGCCGCTCGGCGAAGTACAACGAGCTTTAATCCCTAGCGGTGGCCCGCGACCGCCGAGAGGTTGCGGCGCGCCTGGGCATATGAGGGATCGATCTCGAGCGCCTTCCTGAACTGGCGCTCGGCCTCGTCGACATGACCCGCATTGGCCAGTGCAATGCCGAGATCGTTGAAGAGCGGCGCCGAGTCAGGTTGGAGAACCGTGGCCTTCCTGAAGGCGTCCGCGGCCTCGTCGAACCTGCGGCCCCTCAGGAGCGCGGCACCCAGGTTCCTGAGCGCCACGACCAGACGGGGGTCCAGGGCCAGCGCGTGCTCATACTCGTCGATGGCGTCACCGAATTTTCCGTCCGTCGCAAGGACGGCGCCGTAGTCGCTGTGGGCCTGTGCGTCATCGGGATCGGCCTGGAGCGCCTTTGCGTAGAGTCCCTCGGCGTCCTGCGGATGGCCCTCCTGGAAGAGTGCGCCCGCCAGGTTCTTCATCGCCTTGGTGTTCGAGGGGTCGACCTCAAGGACGCCCTTAAGGTGCATCGCGGCCTCGTCGGCCTTGCCAGCCTGCAGGAGGACGACCCCCAGGTTGAGATGGGTCTCCGTGCTGTTGGGGGCGAGGAGCAGCGCGCGGCGAAGCGTGGCCTCGGCCGCGTCCAGCTGGCCGGCCTGCATTTGCGCGACGCCAAGCTCGTTCAATGCCTCGTGGCTTGCCGGCTGGAGCTCGGCGGCCTTCTGGAAATCGGCGATCGCCGCTGCGGCCTTTCCCTCGCCGAGGAGGATTCCTCCCAGGTTCTGGTAGGCCATCCAGCAGGCGGGATTCGTCTCGAGAGTCGTGGTCCAGAGCTTCTGGGCACTGGCGTAAGCCTCGCTCTGCGCGAACGTCGCCGAACCCATGACCGCAAGGACCGCGGCCGCGAGGATCCCGTACACCATGCGGCCCTGGCGGGGCAGGCAGTGGGCGGCGGTGGCGAGGGTCGCGGCCACCGCTGAGGACAGGATTGCCAGGGCCAGATACTGGAAGTGGTCGGCGACGTAGGAGTAGATGAAGGGGTAGACGTTGATGAAGCCGAGCGCGGGGAAGAGCGTGCCCGCGAAGAGGAGACCCGTGGCCAGGGGACCCCTGGCCCTGCTGCGCACGGCGAAGAGGACGCCAAGGAAAAGCGCGAACGCAGCCGGATAGAGGAACTTCGAGGATCCCTCGGAGGCCATGTCCCAGTGCGGGTAGATGAACGAGAGGTCGACCGGCCAGAAGTCCTTGCCAAGGTAGAACCAGAGTGCGCGGCCAGCCACGGCGACCCTGTCAGGAAAGCCGAGGGAAAAGGAGGCTCCGGCGGCGCCGATGTATTTTCCCTCGACCCAGGCCGTGACGGCACCCGCGGCTGCCGCGAGCGCGAACCATGGCACGAGCGGGAGGAGATCGTTCTTTGCCGAGATTCGTCGCCGGCGCCACCAGGTGACGACGAGAAGCGCAGCGGGCAGGGTCGCCGTGACCGACTTGGTCGCCATCGCCATGATGAAGAGGACCGTGGCGAGCGCGTAAGCTGCGCCGTGGCGCCTGGCCTCGAAACGAAGGTAAACAAGGGCCGAGGCGAAATAGAACACGGCCGAGAGCGTGTTCTTCTGCTCAGAGATCCAGGCTACCGACTCCACGCAGACCGGATGGAGCGCAAAGGCGAGGGCGCCAAGAAGGGCGCCGGGGACGCTCAGTCTGCGGAGCACGGCGTAAAGGAGCATCGAGGCCAGAACATGCAGCGCGATGTTCGCCAGGTGGTAGTCCTCGGGGGAATCTCCCCACAGCCTGTGCTCCGCCCAGAATGCGCTGTGCAGAAGCGGATAGTACTGCTGCGTCGCGCCCGGCTCGAACCAGATGCGCCAGAGCCCGTGGAGCGAGCGCAGGTCGGGCCTCGTGACGTGGCCGTTGTCGTCCCAGACGAAGCCGGCGCCCCACGCGGGATGGTAGGCGATGAAGACGGCGGCTGCGACGGCGCACAGCGCCAGCCAGTCCACGGGACGCCAGGCTTGCGGCACACGGGCCGTGGCCGGTCGGGGCGGGGAGGCGGGGTCTCTTGCGTCTTGCGGGCGCTTCATGCCGGTCCCGCCCATTCCCGCAGAGGGGAAAAGCGGACTCAATGGGATTCGGGGCCGGCGCCCCGCCTGCGGCTAGGCCTTCCCGCCGTAGGACACGTAGTCGTCCAGGTCCAGGAGATCGAAGAAGCCGAAGACGTCGTCTCGGCCGGCGGTGTTGGCCTTGATGACCTCCGCGAACCACTCGTGGCCGGGCGCTCCGCCGGGGGCCAGCGTGCGCATCCAGAGCGACCAGGCGGCGATCTCGGAGGGCAGCCTCGAGGTCTTCTCACGGACGAACTGGATGATCTCGAGGTCGGACTTGCCGGCCTTGACGGCGTCAAGCATCGCCTCGCTGTCGATTCCCGTGAAGGCGAAGAAGTGTTTGTCCATCGGACAATTGTAGTGGTACTCGCCAATCTTGCCGGTGACCGAGGCGCGCGCCTTGTCGAGGAGGCGGGGAAGGTGGACATAGCCGCCCAGCTGGATGCGGGGGCTGCGGGGCGGGTGCTGGGTCAGGTCGGGGTTGGATAGGTTGAGCATGGTTTGAGCGCATACTCGCACCGATATCCGCCGAAGCAAATGGCTTCGGCACGTGGGCCGCCGGCGCCCGGGCCCTAAGGAACCTCGTAGATCTCCGCCAAGCCGACGCCGGTCGTCCCCGAGGCGCCGCTCAGCTGGACCGTGTAGCTGCCGGCGGGAAGCGTGACCACCATGGCGGCGTCAGAGGATGCCGGATCGAGCGTGAAGGCGCCGACTGTCTTGAAGAGGCCGGTTAGCTGCGTTGTCCCGCCCCATCCCGAATTCTGGGCCAGCTGCCTCCCCGAGGAATCCTCAAGGGTCAGGACGGGATTTGCCAGGACGCCGGAGACCCCGAATGCCGAGAGTCCAGGTCCGATGCCCCGGATCACGACCGTCTCCGGCGTGTTGCCGCCAATGACAAAGCCGGCGATCAGGATGTTTGAGGAGGTGCCGACAAAGGCCCTCGCGGAAAGGTTGATGAGGCGGGAGCCGGGGGTTCCAATGTCGGCGTCGTAGACCTCGGCGAGTGCGACGCCCGTCTCAGATCCCGTGCCAACGACGCCGGCCGTGTAGTCGCCGGCCGCGAGGCTCTTCAGGATTGCGGAGTCCATCGAGGTCCCGGGCAGTGCGAACGCGCCGACCTGGAGGAACGCATTCTGGAGGAGAACCGTTCCGGCCCATCCGCTGTCCGTCGCGACGACGGCGCCGCCCGGCGCCGTGAGGCTGAGCGTCGTGTCGGCGAGCGGGTTCGCGACGCTGAACGACTCGAGCGTCGGACCGACCGCTCGTAGGAGGAGCTCCTTCGGTGAAACGCCGCCCGTCACGAAGCCGGCGATCAGGGTGTCGCTGCCGGGACCGACGAAGGCTCGGGCCGAGAGGTTGATGAGGCGGGCCGTGCTGACGCTCAGGCTGGCCACCGTGGAGGTGACCGTGCCCACGCCGTCCGAGACCGCGACCGAGTAGTTGCCACCGCTGGCGAGCTGCGCTGACGGGATCGAGAGGGTCGCGGACATCGCCCCGGCGATCGGGGCGCCATTGAGCATCCACTGGTAGGTGAGGGATTGTCCGGTTGCCGTGACGCTCAGAAGCGCGGTCGATCCCAGGCGGACGGTCTCGGCCTGGGGCTGGAAGGTGATTTTCGGACCCGAGTCGAGGGTTACGACCGCGCTGTTGGAGAGGGCCGTGCCGGCGGCGTTCGTGACCATCACGGTGTACACACCGCGTCCAGAGAGGATGCGGAGGGGATCACGTAGCTGCTGTCCGTGGCGCCGGCTATCTGGATTCCGGAATGGCTCCACTGGTAGGTCGGGGCGGGATCGGCCGACGCCACAACCGACAGCGTCGCGGATGCGCCGGCAATCACCGAGACCGAGGCGGGCTGGGTTGTGATCTGCGGGCCGGTCGCGGGGTTGATCGTAACGGTGTCGATGTTCGACGTGATCGAGTTGGGGCCGGCACCTGCAGTGCCGTTGCGAGCGAGCCCATACGTCGTCGTGACCGTGACGGAGTACGCGCCCGCGTCGGACTGCTGGGCGTTGGCGATCGTGTAGGTGGCCAAGTTGGCACCTGGGATCGGCACGCCGTTGAGGCTCCAGGAATAAGTGTTCGAGGCGTAGATGGCGTCGTTGATGGCCGTGGCACCGATGTAGAGGGACAGGCTGCCTCCCTCGGTTACCGCCTGGGAGGGCAGTAGGCCCGTGATATAGGCAGGCGGGCCGGTTACGCCGACACCGAACGAAACCGTCGAAATGCTTCCGCCGTTGTAGGCCTGCACCGTGAAGGCACCGCCGTTGGTCGTGTAGCTGTAAGGACCGTTATTCGTGAGGAAGAGCGGATTGTAGACATATGACGGTCCCGTCGCCACCTCGACGGTGCTTCCGCTGCCGGATGGATCGGGACCGAACCATGCATAGGAAACGTTTTGCCCCGTGGCCGTGACGGTGAGCGTCGTGGGTCCCGACACGTAGCCATTCTGGGGCGACGAGGTTATCGTGACGGGCGAATAGGGGAAGGACTCGAACACGTTGAGCACACCGGCCTGCGAATTCACCCAGTAAAGGTCGCCGCTGGCATCAATGGCCAGGGCGGTCGGAATGTTGATCGAAGGAACGATATAGCGCGTGATCCCCGCTCCCACGGTCGCAGGTATTCCCTGCTGGGTGGTCAGGGCGCCGACCCAGCCCGTGAGGGGCAGGGTGTATCCTCCCGGGAATATCTCCTTGAGGATGTTGTTGCCCTTATCGGTGACGAAGAGGTCGCCGGACCCGTCGACGACGATGCCGGTCGGCGCGCTGAAGGTGGCCCCGGTGCCGGTGATCCTGCTCACGACGCCGAGTGGCGTGATGACGCGTATCAGGTTGTTGCCGGTGTCGGCCACGTAGATATTTCCGGCCGAGTCCACGGCGATGCCAGTGGGGCTCGTGAAGCTCGCGGCGGATCCCGTCCCGTCGGCGTTGCCCGCGACACCGGCAGAGCCCGCGAGGGTCGTCACGACTCCGGTCGGGGTGATTTTGCGGATGGTGTCGTTGCCTGTGTCCGCGACGTAGAGGTTGCCGCCGGAGTCCACGGCGATCCCGCTCGGCGCGTTGAAGCTCGCGAACGAGCCGGTGGCGTCGGTGCTGCCGGCCACCTGGGGCGAACCGGCCAGTGTCGTGACCATGCCCGCTGTGCTGATGACGCGGATCTCATCGTTGCCCGAATCGGTCACGTACAGGGTGCCCGCGGAGTCGACGGCGATGCCCGTCGGCTTGTAGAAATGCGCCGTCATGGCGGGACCGTCCACGTTGCCGACAAGGCCCGCCTGGCCGGCGACGATCACACCGGCTGGGGTTGAGATGGTGTCGTTGCCGGCATCCGCGACATAGATCTTGCCGGAATGATCCACGGCCACCCCGGTGGGATTCTTCAGGGCGCTCGTAAGCGAATAAAAGGGTGAATTAGGGCTCGTGGGCTGGCCGACCTGCTCGAAGGCGTAGAGCGGCAGGGGCGGCGGCGCAGGGTTGACGACGAGTGTGAGTGTGCCGGTCCCGGCCCCGATGGTATTGGAGGCCGTGAGCGCCACGGAGAAGGTACCGGCTGCGGTGGGCGAGCCCGTGATGGCACCCGTGGCTGCGTTCAGGGTGAGGCCCGCGGGAAGGCCTGCGGCGGCAAATGAGGTGGGAAGGCCGCTCGCGGTGAGCGTGAAGGAGAAGGCCGAGCCTATGGTAGCCGAGACAGCGGCCGCGGAGGTGAACGCCGGCGCCGACACGACCGCGAAGGTCAGGACGGCGGTGCTCGAGCTGGCGTAGCCGTCCGCGTTGGAGGCCACCGCATAGAACATGAAGCTTCCGGCCTGCGCTGAGGAGAACGGCAGGTTGGGGGAGTTGGAGCCCACCGCCACGCCGTTCTCATACCACTGGTAGTTTGTCGCGGGATTGGCGTCCGCTGTGAGCGTGACGAGGGTGCCGGGATTCACCGTCTGGCTCATCGGCTGCACGCTGAAGGCGGGCAGGACCTGTGCGAGGGCCCGCGGAGAACACGCGAGCGAAGCCAGGAGGCACAGTGCTGGGCCGATGATGCCGCGGGCCGCGGTGAATCGCTTCAATAGTTTCCAGGCTGAGGTGTTGTTCGGGGCCATTTTAGGCCCTCGTAGAGCCTCAGACTCCACGACACCCGCAGCCTGTAATTCCGCCATCCGCGTTACGGCAAAAAGGTTCACGCTAGGCCTTGGGACGAAAAACCTTCATCACGGCCTCGTTCGTCTCGAGCTGCGGGCCGCCGATCAGGTCGATGCAGTAGGGAATGGCCGGGAAGACGGCCTCGAGGTTCTCCTTGATGGCCTTCGGTCGGCCCGGGAGGTTGACGATCAGGGTCTTGCCGCGGATTCCCGCGGTCTGGCGCGAGAGGATGGCCGTCGGGACGAAGGTGAGGCTGGCCGAGCGCATGAGTTCGCCGAAACCCGGAAGCATCTTCGCGCAAACGGCCTCGGTGGCCTCGGGCGTGACGTCCCTCGGCGACGGCCCCGTGCCGCCGGTGGTCACGATGAGGCAGCAGCCCGCGTCATCGGCCATGCGCTTGAGCTCGGACTCGATCAGGCCCCGTTCGTCGGCGACCACCTTGTAGTCGACGTCGAAGGGCGTGGAGAGCCATTCCAGCAGCAGGGCGGCGCACGCCTTTCCCGGTGTATCCTCGTAGACGCCCGCGCTCGCCCGGTCGGAAATGTTGATGACGCCGATCCTGACCGCGGGCGGCTCGATTTTGGAAGACGCCTTCACCAGGGAATGTTCAGCTCGGCGAACGGGTCGGAGTCCTTGTCCTCGTGCCAGGTGTACTCGGCCTTGTTTGCGACCATGATGCTGGTCTCTCTACCGAGGAGATGCGCGATCAGCCCGAGAGTCATGTCCATGCCCGCGGAGACGCCGGAGGAGGTGAAGAATTTTCCGTCCTCGACCCAGCGCGCCTTGCGCACCCAGGTGACCGCGGGTCCCTGGGAGGAGGCCCACGTGAACGCGAACTTGTTGGAGGTGGCCCTTCGGCCATCGAGGATGCCGGTCCGCGCCAGAAGGCCGCTGCCCGTGCAGACGGTGGCGACATGGCGGGCCTTCTCGGCCTGGTTCCGGAGTTCGGCCATGAAGGCGGCGTCCTCCACCAGCTTCCTCGTGCCCATGCCGCCGGGCACGAGGAGGACGTCGAGATCGTGGTCGCCCGCGAGGGCCGACTGGGCCACGCCCTCGGGGCCCTGGGCGCTCCTCACGATGCCCGCCTGCGCGGCCAAGGTAAGGATCGTGGCGCGCTCCTTGAGCATGCCGAACATCTCAAGCGGCCCGTAGAGGTCCAGGAGCTCGAAGCCCGTAAAGAGGAGGGCGCCGATCCTGAGCGGCTTTGGCTGGTCGCTCACTTCCTGGGGGTAAACGAGGCCGAGGAGAGCGTGGAGAGGAGGGCGGCGAACTCGGGACCCTTCTCGTCGTCGAAGGAAAGACCGATCGTCGCCAGAAGGTCGTCGTTCATGTGCACGATGCCGACCGCCACCACCTTGAAGGAGTCCTTCTTCGAGGGCTGCCCGACCATCGAGGCGTCGGTGAAGACGCAGTAGTAGCCGTACCCCTGCGAGACCGAGAATTCCCTGAGGGTCTTCTTCTTCTCGACGGACTGGTCGGCGAACTTGTCGCCCAAGGCCAGGACCGCCTCCTTCAGCTGATCCTTGGAGACGGCCTCCTCCTTGGGCACGAAGGTCAGGTTCACGATGGCGCTCGCATTGACGCCGGCGGGCGCCGTCAGCGTGACGGCGAGGCCGCTGTCCTCCTCGGGCTGGGCCGAGGCCGTCCATCCCTTGGGCGGGGTGACCGAGTAGGAACCGCGGACCCCGACATCAAATGTCTCGGAGCGGGCGACGGCTGCGGTGAAAACGAGTGCGGCGAGCAACGTGAGGCATTTCATGGGGTTATGGGGATTTGCGGGGACTTCTCTTGGCCGGCGAGAACTGGGTACTCCCACTGGACAGGCGTGGCAAGGAGGTGTTTCCCCTCAGGTTTGCTCCCATTCCCCTGTGATCCGCAGGGGGTCGTCTCCGCGCTCCCGCATGGCCTTGAGACTCAGGGCGTCGTGGCGTTTCGCGAGGCGCACGCCGGCCTCGTCCGTGACAAGCGCGCAGTGGTGGAAGGCGGGGGCGGGTAGTCCGAGGGCCGAATAGACGAGGAGCTGCCTGAAGGTCGAGCGCACAAGGTCCTCGCCGCGGACGACCTCGGTGATCCCCATCCGGGCGTCGTCGACCGTGCAGGCCAGCTGGTAGCTCGGGCAGTCGTCCTTGCGCCAGACCGGGAAGTCTCCGAAGTCCCGGCCGGCGACGGCGCGCTGGGGTCCAAGCCTGGTGTCGGTGAACTCGACAACGAGGCCGTCGGGCACGCGCAGCCTCCAGTTGACATCGATGACGGCGCTAAGGGGCGGCAGCGGAGCCGACGGATCCGGCCTGAAGGCTGCGGGGTAGAGGGGCTCGTCGTCGGCGCCGCCCTCGTGCGGCGCGCCCGCGGCCTCGAGCACGTCGCGCCGCGAGCGGGCGCAGGGATAGATGAGCCCTGCCGCGTGGAGGCGCTCCAGCGCCTCGCGGTAGAGGGGGAGCCTGCGGCTCTGCTCGTAGGGGGCGTCCGGCCCGCCGATGTCGGGGCCCTCGTCCCAGGAGAGGCCGATCCAGCGCATGTCCTCGATCATCGCCGCGGCGAAATCCATGCGGAAGCGGGTGGAGTCCAGGTCGTCGCTCCTCAGGACCAAGGATCCGCCGGCGCTTCGGGCGCGCGCCTGCGCGATCCAGAAGGTCCGTGCATGGCCCAGGTGGAGATAGCCGGTCGGGGAGGGCGCAAGGCGCCCGCGGTACTTCTTTGGGGCCGTCACAATTTGTGGTTCATTTTGTCGGAGACGGCCCCATCGTGGGGGCCAGACACCCCATGGCAAAACTCCTCTGCGTATACTGCAGCTCTTCCAGGAAGCTGCAACCGGGCTACTACCAGGCGGCCGAGGCCGTCGGGCGCGAGATGGTCGCGAACGGATGGGGCCTGGTCTACGGCGGCGGCAATGTCGGCATGATGGGATCTGTCGCGCAGTCGGTTAAGGCCGCGGGCGGCCACGTGGTCGGCGTCATCCCGGACTTCATGGTCGAGCGCGAGCTGGCCTTCCACGCCGCCGACGAACTCGTGACGGTGGACTCGATGAGGGAGAGGAAGCGCATCATGGAGGAGAGGGCCGCCGCGTTCATAGCGCTTCCGGGCGGAATCGGCACGCTCGAGGAGCTGACCGAGATCATGACGCTTCGCTACATCAACCGCCTGGACAAGCCGGTCATCATCCTGAACCACGAGGGATATTATGACGACCTGCTGAGGTTCTTCGAGCGCATGACGCGCGAGCGCTTCAAGTCGGACGGCATGAAGACTCTCTATAGCGTGGCCCAGACGGTGGCGGAGATCTGGCCGCTTCTGGAGGGCGCGAAGCGCTTCGAGTCGGACCCCATCTGGAAGTGAGCGCGCCAAGCCTGGCACCGGTCCTGGCGCTCCTTCAGGCGCACGCCGACACCGACCTCTCGCCCATGGAGGCGATGGCCGTGGGCCAGACGATGCGCTTCGTCACGGAGCACCCCGACTGCCTCCTTAGGACCTGTCTGAAGGGACACCTGACGGGCTCCGCCTGGATCGTGAGCCCCGACCGGCGCATGACGCTCCTCACGCACCACGGTAAGCTGGACAAGTGGCTCCAGCTGGGCGGCCACGCGGACGGCGATCCGGATCTCCTCGCGGTCGCGATGCGCGAGGCCAACGAGGAGAGCGGCCTGACCCGGATAAGGCCCGTCACCCGCGCCCTCTTTGATGTGGACCGCCACCGGATCCCGGCGCGCGGCGACGAGCCCGAGCACTGGCACCACGACCTGCGCTTCATGATCGAGGCGGACCCCGCGGAGCCGCTCGTCATCTCGAGCGAGTCCAAGGAGCTTTCCTGGGTTGAGGTGGCGAAGGTCACCTCGCTCAACCCCGAGGAGTCTATGGCGCGGATGGTGCGGAAGACGGTTCCTCACCGCTAGGCGGCGAGGGCGGCTGCGTCCAGAGGTAGATCGCCTCGCTGTCGAGGATCCAGCCGGTCTGGCCGTTCGGGAAGGAGAGCCTTGTCCACCTGAGGAACGACCTGTCGGCGACGCCGATGCTGCCGGCGGCCAGCGGGATCGTCTTCTGGGACGAATCGGCCTCCGTCGGGACGGAGCGCAGCGTGCCCGTCCTCCAGACGATGGCCGCTCGCGTGTTGGCCGCCGTCCCGTAGGCGCGGTAGCCGACCAGGGACGCTACCCCGCCGATGACGGAGAGGGTGAAGAGTATCGCGGAGAGGGGGGCCGCCCATGTCCTGGAGGCCACGCGGTACGCAAAGAGAAGGACGAGGGCCAGGCAGAGGGCGAGGATCGCGCAGCACGCGACGCCCGTCACCTGCCAGCAGCCGGGGGACTGAAGGCGCGCAAGCGACTGGAGCGGCCCGGCTTGGATCAGCATGTCGAGCGGCTCCGGCACGAATCCCGCCTTGTCGCCGGAGACGATCATCTGGCGCCGCGTGGCGGGGTCGGAGGGATTCTGAACGAACGCCGCGGCAGCCTCGGCCGCGGCCTCGCCCCAGCGGTCCTGCTGGGCAAGGGCCAGCGAGAGGTTGTGGCGGGCGGCCCAGTCGGCGGGATTCGCGGCCACCTGCGCGGCCCAGTCTTTCTCGGCCTGCGGGAAGTGCCCGGACCTGTAGACCGCGGCCGGTTCCTCGGCGCGCAGGGATGCGCCTGCAAGGAGAAGCGCCAGCGCGGCCGCGGGGAAGAGGTTCCTTGGCAGGAGCAGTGTCGCGGGGCTGAAGGAGCGAAGGGTTTTTTTGCCAAGCGCCGTCCTGGCGCGCTCCACCCAGTCCGCCGGAAGGACGGCCTCGGAGCTGTAGAGATAGCGGTCGGTCTCGGCCCAGAGCCTCGACCAGCCCGGATCCGTGACCTTCGAGGCCGGCGGCGCGGCGCTCTCGATCCCCCAGAGGATTGCCGAGTCCTTCTGCCACGAGAGGAGAAGGCCCGTCCTCTCTGCGGCGGGCGCAGAGGCGAGGGCGTCCAGCGTGACGGCGAGGCGCTTCCTTGCGTCGCGCTTCGGCTTCAGAGGATCGGTCCTTCGCGCGCTGCGGTAGGCAAGCACGCACCAGAGAAGCCCCAGGAGTGCGAACGGAACCGCGCAGGCGACGGCGACGGTGCGCTTGCGAATCGGAAGGGTCGCGTGGCCGGAGGCGGTAACGGGATCACCGAGGCCGGAGGTCGGCTGCTCGGGCGCCTTGGCCTCGGTCGTCGGCGCGGCGGTTGTGACGCTCGGGACGCCGGGTGCTGCCGCCGTCTGCTGGGGCGCGGCGGCTGCGGAGGCCGCAGGCTGCGCCTCAACCTTGCCGCCGGGTGCCGTGACGGTCTTGTAAGTACCGCTCACCGGGTCGAAGAAGGTGAAGTCGACGGGCGGGAGTTCATAGGAGCCCTCCCTCGTCGGGACGAGGACAACGTCCTCGGAGAGCGTTCCCTCGAAAAGCTTGCCCTGCGCCTGCGTGCGCTTGGGCTTGGGCTGGATGACCTGGAAGTCGGCGGGCGCCTCTCGTGTTGGCAGCCCGCGGACCTGGGGCCAGTTGCCCGAACCCGTGAGCTCGATCGTCCACGTGATGGGTTCGCCGGTCTTCACCTCCACCGGGACGATCTTGGACGTGATCTTGAAGTCGCCGACGGCGCCCGTGAAGCCGCTGGGCGCGGCAGGAAGCGGGCGCACGTCGAGCGTGACGGGAGAGTCCGGGACCGCGAACTGCTGGTACTGGCGCTGCTGGAAGAAGCCGAAGCCCGAGACGCCGACGCTGAGGTTGATCAGCTGGCTCGTCGGGTTGAGCTTCACGTACCCGGCGCTCGGCGCCATGGCACGCGTGTGGAATCGAAGGCCCGTCCTCTCGCCCGCCTGGAAGGGCTCGGGCTGTGACCAGTCCTCCGTCACGAGGGGGCTCGAGTCCCACTCGAAGCTCGAGCGGCCCCAGCTCGGGTAGTAGCTCGTGGCGGCATCGATGGAGTACTTCAGGTCGAGGACCTCGCCGGCCCAGACGCTCCGCTTTGACGGTTCGAGGTGCGCAGCCGCGGCGTCGCCAAGCGATATGCCGGAGGAGCCGACGGTCGCGCCGGAGGGCGCAAAGTGGACGCCGGCCACGCGCACCGGGCCCTTGTTCGTGTTCACCGAGAAGCCGGGGATGTCAACGTCCCCCTGCTTGGAGAGGAGGACCGCGAAGGTCATGGAGACGTTCTTTGAGAACGTGCCGTTGATGATCGAGACCTGGCTCGACTGGCCCTGGTAGTCCATGCGCAGGCCCGCGACCTTCGGGGGCACCGGTACGTCGTCGGGGGAGCATTCGTCGAACACGAGCTGCATCTGGGAGACCTCTCCCACGGGGAGAGTGCCGCCGGGCGGGTCCCAGTGGATGGACTGGCCCGATGCCGGGGCCGCGGCGCCGAAGGCGGCCGCTAGGACGAGGAGGGCTGTTGTTATCCTGCGCATGCGTTTCACCAGTTCTTGCCCGAGTTGGCGGGCGTGGGGATCGGCTCCCCGTTGCGTAGCATCTCGAAAAGTTCCGCGGGCGAGTCCTGGCTCTTCACCTGGTCGAGCTTCTGCAGCGGGATAGCCAGCTCGGGGTTCGCTCGCGCCGGGTCATTGGCGTCGTCCTTCTTCACGCCGCCCACCTTCTGCGTCGCGCCCTGGTAGCTCCCGGGCGTCGGGGTGGGGGTCGGCTGGTTCATCTTGCCGAAGGCGCTGTCCTTCTGCTGCTGCTGGGCCTTCTTGTCCTGGGAATCCTTCTGAGGGTTGCCCTGCGAGTCCTT
>DASRSJ010000128.1:0-3755 GCA_035656555.1 Opitutaceae bacterium
TGGCCGATCGTGCCCGGGCACGAGATCGTCGGGCGGGTGAGCGCCGTCGGCGCCGAGGTCGAGGGCTTCGCGGTCGGCGACCTGGCGGGGGTCGGCTGCATGGTCGACTCGTGCCGCACCTGCGCCTCCTGCGAGGAGGGCCTCGAGCAGTACTGCGAGGGACCGGCGACCTTCAGCTACGGCAGCGCCGAGAAAGAGACCGGGCGGATGACGGCGGGCGGCTACTCGAGCGCGATCGTCGTCGACCAGGACTTCGCCCTGCGGGTCTCCCCGGACGTCGACCTCGCCGCGACCGCGCCACTCCTCTGCGCCGGGATCACGACCTACTCCCCCCTTCGTCACTGGAACGTCGGGCCGGATTCGAAGGTCGGCGTGATCGGGCTCGGCGGCCTGGGGCACATGGCGGTGAAGATCGCCGCCGCGATGGGCGCCGATGTGACCCTCTTCACGACCTCACCCAGCAAGGTCGACGACGCGCGGGGCCTCGGCGCGACCAACGTCGTCATCTCCACCGACGCCGAGCAGATGGCCGCGGCACGCAACACCTTGGACCTGATCATCGACACCGTGGCGGCCTCCCACGATCTGGACCCTTACATTGGCGCCCTGACGCGGGACGGCTCGATCGTCCTCCTCGGCGTGCCGCCGACCGCACACCCCTCGCCGGGCGTCTTCGGCCTCCTCAGCAAGCGGCGCTCGATCGGCGGCTCCAGCATCGGCGGCATCGCCGAGACCCAGGAGATGCTCGACTTCTGCGCCGAGCACAACGTCGGCTCCGACATCGAGATGATCCGCATGGACGAGATCGACGAGGCCTACGAGCGCATGCTCGTCTCCGACGTCAAGTACCGCTTCGTCATCGACATGGAGTCAATGCCGGCAGCAGTCGCCTCGGCGACGTAAGGTAGAGGCGTGCAGGAGGAGCACGCCGAGAAAGCCGTGCGGGCGCGGTCGTTCGGAGCCGCAGCGGACGCTTACGAGCGCGCCCGACCGAGCTACCCCGATGAGGCCGTCGACTGGCTCCTCCCCCCAGGAGCCCACACCATCCTCGACCTGGGAGCGGGCACCGGCAAGCTGACTCGCGCCCAGGTAGCGAGGGGCCTCGACGTCACCGCCGTCGAGCCCCTCGACGAGATGCGCGCGACCCTGGAAGCGACCCTCCCCGAGGTCCACGCCCTCAAAGGCACGGCGGAGCAAATCCCCCTCCCCGACCAATCCATGGATGCCATCACCGTGGCCCAGGCCTGGCACTGGGTCGACGTGGAGCTCGCGACCGCCGAAGCCGCCCGAGTCCTGAAACCGGGCGGCACCCTAGGCCTGACCTGGAACCGCCGCGACGAGCGAGTCCCCTGGGTCCAACGCCTCAGCCAAGTAATGGGCAGCGGCGACGCCAAGATCATCGAACTAGAGGCCATCACCATCGCTCCTCCCTTCGGCCCCACCGAATCCTTCATCACCGACTGGTCCCGCCCCATGACCACCGACCTCCTGGTCGAAATGGCCGCCTCCCGCAGCTACATCATCACCGCCACCCCCCGCCGCCGCCGCGAAATCCTCGACGGGGTCCGAGGCCTCGTCGCCGCCGAGCCGAAGCTGGGTCCCGACTTCGACTTCCCCTACCGGACCTACTGCTTCAAAGCGCAGCTAGGCTGATCGCGCGTGGCTCTTCCGCGTCCTCCCCGAAGGCTCAGACGACGCAGGAGTTCAGACCATAGGCGATCAGGGCTTCGTCAGCAGCTTCGAATGCTTCGCCCGAGAGAAACTCTGCAGGCTGCTTCTTGGCCACTCTCAGGCCAGAGCCGAGGAGCACGATCACCTTCTCGAATTCCGCCTTTTCTGAGGCTGGCGGCTGACGCGTTTGAAGCTTCCGCAGCATCCGTTCGACCTCCGGAAGAGCGACACCGGAACTCACTCCTTCGAGGGCCTTCTGCCCGCTGCTTCCTTCAGCCGCGAGAGCTGCGAGCGCTTCTTCAATCGCCGCAGTTTTTTGCCGACCAATCACCGCGCACATTGCGTTGGCCTGATCCTTGAACGAATCGGGGCGTCTTTCATTCTGGATTTCCGTCTTCGGTGCCTGCGGCGCTCGAATGATCCTGGTGGATTGGTCTTGACCACCGCCGCATCCCGCCGCGATGGCACCTACTGATGCCAACACACCTACTACGACCAGGAGTTTCTGTGACGTTCTTTTCATTTTGGTAGTAGAAGGACAGCACACGGCCCAGAGACGGGCCGTGTGCTGTCGTCTTCATTCGGCTCTTGGATTCCCGCCTATGGATAGGGCAGGAAGGACGGAACCAGCGCCGTATCGATCGTCTGAACCGTCTCGTTCGTTCCAGCGGCGGCCGGCAGGCCGGACTGCGAGTTTACGAGACCGTTGATGCTGATCGGAATGAACCCGAACAGGGTCAACACACATCCGCTGGCACCCGGCGCCGAAAACGAGTTATCCACAAAGGTCCCATTTTCAGCAAGGAGGACGCCCGGACGACCTTCATCAAGTTTGAAGGTCGGGAACACGCCCGTGATCGGTTTGTTGGGCGGGGGCGGACTGGTCGTTCCCGTGGTCAGGCTTAGCTTGATCGGATTCGAGGTCGAACCGACGTAGCAATTGGGCCCAAGCACGGGGTTTTCCAGATGCACTTTGATTGGAAGCGTGACCGGCACATTCACCGGCGACCCTGGAGTACCGGCCAGTTCGGTCGTCGCGTACAGCGTCAGCGCGTTGCTCCCAAGGAGTTCGGCGAGCCAAGTCAGCCCGGTGAGGCCGATCACACCGCCAGGCACTTTCTGTTTAGCTTTGGTGAGCCCGCCTTTGCCGTTGAAGCTGACGGTCCCATTGAAGTCATAGCCCCCTGAGAGGGTGATCGGATTTTCGATCGGGACATTTTTCGATCCCATCTGAAAATGCCCACCTTTGATCGTCGAGGTGAAGCACTCTTCGATGGCCGGGTTTTCTTCTGGGCTTGGACAGCCGGCAAATGCCCCGTACGGTGGGTTGGGCGTTCGCGCGAACGCGCCCGCCGCCACAATCGTCAGTGCCGCTGAAATGGCGACAAGCGCCACCATCAAGACACCCAAACGTCTCATCTGAATCATTCTTCTCCCTTTTTGTTCTCACCCTTGACGCGGCCGGGCGCGGCGATACCCCTACCTCACCCAGACACTGCCACCTGAGTTTACCGCCAGGACTGCCCAGTAATCAAGTGACTTAGTTGGTAGCCAGATATCCGAGAATTCAGTAGAGGCGAATCCCAGCGACGGAGCGCGTGCAGGCCGCGGTTACGCAGTCCGACGCGAATTTCGTGCGCTGCGGACGCCGAGCGCTTTCCAATATGGCATTGGTCTCCTTGTTGGTCCAAGTTGTGGCATGATGTTGCCGGATCCGATCGAGCGAGCAGCTCCGAGTGTTCGTATATCCTTCCCGCCTTGTTGGTCCCAGGCTTCGGACTGGGTTCGATAAGGCGCGTGTCGGGGTCCGTTTGGAGATCGATCCCGGTGCGCGTCGCTTCTCTCTGCGTCACCTGGGCCCGCTTCTCCATAGACGGCGTGACAATCCCCTCTCTCTCGAGGGCCGTGCCCTACTCCCACGACCCTTACCGACTGGCCCGACGCCCGCGGACCCTTCGATCAGGACGGACTATGTGACGAAGAGCGAGGCTGGCGTGGACATGGTGTAGGTGCCGGAGACGGTGCCCGTGGTCGAGCAGAGGCTGCTGCTGCCGGCCTCCATTTCGAGAGGGACACTCGTCGCT
>DASRSJ010000129.1:0-6517 GCA_035656555.1 Opitutaceae bacterium
AGGGCGTAGTTCTGGAAGACCATCGCTATGTCCCGGTCCTTCGGGAGCACCTCGTTCACGACCTGGTCGCCGATCGAGACCTTGCCCCCGGAGATCTCCTCAAGGCCCGCGATCATCCTAAGCGTGGTCGACTTTCCGCATCCGGACGGCCCCACCAGCACCATGAACTCCCGGTCCTCAATGCTCAGATTGATGGCCTTGACCGCGGTCACCCCTGGGCCGCCCTTTTCCGGGTAGATTTTGCTCAGGTTCTCAAGCGTGACCTTTGCCATAAATAAAGTGGGGTAAGCTGTTTAACGCGCTTGAGTTTTCTTGTCCCGAAATGAATCCTTGCAAGCGACTCTCCCGTAAACAGAACGATTGCCTGCCACAGGCAATCCCAAAGAGTTGCCTCTCCTAACCCCTTATCAGGTCGTCGAGTGCGTCTTTTCAGGACGCAATCGCCGCCCTGATATTGCCAGCGACCGTAATGCCTTCAACCAACACGACCTTTCCGACCAATTTTGTATGGGGCGCCGCCACCGCGGCCCCGCAAATCGAGGGCGCGGCCTTCATTGACGGCAAAGGGGAGTCGATCTGGGACCGGTACGCCCGGATACCCGGCAAGGTGCTGAACAACGAGAACCTGGATGTCGCGTGTGACCACTACAACCGCTTCAGGGAGGACTTCGCGCTCATGCGCTCCCTTGGAATCCGCAATTACAGGCTCTCTCTCGCGTGGCCCAGGATCTACCCGAACGGCGACGGCGCCCTGAACCAGGCCGGCCTCGACTTCTACCACCGCCTGTTCGATGCGATGGCGGAGAACGGGATCACACCCTACGTGACGCTCTTCCACTGGGACCTGCCGCAGGCCCTTGAGGACCGGGGCGGCTGGACGGCGCGCGTGACGGTCGACGCCTTTGCGACCTACGCCGATACCGTCGTCAAGGCCTTCAGCTCCAAGGTGAAGAACTGGATCACGCTAAACGAGATCCGCTGCTTCACGATCCTGGGCTACGGCCCAGGCGGCAAGAAGGCCCCCGGCCGCGTCGAGTCCGAGCGCGTGGTGAACCAGACCTACCACAACGCCCTGGTCTGCCACGGCCACGGTGTGCGCGCGGTACGCTCCTACGGCGGCCCCGGCGCAAGGGTGGGCCTGACGGACAACTGCGACGCCTGCATTCCCGTCACGGAGACGCCGGCCGACATCGCCGCGGCCAACGCGTGGTTCGTCCACAGGAACCTCCACATTCTCGATCCCATCTACCGCGGCAGCTACTCGCAGGACTACCTGAACCGGGTGGGCGCCGACGCCCCGAAGGTCGACGCCGGCGACTTCGCGCTCATCGGCGCGCCGACCGACTTCCTAGGCCTGAACATCTACACGGGCTATTTCATACGGGCCAAGGCGGGCGTGCCGTACGAGGAGCTCTCGCTGCCGGCCAGCTACCCGCGGGCCGACAGCGCCTGGCTCAACCTGATGCCCCAGGTGATCTACTGGGCACTCAAGTTCGCCCACGAGAACTACGGCCCCAAGGAGATCTTCGTCACGGAGAACGGCTGCGGCTACAACGTCGAACCGGTCGTGGATGGAGAGGTGCACGACCTGCACCGTCGGGAGTTCCTGCGCGAGTACCTGCGCGAGTTGCACCGCGCGATCAACGACGGCGTCCCGGTCAGGGGCTACTTCGTCTGGTCGTTCATGGACAACTACGAGTGGGAGGACGGCTACACGCGCCGCTTCGGCATCGTTCACGTCGACTTCGTGACGCAGAAGCGCACCCCCAAGCTCTCGTCCCACTGGTATTCCGAGGTGATCCGGAACAACCGGGTCGTCTGATCCGATGAGCCTTTACGGGATCGATTTGGGCGGCACCAAGATCGAGGGTGCCGTGATCGATCCCAGGAAGCCCGACCAGGCGCTCTGCCGCCTGCGGGTGCCGACCGAGGCAACGAAAGGCTACGCCCACGTCGTGCGCCAGATCGTGAAACTGGTCGGTATGCTGGAGAAGGGATCCGCCACCAAGCGGCCGGCCACGATCGGGTTCGGCACACCCGGCGTCACGGACCCGAGGAGCGGAGTCCTCAAGAATTCAAACACGCTCTGCCTGAACGGCCAGAGGCTTCGGGAGGACATCGGCAGGGCGCTTCGCTGCGAGGCCGTGGTCGCGAACGACGCCAACTGCTTTGCGCTCGCAGAGGCCCTCTACGGCGCGGGTCGCAACCGCGGCGTCGTCGTGGGGCTGATCCTCGGGACCGGCTGCGGCGGCGGGGTCGTCGTGAACGGCCAGGTGCTGGGCGGCCTCCATGGCATCGCAGGGGAGTGGGGGCACAACCCGCTGCGCGGCGAGACAACCCCCTGCTACTGCGGCAGGAAGGGCTGCATCGAGACTGTAATCGCGGGCCCGGCGCTCGAAAGATTCTACAAGGCGAAGACAGGGCACAGCGTGCGGATGCCGGAGATCGTGAAGCGAGCCGGTGAAGGGGAGGCCGCGGCCAAGGCGACCCTGAGGCGCCTGCAGGCGAAGTTCGCCGAGGCGATAGCGGCCGTCATCAACATCCTGGACCCCGACGCCGTCGTCATCGGGGGCGGCGTGGGCAACATCGACATCCTCTACACCGAGGAGACGCGGAAAGCCGTCCTCTCCCACGTCTTCAACACCGACCTTCGGACGGAGTTCCTGAGGCCGACGCTCGGCGACAGCGCCGGGGTGTTCGGCGCCGCGCTCCTCAGCGCTTCGTCCAGATCCTGAGGCAGGACAGGAGGTAGTCCTCCAGGGCCGCCGACTCGTTCAGGTTGACCCGAAGGAGGCCGGCCGACCGCTCAAGGGAGTCCACGGAGGCCGTGAGGAAGCGCTTCGCGCTTTCGTCCGGCGAGGCGTTGGCATGGTTGCGGGTCGCGGTCTCGATCTCGGCGAACATGCGCATGCGAAGCCCGATCGTAGCCTCGGCCTCGATGGCCGCGATCTCGTCGTCCTCAAGACCCTCGGGAAGGCCCTGTTTCCTGCGGGCGACTTCGGTTGAGGCGGCCCTGTCGAGCATCGAGCCGAAGCGGGCGACAAGCCCGTAGAGTGAGAAGATGCTGTCGGTTGCCTTGCGGCCGGCGCTGACGCCCTGGCCAAGCTGGGTCAGCCAAGCACGATAGTCGGCCACCCAGGCCGGCCATCCCTCCGCGGTCAGCTCGGTCGCCATCCCGGGAAAACGGAAGTGAAGGACGCGGCTGCGGATCGTCGGCAACAGCGCGTAGGGCCGGGTGGTAAGGAGGAGGATCGTCGTGTCCGCCGGGGGCTCCTCCAGCGTCTTCAGGAGGATGTTGGCGGCAGAGGCGTTCATGCGTTCGGCGTCGTGGATCACGACGACCTTGTAGCGGGACACGCTGGCGGAGACGTTCACCCGCGCCACAAGGTCGCGGATCGAGTCGACCTTGATCGAGCGGGACTTGCCGGCGGGCCTGACCTGGATGCAGTCGGGATGGCGGTCCGGCGGCATGTTGTGGCTTCCGCCGCGGTTAAGGAGTCGGTCGGCGAGGGCCAGGCCCGCGGCCGACAGGCCCTCAGCGTCGTCGCCCGCCAGCAGGAGGCTGTGTGAGAGGCGTCCGCGCCCGATGGCCCTCTCGATTACGGACACGGCCGGCGTGCCCGCGAACGCGGGTGGCCATGGGACCACCGCCGTCATCAGCCGAGCCGGGACTTCAGGGCTTCCCAGATCTTCTTCTCCGTGGTCGCCTCGTCCTTCGATCCGTCGACGACGACGAAGCGCTCGGGCATGCCCTTGGCGAGGAGCAGGTAGCCCTCGCGGATCTTGTTGTAGAAGTCTATGTTCTCGCGCTCCATCCGGTCCGGAAGGTCCGAGGCGCGCTGGTGGATGCGGGCCAGTCCGACCTTTGTCGGGACGTCGATGATGATCGTCAGGTCCGGCATCACGTTGCCGACCGCGAAGCGGTTGATCTGGTTCACCGGGTCGGCGGCCAGGTTGCGGCCGATGCCCTGGTACACGGTCGACGAGTCAAGGTAGCGGTCGCTCAGGACGATGGAGCCCTTCATGAGGGCCGGGGCGATCACCTCGCGCACGAGCTGGGCTCGGGCCGCCGCGAAGAGGAGGAGCTCGGTCTCCGGCGTCATCTCGTCGCCCTTGGAATTATGGACGATGATGTTGCGGATCTGCTCGCCGATCTCGGTGCCGCCCGGCTCGCGGACGGTGACCACGTCGCGCTTGAGCTTCTGGAGGCGGCCGGCGAGTCGCGCGATCTGGGAGGTCTTGCCGCTGCCCTCCGAGCCTTCGAAGGAGATGAGTTTGCCCGTGTGTTTGGACTTCAGGACCATGGGGCGCTCAGAATGGGCAAATCCGGGGGCTTTGGCGAGGAAGCTTTGAATTCCATTGGACGAATCCTGAAATACCTCCAACGCTCTGATTCATGTCCGTGATTTTCACGCCTTTTCTCGCCTCCACCAACATCATCGAGGTGTTCGAGCACTGCGATCCTGTGGGCCAGACGATAACCGGCTCCCTTGCCGTCGCCAGCATCATCGCCTGGGCCGTCATGTTCGGAAAGCGCAACGAGCTTTCCACGCTGCGCCGCCTTAACCTGACCTTCGAGAGGCACCTGCGGGACCAGAAGAACATCCTCGATCTGCCCGACTCGCTGCGCAACCGCCGCGACATTCCGTACGCCGATCTCCTGAGCGACGCCGTCGAGGGCTACTGGAAGGCCGCGGCGATCGGCAAGGAGAAGGGCGACGAGAGCCAGAGGTTCAAGCTCGAGCTCGCGGAGAACGCGCTCCAGAGGGCGCTCGCCCGCCAGACGCTGCGGTATGAGTCGAGCATGGTGTTCCTCGCCTCGATCGTCTCCGGCGCGCCGTTCCTCGGCCTCCTCGGCACGGTCTGGGGCGTCATGGACGCCTTCAGCGCGGTGTCCGTGCAGCAGACGGCGAGCATCCAAACCCTGGCGCCCGGCGTCTCGGCCGCGCTCCTTACCACGATCTCCGGCCTCCTGGTGGCGATCCCGTGCCTCTTCGGCTACAACATGCTCTTCGCGATGACGAAGCGCCTCATCACCGAGATCGAGAACTACGCGAGCTCGCTCGCCGACAGGATCGAACTCGAGTCGAAGTAGGACCCGCCTCGACGCACCCATGGCAAGAACCTTCAGGCGCCCGAGGCAGTCGCATCCGATCGCGGAGCTTAACGTCACGAACCTCATCGACCTCGGCTTCACGCTGCTGATCATCTTCATGATCACGACGTCGAGCAGCAAGAACGAGCAGACGATCCCCGTGAACCTGCCCCTCGAGTCGAAGAGCGCGCAGCAGAAGGCGGACAAGGACACGAAGTTCGTGGCAATCTCCGTCGACGCGAAGGGGCTCATCTACCTCGACGAGTCTCCCGCGCCGCTGAAGATGGCGGAGCTCGACTCGCGCCTGCGCCTCTACGGGGCCGAGCCCAAGCCGCCGATCATCCGGATCCGCGGCGACGCCCACGTGCCCTACGAGAAGATCGTCGACGTGATGGACGCCCTCAAGAAGGCGAACCTGCTCAAGTTCACGTTCGACACCCAGAGCAGTTCAAAATGAGCGCGCAGACACCCGGAGCGTACGGACTCTCCGCCCTGTTGCACAGCGGGGCGGTGGCCCTCGTCCTTTTCTTCAGCTACGCCTCGGACAGGCTCGTCAAGGATGAGCCCAAGGTCTTCGAGCTCGTGGCGGGGGAGGGTGACAACTACGCGGCCACGGCGGCGCCGGCGCTTGGGAGCGCAGGCGGGGACATAAAGGTCGAGCCCCAGGCTCCGATCCCGACCCCCCAGCCGCTTCCGGAGCCCCCCGCGCCGACGCCCGAGCCCAAGCAGCAGGAGACTTCCCCCATCCAGCCCGCGCCGGAGACGATCCCGGCTCCGCCGAAGGCAAAGTCCCCGAAGCCGCCGAAGCCGGTCGACCTCGTGGCCTCCCTCAAGCACGCCGAGGACAGGCGCAAGAAGAAGCTCGAAGACAAGTATAAGAAGCAGCAGGAGGCCGACGCGAAGCGCCAGGCGGCGATGGCCAAGCGAATTGACGCGAAGGGCATCCGCGAGGGCGTCATTGGCGGCTCCTCGGAGAACACGAAGGGTGGCGCCGGCGGCAAGGCCCTGACACGGGAAGAGGGCACCGAGCTCCAGGCCTACTTCGCCGAACTCCTCATGCGCATCAAGGAAAGTCACACGCCGCCGGAGGGCGTGGCCGACACCCTATCGGCAAAGGTGGAACTCTTCGTCGCCGCGGATGGATCGATCTCGCATGTGAAGATAACATCGTCGTCCGGAAATGCGGAGTTTGACCGCTCGGTCGTCGAGGCCTGCCAGCACACCCGCTCCATCGGCGCCAGGCCCGATGGAAAAAGCGAGACCGTGTCCTTCACGTTCAAGATGCGCGAGGATGAGACCTCCTAACTGTCCCCCTCATGATAAAGGTCAGCATATTCTTTCCCAGCATGCCCGGCGCCTCCTTCGACAAGGCCTATTATTTCTCCAAGCACCTTCCGCTCCTGGCGCGTCTTCTCGGTCCGG
>DASRSJ010000130.1:0-16767 GCA_035656555.1 Opitutaceae bacterium
CGGGTCTTGTGTGATGAAAAAGAGCCCAATCATTCCATTTGCCGCGACCGAACGCAAGGGGGAACCGGCGATGCCTGGTCCGCATGAGCTAACCTCCGGACCCATAAAAGAATAAGGCCCCGGAACCTTGCGGTTCCGGGGCCAAATTTGGGGGTGGGTGCTCGCCACGCACTCTTTCCCGTCGCACACGTTGGGCGCTCTCGCTTTCGCGGGCCGTATGCTCCCCGACGCCACTCTTCGCGGCATGCGAAGTTTTCGATCTCATGGCGGGATCGCTCCTACCGTTGCCGGTTGGAGTCTTTCGAGTGAGGTCCTTTCGCCCAGTTCGGTCACCCCCTGCCAGGGGCAACACGCCGGACGTGGTGCAGACACGCCTACAAGTAGCGTAATTTCGCGTCGGCACCGTTGCCATGGGGACGGCACCAGCTTTTGGCTGATCGTTGGCCCCACGTTACGGGTCTGACCTCTTAACTCTCAGGCTGCGTTCGCTTTGCAGTCGGGTGATGTGGATTTACACACCGCCCGATTGAGGAGTTTTCGCGGGATTTGCCTGGCCCGCTCGCTCCCCGCCGCTGCGTCTCCCTTGCGCGCCCGAATCGTTTTTACCGACTTGGGCCTTTTGGCGGGGTCGTCCCGCCGGGAATCGCAACTGCGTTCTGGTCTGCGCAGTAGCAGCCGTACCCTCTGGGTAACTGCGTCGGCTCAAGGTTCGAAACTTCCCTTGCGCCTGACTCGGCTCGAACACGGTTTCTAATCGTGCCTCGCCTCTCAGCTCCTGAGTTCATGTAACTGACCGGTCATGACACCGGCCAGAGGAGCTGGTGATATTGCCTGCGACCCGCATTGCTGCGGCGAGGGGATGGCGGCACCAGCTGCCACCATCCTTTCCCCGGTCACCCGGGATTATCCCAGTCGTGCTTTCGAAGGGTTTTTCAGGCCTTCGCGCTGCGACTGTTCTATCAAGGAACGTGACGATGTTGCGCGGCCGTTATGGATTCGTGAAGCTTTTCTTATCCACAAATCCCTCACAATAAGTTCCTGTGAATAACCTGCGCGCAAAGTAGCTCACAGGTTGTTCACACCGCGAGATGGCACCCAAGGACCTACCGATTTACGAGCTGGAGGATAAGATCGTCGCCTCGCTGAGGGGCAGCGGACGCGTGATCGTGCAGGCGCCGACGGGCTCGGGAAAGTCGACGCAGGTCCCGCAGATGCTGCTGCGCCACGGCTTCCTCGACGCAGGACAGGTGGTCGTCCTTCAGCCGCGAAGGCTGGCCGCCCGTATGCTTGCCCGCCGCGTGGCGGAGGAGGTCGGAGCGCCCCTCGGCGACGTGGTCGGCTACCAAATCCGACTGGAGTCGCGCGTCAGCGCGCGCACGCGCATCCGATTTGTCACGGAGGGAATCCTGCTTCGGCAGATGACGTTCGAGCCGGAGCTGAAGGGCGTGAGCGCGATCGTTTTCGACGAGTTTCACGAGAGACACCTCTACGGCGACATCTCGCTTGCGCGCGCGCTGAAGATCCAGTCTACCGTCCGTCCCGACCTGAAGATCGCGGTCATGTCGGCGACGCTCGACGCCGGGGCGCTGCGCCAGTACCTGGCGCCCTGCGACGTCCTGGAGTCGCGCGGCCGCACCCACCCGGTCTCGATCGAGTACCTGCCAAAGGCCGTCAACTTCGAGGCCGAGCCCGTGTGGGAGGTGGCGGCCCGCGAGTGCGAGCGCGTGGCGGCCTCGACCTCCGGGGACATGCTGGTCTTCATGCCCGGCGCCTACGAGATCAGCAGGACGATCCAGGCCATCCAGGGCAGCCGCGAGCTGCGGGGCTTCGCGGCCCTGCCGCTCCACGGCGAGCTTCCCCCCGAGGCCCAGGACCGCGCGGTCGAGAGGTCCGACACGCGCAAGATCATCGTCTCAACGAACGTCGCGGAGACCTCGCTCACGATCGACGGCGTGACGGTCGTCGTCGACAGCGGCCTGGCCCGCACGGCGCGCTTCGATCCGGACCGCGGCATCAATACGCTCTTGGTCGAGAAGATTTCCGCGGCCAGCGCCGATCAGAGGGCGGGTCGCGCGGGCCGCACGGCTCCCGGCATCTGTGTGAGGCTCTGGACGGAGAGAGAGCACGGGCAGCGCTCGCTCCACGAGCTTCCCGAGGTGAAGCGCCTGGACCTCTCGGAGGTCGTCCTGACGCTCAAGGCCGCCGGCATCACCGACGTCTCCGGCTTCAACTGGTTCGAGAAGCCCGAGGCGAGGGGCCTGGAGCGGGCGGAGATGCTCCTGGCGGACCTCGGGGCCCTGCAGGGCGTCGGCGGCGCGATCACCGAGACCGGCCGCAAGATGCTGCGCTTCCCGGTCCACCCGCGCTACGCGCGCATGTTTTTAGCGGCCCAGGAGCGCGGCTGCGTGAGGCCGGTCGCCATGATGGCCGCCCTTACGCAGGGCCGCAATTTCCTGCTGCGGGGCGTCAGCCGCCAAGTCGAGGAGGCCAGGGAGGAGACGCTCGGCGAGGAGCACGAAAGCGACTTCTTCCTTCTCATGCGCGCCTGGCGCTACGCGGACAAGAGCAACTACTCGATGGACGCCTGCCGCAGGCTCGGTATCCACGCGCAGGGTGCGCGGCAGGTCGGCCCGCTCTTCAAGCAGTTCATCGAGATCGCCGAGGCCGAGGGCCTCGACGCCTCCGAGAAGCGCACCGACGGGACCGAGGTGAGGAAGTGCGTGCTGGCCGGCTTCCCCGACCACCTTGCGAGGAGGCTCGACCAGAGCACCCTGCGCTGCGAACTCGTGCACGGCCGCCGCGGGCTCCTCGCCAGGGAGAGCGTGATCGGCAAGGCGCAGCTCCTCGTGGCCGCTGAGATTACCGAGGTCGGCGGAAGGGCAGGCGAGGTGAGCGTCCTTCTCAATATCGCGACCGCGATTGAGGAGTCCTGGCTCAGGGAGCTTTTCCCAGGCGACATGAAGGACGAGAGGGAGGTCACCTACGACCCGGAGGCGAAGCGCGTCGTCGCCAGGAAGGAGAAGCGCTTCAGGGACCTGGTGCTCGAGTCCAAGGCCAACTCAGATGACGTTCCGCCCGACAAGGCGGCGGCGCTCCTCGCAAGGGAGGTCCTGGCCGGGCGCATTACGATCGACGCGTGGGACGAGGCCGTCGAGCAGTGGATCACGCGCGTCAACCGGATGGCCGAGTGGTTCCCCGAGTACGAGGTGAACCCCGTCACGGAGGCTGACCGCCTGACGCTCCTTGAGCAGGTGCTGTACGGCGAGGTATCGGCCAGGGGCGCGAAGGACATGGAGGTCATGCCCGTCCTTCGCGACTGGCTGACCGCGGAGCAGCTGGCTGTCATGGACGACGCCGTGCCGGAGAGGCTCACGATGGCGAACGGACGGAAATCGCGCCTCACCTACAACAAGGAGGGGCCGCCGGTCCTAAGCGCCCGGATCCAGGAGCTCTACGGCATAGAGGGCAAGTTCACGCTCTGGCGCGGCCGGATCCCCGTGAAGATCGAGGTCTTGGCGCCGAACCAGAGGCCGCTCCAGGTGACGGACGACCTCACGACCTTCTGGCGCGACATCTACCCGACGATCAAGCCGGCCCTATCGAGGAAATACCCGCGCCACGAGTGGCGCTAGGAGGTCAGTCGACCTCCGCGGAGCCGGAGAGCAGGAACTTCCTGGAGGAGGAGCCGACCTCGACCGTGTAGATGCCGGGCTCGACGGCCCAGTCGCCCTTCTTCTCGTCGTAGTGCGAGAAGGCGCTTCGGTCCAGGACAACCGTGATCGTGATCGTCTGGTCGGTATCGAGCTCCTCGCGGCTGAAGCCCTTGAGTTCGCGCACGGGCCTCATGACCTTGGAAGTGACCGGCGGGCTTACATAGACCTCCGAGATCTCCGCGCCCTTCTGGGTGCCGTTGTTCGTCACGTCGAAGGTGACCGCCCAGTGGCCATCCGTTGTGGGTGCGACGTGCATCTTGTCGTAGTGGAAGGTCGTATAGCTAAGCCCGAATCCAAAGGGGAAGAGGGGCGCCACCCCCTTTGTGTCGAACCAACGGTAGCCGACCAGGATGTCCTCGGCGTAGTTCACCGTCAGGTTTGTCCCGGGATAGTTGCCGAGGGACGGCGTGTCCTTCCACGCCTTCTCGAAGGTGACCGGCAGCTTGCCGCTCGGGTTCACCTTGCCGAGGAGGATCTCGGCGAGAGCGCGTCCGCCCTCCTGGCCGGGATACCAGGCCTCGAGGACCGCGGGGACCTTGTCGATCCATCCGGCTGTCTCGAAGCTGCCGCCGGAGTTGACGACGACGACCGTGCGGGGATTGAGCGCCGCGACTTTGCGGATCAGGTCGGGCTGGTGGACGGGAAGCTCGTAGGTGCGGTCGGAGCCCTCGCCCTCGAGCGCCAGGTTGTAGCCGACGCAGGCGACGACGGCGTCGGCCTTGCGCACGCGCTCGGCCTCGTCGTCGGTCAGGAGGGGCGGGGTGGCGCCCCAGCCGAACTGCACGGCGGGCGAGCCCTTGTCGTCATAGTTGACGTTGACCTCGACGGGGTAGGACTTGCCGGCCTCGAGAGAAACCTCTGCCGTCAGGATGTCGCCGCCGCAGAACCAGCTCGTGATGATGTTTCTGTTGTCGACGCTCACGAAGACGCCGCCCTGGCCGCGGACGACGAAGGTGTAATTGCCCGAGGCCGTGGGGCGGATGGAGCCCTTCCACGTGGCCTGGTAGGTCTTCAGCGGCACGCCCGGGACCGGGTCCTCGTTCGACCAGTCGTGGTCGATGCGGGCGTCCTGCACCGTCTTCAGGTCCTTGAAGCCGGTCTGCCATGTGCCCCCCTTGAATGTCAGGGACAGCGGGCCCTCGTAGCTGGACGACTTCGCCCACTTGTCCAGGAGCTCGGCGCCGACACCGGGGATGTAGTCGATCTTCACCTTGGAGCCCGCGACCTTGCGCAGGCCGTCGAGCACGCTCACGTAGTGGAAGGGCTGGGAGTGGGCGCTGCCGCCGCCCGCCGGGTAGGAGTCCGCGTTGGGCCCGAGGACCACGATGCGCTTGATGTTCTTGGAGGCCAGGGGGAGCGCCTCGCGGTCGTTCTTCAGGAGGACGACGGCCTCGCGCGCGATCTGCAGCGCGGTCGCGGCGCTCTTCGGGTCGTCCTTCGGGGTGGACGTCATCTCCTGCGGCCGGTCGAGGAAGCCCATCGAGATCTCCATCCGCAGGATGCGGCGCACCTTGTCATCGATCGTCGCCTGGGCGACCTTTCCCGAGGCGAGCAGCGGCGCCAGCGTCTTCGGGTTCATGAAGGCGCCGGACGGCATCTCCAGGTCCAGGCCGCCGTTCGTGACGCCCAGCGTGTCGTGCGCGGCGCCCCAGTCGGACATGAGGACGCCCTTGAAGCCCCAGTCGCCCTTCAGGACCTTGTTGTTCAGCCAGTCGTTGGCGCTGCAGTAGGTGCCGTTGAGCTTGTTGTAGGCCGACATCACGGACCAGGCGTGGCCCTCCTGCACGGCGGCCTTGAACGCGGGAAGGTAGATCTCCTCCATCGCGCGAACGCTGACCCGGGCGTCGACCCGTCCGCGCTCGATCTCCTGGTTGTTCGCGGCGAAGTGCTTCACGGTGGCGACGACGCCCCCCTCCTGCATGCCCTTCACGACGTCGGTCGCGATGATGCCGGCCAGGTACGGGTCCTCAGACATGTACTCGAAATTGCGGCCGTTCACGGGTACGCGCATGATGTTGACCGCGGGCCCGAGCATGACGCCCACGCCGCGGGCCCTTGCGTCGCTCGCGATGGACGAGCCGAAGCGCTCGGCGACGTTCGTGTCCCAAGACGCGGCGAGGCCGGCCGTCGAGGGATAGGAGGGGGAGAATCCCCAATTGCGAACCCCCAGGGGGCCGTCAGCGAAGCGCACCTCGGGGATGCCGAGCCTCGCGACCGGCATGATCGAGAAGTCGGTGTCGCCGCCGATGATCAGCATCTTCTCCTCGGCCGTCAGGCGCGGGAGCAGGTCGTCAACCCGCGCCTCGGGCGCGGCGGACTTGTCCTTGTAAAGGGGCTCGGCCTGGGCGGAGGCGCGGCAGGCGAGGACGGCGAGGCCAAGCGCGGCAACGAGCGCGCGGGAGCGGGGTAGGGTCATTTTTTCTTACTCTTGCGGGCGGTTGTCCGCTCGATGTTCAGGTAGGTCTTGTTGAGCATCTGGCTCTCGTAGATCTCGAGGAGGCGAACGCCTTCCCGGGGCTTAACCATGTCCTTCTTCGTCGCCAAGTCTATCTGGGCCTTCATTTTCCTGCAGAGGTCCTCCTGCTGGTACTGCACGCCCTCGATCACGTCCGCGATGCGGCTTCCGGAGAGCGCCTCCTCGATGTAGAACCCGTTCGGCTCGTCGTCCTCGAGGAAGACGTGCACCTCGTTCACGCGCCCGAAGAGGTTATGGAGGTCCCCCATGATGTCCTGGTAGGCGCCCGTCAGGTAGATGCCGATGTAGTAGGGCTTCTTGTTGAGGGGGTGGAGCGCCACGTAGTCCTTCACGTCCTGAAGGTCGATGAAGCTGCTGATCTTGCCGTCGGAGTCGCACGTGATGTCCACCAGGATGGCGTTCACAGTCGGCTTCTCGTTGAGGCGGTGCAGCGGGGCGATCGGGAAGAGCTGCTTCAGGGCCCAGTGGTCCAAAAGGGACTGAAAGACCGAGAAGTTGCAGACGTACTGGTCGGCCAAAAGCTTCGAAAGGTCGTGGAGCTCCTCCGGCTGGTAGCCCGACTTTTCTCCCTCTTTCGCGAGCTGCTCGCATATCTGCCAGAAGATCTGCTCCGCGGCCGCGCGGTTCTCGAGGTCGAGGTAGCCGAGGTTGAAGAGAGAGAAGGCCTCGTCCTTCTTCTGCTGCGCGTCGTGGAAGCGCTCGAGCCTGCCGAGCTTCGCCTTGTTCCTGAGGAGGACCTCCAGATCCGTGACGATCTTCTCCTTCTGCTTGGGCTGGTGCTGCTTTCCCAGGGACTCCCTCTTGTTGATGCGCTCGAAGACCTCGACCACCAGCATGGAGTGGGGGGCCACGACCGCGCGGCCCGACTCGGAGACGATATCGGGCTCTGCGACGCCGGCCGAGCGGCAGATCTCGCGCACGTTAAAGACGATGTCCCTCGCGTACTCCTCCATGGAGTAGTTCATCGAGCTCTCGAAGTTCGAGCGGGAGCCGTCGTAGTCGATCCCGAGGCCGCCGCCGACGTCGATGTAGCCCATCGGGAAGCCCATCTTGGAGAGCTGCACGTAGAACCTCGTCGCCTCGACGACCGCGTTCTTGATCGTGATGATATTCGGGACCTGGGAGCCGATGTGGAAGTGGAAGAGCCGCAGCGACGCCTTCAGGTGCGCGTCCTTGAGCTTCTCGCAGGCCATCAGGATCTCGGCGGTGTTCAGGCCGAACTTGGCGTTGTCGCCGGTCGACATGGCCCAGCGGCCCTCGCCGCGGGTCTGCAGCTTGGCGCGGAAGCCGATCAGCGGCTTCACCCCCGTCTCCTCGGAAATGCGGATGATGTCGTCGATCTCGGAGAGCTGCTCCACGACGATGATCACCCTTTTACCGATCTTGCGGCCCATGAGCGCCAGGCGGATATAGTCGTGGTCCTTGTAGCCGTTGCAGATGATGAGGCGGTTCGAGCCCTCGTTCATCGCCAGCGCGATCATGAGCTCGGGCTTGGAGCCCGCCTCCAGGCCGTAGTTATAGTCCCTGCCGGCCAGGACGACCTCGTCGACCACCTCGCGCAGCTGGTTCACCTTGATGGGGAAGACCCCCCGGTAGCTGCCCTTGTAACCCTCGTCCTTGATGGCCTTCCTGAAGATCTCGTTAAGCTGGATGACCCTGTGGCGCAGCAGGTCCTGAAAGCGGATGACCATCGGGGCCTTAAGCCCCATCCCCAGCGCCTCGTGGACGACGTCCAGGACCCTGATGCCCCGGCCGTCCTTCAGGGGCTGCACGTTAACGAAGCCCTCGGAGTCGACCGAAAGGTGTCCCGAGCCCCAGCGTTTGAACCCGTAGTGTTCCTCGGATTTGGCTGCGGACCAGGCGGATGCGGATTTGCTTTTCAAGGTTTCGGAGAGGCGCGGCCACTGAGGGCTTGCCTTCACAAGTGTGGATTCAGTTAGATGCGTGTTTTCTCTTTAGAATAACGCAATACGAAATGACCAACCTGCTTGCCCAGACTGCGGCTCCGGCCCCCGGCGGATTCCCCCCCTCGATGATCATCGTGTGGGTCCTCTTTATCGGAGGTTTCTACTTCCTCTTCATCGCCCCGCAACGCAAGAAGCAGAAGCAGCAGGAGAAGATGCTCTCCGCGCTACAGTCAGGTGACGAGGTCGTGACGTCCGGCGGCATCTACGGCGTGATCACAAACGTTAAGGACGACAGGTTCGTCCTGCGCATCGCCGAGAACACGAAGATCGAGATCGGCAAGGGCTTCATCACGGCGGCCGTCAAGAAGCCGGACGCCGAGGAGAAGAAGTCCTCCTGACCCCGCGGCCGGCCCGGCGGGCCGGCGGAGCGCCCCCCGGGGCGCGAAGGCCCACCCCTGCCTGCCCGATCTCCCTTTAAAAAACCCAAATCAGACATGCTCAAACGCAACCTTTGGAAGATAGCCGCCAGCCTCTTCATGCTCGGCTGGGCGATCTTCGCGCTACTGCCGGTTAAGGACATCCCGTTCCAGGACTACGTGCGCTCCCACGCCACGGCCAAGAACGACGAGTTCAACAAGATCGTGGACCAGGCGGTCGCGATGAAGGCGAACGGCGCGGCGCCGAGCACCTACGTCGCGATGAAGCGCCTGAGCGTCCAGCAGAAGATCGACCTCTCGCAGTACTTCCCGAGCCTCCCGCTCGAGGAGACGCTGAAGAACGTGTCGAAGAGGAACGACATCCTCCTGAAGTACCTTCTCGACAGCTCCAAGGCCCGCCTGCAGCTGGGCCTGGACCTGGTCGGCGGCGTCGGCTTCACGCTCGAGGCGGACCTCGGCGACAAGACGGCCGGCTACGACAACGAAACTGCCGACAAGGAGAAGCTCTCCAAGGCGATCGAGATCATCAGCGCCCGCATCAACTCCTTCGGCGTCTCAGAGCCCATGATCCGCGCCGTCGGGCGCAACCGCATCGAGGTGCAGCTGCCCAACATCAACACCAAGGACAACCCCGAGGTGCTGAACGAGGTGAAGAAGCCCGCCCGCCTGGACTTCCGCATGGTGTATCCCTTTGAGCGGCCCGAGCAGGCCTCCGGCCAGATCCCGCCCGGCTACGAGATAAAGTCCTACGAGCACGACCTGCAGGATGGCACCGAGGTGTCCGAGGAGTACTTCGTCAAGCGCATCCCCGAGATGACCGGTGACGGCATCGCCTACTCGACGGTGCAGCAGGACTCCTACGGCAACCCGCAGATCGGCATCCGCTTCACGCCCGCCGGCCACAAGCGCTTCGCCGAGGTCACCAAGGAGATCGCCGCCAGCGGCGACGCCAACCATCTCGGCATGCTGGCCGTCGTCCTCGACGGCTCCCTCTGCTCCGTCGCCTCCGTCAAGGAGGAGATCGACAGCGACCAGGCCGTCATCGAGGGCCACTTCACCCAGCGCGAGGCCTTCACGCTCGCCAACGACCTCAACAACCCGCTCGACCTCCCGCTGGTGGTCAAGAGCCAGTTCGAGGTCGGACCCTCCCTCGCCGCCGACGCCGTCACGAGCGGCGTTCGCGCCTCCGTCATCGGCCTCGCGGTCGTATCGGCGTTCATGATCACCTTCTACACGACCGGCGGACTCGTCTCGGTCATCACGCTCGGCGTGAACCTGATCATCATCCTCGGCGTCATGGCCAACATCGGCGCCACGATGACGCTGCCCGGCCTCGCCGGCATCGTGCTCACGATCGGCATGGCGGTCGACGCGAACATCCTGATCTTCGAGCGAATGAGGGAGGAGCTGGCCACCGGCAAGTCCCTCTCCACAGCCAACCAGACCGGCTTCGCGAAGGCGCTGATGACCATCATCGATGCCCACATCGTGCAGCTGATCATCTGCGCCATCATGATCTGGCTCGGCACGGGCCCGATCCGCGGCTTCGGCGTCACGCTCGCGATCGGCGTCCTCTCCACGATGTTCTCGGTGCTGATCACGGCCCACCTCATCATGGAGCTCCTGATCGACTCCGGCTTCCTGAAGAAGTTCTCGATGCGCCACCTGCTCAAGGCCATCCACATCGACTTCGTGAGGTTCGGCGTCCCCGCGGCGGCCGGATCCTTCCTCCTGGTCCTTATCGGCCTCGGCGTCGTGTTCTACCAGGGCAACAAGATCTTCGGCATCGACTTCTCGGGCGGCGACGTGGTCACCCTCCAGTACAAGCAGCACCTTGAGGTCGGCGTGATCCGCCAGGTCGCGGACGACGCCAAGGTCGGCGACATCAACGTCAGCTATGAGAACGCGCTCGGCGGCGGCGGCGAGCAGCTCAAGGTCGAGACCCCCGAGGGCCGCTCCCAGATCCTCGTCGACGCCCTCCAGAAGACCCACCCCGAGGCGGCCTACAGCAAGGTCGGCGAGGAGCACGTGGGCGCCTCCATCGGGCGCGAGATCCTCTACAACGCGGCGCGCGCCATCGGCGCCTCCATGCTCGTCATCCTGCTCTACATTGCCTTCCGATTTGAGTTCGGCTTCGGCGTCGGCGCCATGGTCTCGATTCTCCACGACATCGCGATGACGATCGGAATCTTCGTCCTCTTCGGCCACAAGTTCTCGGCGCCCATGGTGGCCGCGATCCTCTGTATTGCGGGCTACTCCATCAACGAGACGGTGGTCGTCTTCGACCGTATCCGCGAGGAGTTGAAGCTCAACCCCACGGGGTCGCTCAAGGACATCATCAACTCGGCCATCAACAAGGTCTTCGCCCGCACGATCATGACGTCGTCGACGACCTTCCTCGCAGCCCTCTCGCTCTACCTCTTCGGCAACGGAGTCCTCAGCGACATCTCCTTCACCTTCTTAGTCGGCATCGTCACCAGCACGTTCTCCGCGATCTTCATCGCGTCGCAGATCTTCTACTGGTGGCACAAGGGCGACAGGAAGCACGTCGAGGCACACTCCGACGTCGCCCCCAAGTACGAGTGGACGGGTTCCAGCAAGGCGTCGCGGTAATGTGGATCCAGCGCAATGCTCTGGATACACACGCCGGTCCCGGCTGGTGACGCGCAGGAGCTGGGCAAGCGCGCGGGCGTCGGCCCGGTGCTGGCCGAGCTCCTCGTAAGGGCGGGGAACGCGGACCCCGACATTGCGTCCGACTTCCTCAAGCCCGAGCTCTCGCGTCTTGAGGATCCCTTCCTCGTCGGCAACCTCGTGGCGGCCGTCGAGCGCCTGAAGAGCGCCATAGCGAACCGCGAGAGGCTGGTCGTCCTCGGCGACTACGATGTCGACGGGGTCAGCAGCACGGCGCTTCTCGTCCTTGTCCTGCGCCGCTTCGGCTTGGACCCCAAGTTCATCGTGCCGCGCCGCTCCGAGGACGGCTACGGCCTCTCAAGGAGCGCCATCGACCGCGCGCTCGAGGGCGGCAAGCCCGACCTCTTCATCGCGCTCGACTGCGGGACGAACTCCCACGAGGAGGTGGCGTACCTGATGGGGCAGGGGATCGACGTCCTGATCGTGGACCACCACCGCTCCAAGGAGGAGGCCGTGCAGAAGGGCATTCTCATCAATCCCCATGTCCAGGCGGTCGAGGGTGGCCCCTGCCAGAAGGCGTGGCAGCAGCTCTGCACGGTGGGCCTGGTCTTCAAGCTCCTCCACGGGCTCCTGAAGCAGCTCCGGATCGAGAACCACCCGGTGGCCGCACGCATCAAGCTGAAGGAGCACCTGGACCTGGTCGCCATGGGCACCATCGCGGACCTGGTTCCCCTTCTTGGCGAGAACCGCATCCTCGCGCGCCACGGCCTACGCATCCTGCAGGAGACCGCCAGGCCGGGCCTTCGGGCGCTCATGGATGTCTCGGGCATCTCCGTCACGCAGATGATTCAGCCGGTGGACATCTCCTTCCGCCTCGGGCCCAGGATCAACGCCTCGGGCCGCCTGGCAGACGCGGCGCTTTCGGTCGAGCTCCTCCTGACGGAGGACCGCGAGTTCTCGCGGGAGACCGCGAACCAGCTCGATGCCTTCAACCGGGAGAGGCAGGACATCGAGCGCAAGATCACCGAGGAGGCCGAGAAGATGATCGAGGACCTCTATATTTCCGATGCCGGCATCGTGCTTTTCAGCGAGGCCTGGCACCCCGGTGTCGTGGGCATCGTCGCCGGCCGCGTCACGCGAAGCTACAACCGCCCCTGCATCGTCCTCGGCAACGAGGGCGACCTCGCCAAGGGGTCGGGCAGGAGCGTCGACGGCATCAATCTCGTGGACATCCTCGGGCGCTGCCCCGAGGGGCTGGAGAGCTGGGGCGGCCACCCGATGGCCGTCGGTGTCTCCCTCCCGAAGACGGAGCTGGGCGCCTTCCGGGGTCGCTTCAGGGATGCCGTTAGGGACCACGCGGGCGGCGCAATCCCCGAGGCGCGGCTCAATATATCGGCCTGGCTCACGCCCGAGCAGGTCCACGAGGGGCTGATGGACGAACTCGAGGGGCTCCACCCGTACGGGCAGGGCAACCCGGAGCCGGTCTTCGGACTGCGTTCGGTCGGCTTCCGCCGCCGGCCTGAGATCTTCAAGGTGCGCCATTTCCGGTTCTGGCTCGAGGACGGCAGGGGCCGCGCCCTGAACGGCGTCGCCTGGAAGATGGCGGACAGGATGCCACCGCTTGGCGTCCCGCTCGATCTCGCCGTGAAGCTCAACTGGAACTTCTTCAACGACCGCAAGCTCCTGCAGCTTGAGCTCGTGGACTGGCGCCCGGCCTCCAAGGCCTAGCTGGGGTTTCGGCCCGACGTTCGGGTAAGGGGCGACAACTCTTTCTCGGCCCGGGCAGAGGCAAGGGCCAAGGAGCTGCAGGCCGAGAAGAAAAGCGCCGAGGACAAAGAGCCGCAGTCGGAGTTGTTCCCTGGGCTCCACCTTTACGGATTTTTAGGTGCGCAATCGGGGGCGGAGGACGTTAGGAGTGGGGAGGGTATCTTCCCCAAACCCATGATGACGACCCCACGACTCCTGGCCGGCGCATTGTTTATCGCGGTCATCGCCGCATTTCCTACGGCACCTGTGCGGGGGCAGGACGACGGCAATCCGATCTTCCGGTACGATGCCAACCTCGAGCCGCGCTGGAGCAGCCCGGAGGGGCGCAACGGTGAGAAGGGCATGTCGGGCATGGAGAACGGCGGCGGTAAGGGGCATCCCTCGGAGCCCATCGCCGCTGGCGCGACGTGCGTTCTCCTGGACGTGAAGGGCGAGGGGCAGGTCTCCCGGATCTGGCTCACCGTTGATGATAGGTCGCCCGAGATGCTCCGGTCGCTGAAACTCGAGATGTTCTGGGACGGCGAGGCGAAGCCGGCCGTATCCGTGCCGCTGGGGGATTTCTTCTGCGTGGGCCTGGGAAGAATGGCGCCTTTCCAGAATGCGCTCTTCGCGGATCCCGAGGGCCGCTCCTTCGTCTGCTACATCCCCATGCCTTTCCGCTGCGGCGCCAGGATCCAGGTCACGAACGAGTCCGGCAAGGAACTGACAAGGATCTTCTTCGACGTGGATTTCCAGAGGACACGGAAGTGGGACCCCAACAACCTGTATTTTCACGCGTACTGGAGCCGCGACCGCGCGACGACGCTTGAGAGGGACTTCGAGCTGCTCCCCCGCGTCGCGGGACGGGGGCGCTTCATTGGCGTCAACGTGGGCGTGAATGCGAACCAGGCGTACCAGGACCTCTGGTGGGGCGAGGGCGAGGTGAGGATGTTCCTGGACGGCGACGCCGCGCACCCGACCTTTTCCGGCACGGGCTCCGAGGACTATGTGGGCACGGGGTGGGGCGAGGACGTTTTCTCAAACACGTACAGCGGCTGTCTTGTCGCGGACAAGAAGCGCGCGCAGTGGTCGTTCTACCGGCTGCACATTCCGGACCCGGTCTTCTTCGCGGCCGATTGCCGGGTCACGCTCCAGCAGCTGGGCGGCGGGCCGGTTTCAAGGGTCTCGGTCCTTCGCAAGGCCGGCGTGCCGCTCATACCGGTCTGCATCGACCATGAGGGGCACCTTGTACAGCTGTACAACAACGGCATAAACCCCACGCAGGCTGAAATGGCCGCCTCCCCCGGCGACTGGGAGAACTTCTACAGATCCGACGATATTTCGGCCACGGCCTACTTCTACCTCAACTCGCCCACGAGCGGGCTCCCCGCCCTGGCTCCAGTCGCGGACAGGATCAGGGACGTCAACTAGGCGAGGGCGCGCAGGCTCTTGCGGACGAAGCGGACGGCGCGCCGGGCCTCGTCATCAAGGTCCCGTCCCTCGCGCAGGTCGCGGTACACGCTGATGTCACGGCCGACCTCGCCGCCCGTCATGAGGAAGGGCTCCATCGTCAGGGCTCCCTGGTACTTGATCTTCCTTAGCGCGCCAAAGATCTCGTCCCAGGGCATGCGCCCGCGGCCCGGGGGCTTGCGGTTCGTCTCGCCGATGTGGAAGTGACCAAGCTTCGCGCCGGCCGCCTCGATGGCCCCGCCGATGCTCTCCTCCTCGATGTTGAGGTGGAAGGTGTCGAGGAGGATCCTGCAGTTGTCGCTTTCCACCCGGTCGACATAGCTGACGGCCTCCGCGGCGGTGTTCATCAGGTATTGCTCGAAGCGGTTCACGACCTCGACGTTGAAGTACACCCCGCAGTCCTCGGCGCTCTTCATCACCTCCTTCATGCTCCGCACGCTCCGGTCGAGGTACCGGCGCTTGTCCTCCTTGAAGGGCAGCTTGCCGGGCCACGAGCTGTAGATGATTCCGCCAAGCTGCTTGTGGCCCATGAACTGCATGGCCTCCGCGATCTGGCGCAGAAACGCGATTCCGTCCCGGCGGACCTTGGGATCTGCCGCGGCAATATCATACTCCTTGGGGAGACCTATGCAGTAGGTAAGCTCGACCCTCGCCTTCTCGGCCGCGGTCTTAAGCCTCGTGCGCTGGGCTGTCGACATGCGAGCCACGGTCCCGGCGTTCACCTCTAGGATGTCGAAGCCAAGGCGCTTCACCTTCGCGATGTAGGGGACGAAGTCGGCGTCCCAGTTGTGGGTCCAGTACGCGTAGTAGATTCCGATTTTATTCATAGGGTAGGGGTGGGGAACCAGCCGGGACAGGATATGATTCCGAAGTGGCGAGTGGCAGCGAAAAATGCCGGGCCTATGCGCCGCTCGGGCCGGGAAAAGCTTTCGCTCGCAGGCGAGAGGAGCATCCTCCCATGCAGCGATGAATCCCGTTTCTTCCCGCGCCGCGGTATGGCTCGCCCTCGCGGTCTCGGCCGGGCTCATCCTCTGGGTCGCCGACGGCATCGCAGGGATTGAGGACACGCCGGGCTATTCCGGCCATTACTATGAGTACCTGACAGAGGGGTTTCTCCACGGGCACACGTACATGGCCATCGCCCCGGCCAAGGAACTGGCGGCACTCCAGGATCCCTATGATCCTGCGCAGAACAGGCCGTACCGCCTCTCCGACGCCAGCTACTACCAAGGGCATTATTACCTCTACTACGGCCCCACGCCGATCGTCGTCCTCATGCTGCCGTGGCGGCTCCTGACTGGCTCGGAGATGCCTGAGCGCGTGGCCGCGGCTGTCTTTTCCGTTCTGGCCCTGGCGGGGCTCGGGCTCCTGCTTGCGGAGATCCGGGACCGCCACTTCCCCCGCCTCGCGCCGGGGTGGGTGGGGGTGCTGCTCCTGGTTGCGCTGTCGGCCGCGTGGCTGCCCGTCACGCTCAGGCGCGCTGGCTTCTGGGAGCTTCCCCACGCCGCGGCGCTCGCATGCCTCTGGTGGACGCTCTACTTCATCTGGAGCTGCTACAGAAACCCGGGCGAGAAGCGGTGGCTGTTCGCCGTGGGGACGGCGCTCGTCTTCCTCCTGGGGTCGCGCCCCACCTTCCTCTTTGCAGCGGCAGTCTTCGCACTTCTCTCGCTAGGCGCGGCCCCGACGGTCGTGGGCCAGCCGCGGCCCGTCCTGCGGCGACTGCTGGCGCTCGGCGTGCCGCTTATGATCGGCGGCGCCCTGCTTCTTGCCTACAATCTGGAGCGCTTTGGCCGCGCCGGGGAGTTTGGGCAGAGCTACCAGCTCCTCAACGGTGGCGAGCTTCGCGCAGCCAAGTTCCATCCGGCATTCATCCCGTTTAACTTCTGGGTGTACTTCCTCTCCGTCCCGCAGCTGAGCCCGTATTTTCCCTTTGTGAAGATGGTCTGGCCGGCAACGCTGCCGCCCGGATACATCATGCCCGAGGAGATGGTGGGGGCATGCCTTGCGCTGCCCGTCCACTTCGCAGGGTGGATAAGCGTGGGCTGGATTTGGCGGCGCAGGCGTGATCCCGCGGTTAGCCCGCTGGCCCTCGCCGTCGTTGCGGGGGCCGCGGCCAGCCTTCTCGCCACCGCGATCATGCTCTGCTGGCTGGGGGCCACCTCCCGCTATCTTACCGAGATCACCGGGGGATGGACGCTCGCGAGCTGCGTTGGACTCATGATCCTCCTCACGCCCGAGCAGGACTCAAAGGCTCACCGCATCCGGCCCAGGGCGTGCGTGGCCGTGGCGCTCATGTGCTGGTCGGTCGCAATTGCATGGCTGGCCTCGTTTGAGCACGGAAGCGTGTTCCGCTACGGCAGCCCGCTCGCCTATTCCAGAATCGCCAA
>DASRSJ010000131.1:0-17450 GCA_035656555.1 Opitutaceae bacterium
ACACGGACGGCACGATAGCCACCACGCTTGGCACAACCACGGGCGGCTCAGATCAGGTATACGCGCTATCGGTGCAGGCGGACGGAAAGCTCCTCGTCGGAGGGGGATTCACTACATTCGCCGGCATGCCTGCAACGAACCTCCTGCGGCTGAACACCGATGGAACCATCGACACGTCCTTCAGCCCCTACCCGACCTTGGCCAACATGATGGCGGGCGACATCCAGTACTTGGCTATCGATGCGAGCGGCCATATCTATTTCCAGGCAAATGCGACGCCACCTTTCCGCTACGCTCGCCTCAATGCCAACGGCTCGCCCGATCTGACTTTTGCTGCCGGAACCACTGTCCTCGGACAGGTGCTGACAACAGCGAGGAGCCCCGATGGCAGGATATTTGCCGCGGGTTTCTTCACCGGCGTAAACGGCGCGACTCGCGTCGGTCTTGCGGCATTCCACGCGGATGGCTCCCTCGACACCACCTTTGCCCCGAATGTTGGCATCCCATGGGTCAACAGGACGTCTGGATTGACCGCAATTCCAACGAGTGCGCAGATCGCATTTCTCGCCGATGGCTCTGTACTCCTCGCGGGTTCATTCAACTCCATCGGATCTCTGAACAACCCGGGCGTGGCGCATTTCCTCGCCAACGGCACGCTGGACACGGCATTCGCCCCGGTTTTTAACCCAGGCGACTATGTCAGCGCTGTCGCTCCCGTTTCCGGCGGCGGCTGGGCCATCGGCGGAAGCTTCTCCTCGGTCAACGGCTCCCCCCGCTCGAACGTCGCCGGTTTTCTGCCCTCGGGTGCCCTCGACCCCGCCTACGGCGTGGCATCGGGAACCAATGGCGCCGTCTCGCTTCTTATCCCAAGACCAAGCGGGGGCCTTTATGTTGCAGGCCTTTTCAGCGAGGTGGGCGCCAACAGGAACGACTCTCTGGCGGCCCTGAACACGGACGGAACCGCCGACACCACGTTCGAGGCTTCGGGCATTTCGACGAACACCCTGATCACCTCTGTTTCGCCCGAGACGGATGGTCACGTCCTCGTAGTTTCTGAAATCAGCAACCTGACGAGCCTCGCACGTCTCGAGGCATCTGGTGCGACGGATCTCACCTACGCCATGCCGAGCCTTGTCGGTACGAATATGGGTCCGTCATATGTGACGGCTGCAACCGTGGACTCAAGCGGCCGGGCCCTAGTCGCGGTCACCGAGACAGTACCCGCAACCCCAAGCCGCGGAATCAGCTTTGGGCCTCCCTCCTACTATAATTTCCTCATTCGTTTCGACGCAGCCGGGAACCTAGACCCGACCTTCGTCACGAATGGTCTTCAGTCCGATGCGCCGATCACCGGCCTGACGATAGGAAGCGACGGCCTGCTCGCAGCCACGGGGTGCGCTCTAGAGTACAACTTCTACAATAACACAGGCGGCTATTACGTTCCTACGCCGCCCCTAGGCCTGTTCGACGAGCAAATGGTGAGCGGCTTGATCCTCATTCCCAACGCCACCGAGTCTGTCACTGTTGCGCCAGTCATAACAAGCCAGCCGACAGCAACCACCGCGGCGCCCGGCGCCGGCGCTACGTTTGACGCGGGCGCGACAGGGGTTGGACTCAGCTACCAGTGGCAGCTGAACGGATCCGTCATCGCCGGGGCGACGGGCAGCCATCTCACTATTTCTGATGCAGATCTGGCTAATGTCGGCACCTACACGGTGACGGTGTCGAATGCTGCCGGCTCGGTCACAAGCACGTCCGCGACCCTTTTGCTTAGCGGGCCGCCCGTCATCGTGATGCAACCCCTCGCCCAAGAGGTCGCCGAGGGCGCATCGACATCGTTCTCAGTAACGGCCGAGGGCTCTACACCGCTCACCTACCAATGGAGCCTCAACGGCAATCCGATACCCGGCGCCACGGCAACCACCTTAGCCCTCAACTATGTGAGTCACATTCAGGGTGGCTCCTATACGGTCATCGTGACAAATGCCCAGGGATCCGTGATATCCTCGACTGCTGGGCTCGTCGTGGACGCCGCACTGAAAACTTCGCGCCTCACCAACCTCTCCGCCCGGGCCTATGTGGCCCCCGGCCAAAACGCCGCGGACATCCTGATTGCCGGGTTCGTGCTGGCAGGCCCCGGTACAGGTGCCCAGCAGATCGTCATGCGCGGTATTGGTCCCGCCCTGGCCTCATTCCAGGTGGCCGATTATCTCGACAACCCAGAACTCACATTTTTCTCGGGATCGTCCCAAGGAGGCTCGGCGACAAGCTGGGATGCGAACTTCGCGAATATCATGGCTTCTGTCGGCGCATTCGCCTTAACACCCGGCTCCCATGACGACGTGCTCGTGGCAAGACTGATCCCGGGACCATACACCGCCCAGGTTACTTCCACCGACTCGAAGCCCGGCGTCGCCCTGGCAGAGATTTACGATGCTTTTTCCCCGGGCGATTCGATCGCAACCGACACATTCCGCATGATCAACCTCTCCGCGAGGGCCTATGTCGGGACGGGCTCCAACATCCTAATCGGCGGGTTCGTCATTACCGGGTCGGCGCGGGCAACGGTGATGATAAGGGCCGTTGGACCGACGCTCTCGACCTTCAGTGTGGCGGGCGTCATGGCAAATCCTGTCCTAACGGTCTTTGATTCAGCGAGCCCTTCCAGGGTGATCGCGACCAACACAGGCTGGCAGACAGCACCCGTTGCCGGTGATTCCCCCGTGACGGCGGGCGTTCAGTCCGCGAGCGCGCAGGCCATGGCGAGCGTCCATGCGTTTGCTTTCGGCGCCGGCAGCGCTGACTCGGCCATGGTCCTGACGCTCCCGCCGGGCTCCTACACGGCCCAGGTGACCGGATCAAACGGCACGACAGGCGTGGCTTTAGTCGAAATCTACGAGGTTCCGTAGAGGAGCTAAAGGATGTCCAGGTCGACCCTGGCTGCGGCGACGAGGCGCTCAAGCCCTGTACGCACAATATCGTCATCCGCGCCCTCGACCAGGAAGCGGATCTTCGACTCGGTGCCCGAGTATCGGACCAGGATGCGCCCCGACGAGCCGAGCTTGCCCTCAAGCTCCTTCATGGCCGCGCAAAGGGAGGGAAGCGTGTCCACGGGCTTTTTCTCCCGGACCGTGAGTCCGGCCGACACCTGTGGAAATTTCCTCAGGGCCTTCCTGAGCTCCGATAGCGGCTTGCCGGTCTCAAACATGACCTCGATCACCTTCAGCGCCGCCGCGAGACCGTCGCCCGTTGGTCCAACGCTGAAGTTTACGATGTGCCCCGAGGACTCGCCACCGAGCGCCGCGCCTTCCTGTCGCATCCGCTGCGTAACATAGCGGTCACCGACCGGCGTTCTTACCACGCGCCCTCCCGCAGCACCGACCGCCGCGTCGACGCCAAGGTTGCTCTGGATCGTCACGACAAGCGTCTTCGCGACCAGGGTTGCGCGCGCGAGCGCATGCGTCGCCAAGATTGTGAGCACCTCGTCGCCATCGAGCACCGAGCCCTTCTCGTCGCAGGTGACGCACCGGTCTCCGTCGCCGTCGTGCGCGATCCCGAGCTTGGCTCCGCTTGAGACGACAAGGACCGCCAAGCGTTCTGGATGCTCGCTGCCGACACCCTTGTTGATGTTCTGGCCGTCAGGCTTGTCACCCACGCAGGTCAGCTTGGCTCCCATGAAGTCCAGGACGGCGGGGCTTGAGTTGCAGGTGGCGCCGTTCGCCGTATCGAGGGCGATCGTCCATCCCCTGAGGGATTTGGCCGGCAGGATCTTTGTGCAGGCGCTGACATAGGACTCGAGGATCGACTCGCCCGGCAGCTCCTCGGCATCAGCGGCGACGACCTTGGACTTGCCGGCTGAGGGCTCGATCAGGGACTCGATCAAGGCCTCATCCTCGTCCGAGAGCTTGGCGCCGTCCGGGCCGAAGAACTTGACGCCATTGTCGCTAGCCGGGTTGTGCGAGGCCGTGACGACGGCCCCGAGGGCGGCACCCGTCGTGACCACGGCAGCGGACACAGCCGGAGTCGGAACGATTCCTGCGGAAACGGCCATGCCCCCGGCGGACTGAATGCCAAGGCCCAGGGCCCTCACCAGGTCGGCCCCGGAGCCCCGCGTGTCGCGGCCAATGAGCACCTTGCCGTTCGTAACACCCTTGGATCCAAGCCACATCGCCGCGGCTTTCCCAACCCTGCAAAAGAAGTCCTCGTTCACGACAGGCCCGCCAAACGGGCCGCGGATGCCGTCCGTGCCAAAATACTGGCGCTTTGCGGGCTTATCCACGGCTGGAGAAAAAATCCCTGGTCTGCGACATCTTGGCTTTCACGGCACCTCCCAGTAGCAGCTCCCGCGCCTCTCCGATGGCCTCCTTGGGATCGCGCCTGGCGCCGGCCACCCAGAGGGCAACCGCGCTGTTAAGGACAACGGTGTCGGCGAGGCCCCCGGGCCCGTTGCCCGAGGCGAGCGCGGTCGCGATCGCCAGGTTCGCGTTTACGTCGCCACCCGTGATTTCCGAGAAGGGAGAGCGGACAAGGCCGAAGGACTCTGGCGTCCACTCCACCGTCGCGGCTCGCAGGCTGCCGACTCCGCGAGCGCGGTTCACGGTCGCCGAGGTGAGTTCGTCAATCCCCTTGCCGGGCTCAATGACGCCGTGGACCGCGAGGCCCGCGCGCGTGCCGAGAATCTCGAGCGCGTCGGCCAGCTTCTCGAGAAGCGCAGGCGAAGCTGCGCCGAGAAGGATGTGCGCGGGCCGGCCGGGATTGAGCAAGGGACCCAGGATATTGAAGACACTGCGCTCGCCGCGCGCTGCCAGGAGCTTGCGGACGGGCCCTATCCGCTTGAACGCCGGGTGCCACGCGGGCGCGAACAGGAAGACGTAGCCAAGTTCGCCCATCGCGGCCTGAAGTCTCTCGGGGGTGCTTTCGAGCCCAAAGCCGAACGCCGCGAAGAGATCCGCGCTCCCGCACTTGGAGGTGATCCCGCGGTTGCCGTGCTTCATGACCGGGACACCGGCCGAGGCGACCACAAGCGTCACTAGGGTTGAGACGTTGAAACCGCCGGAGTGGTCGCCGCCGGTGCCGACGATGTCGATCGCGGCCTCCGAGTGCGCGCCAAGGCCGGGATCAAGCGCGAGCGCGCGGTACGCGGTCGCGAATCCCGCGACCTCGGCGGCGGTCTCACCCTTGCGCGAGAGCGCCGAGAGGAACGCGGCCTTCTCCTCGTCGGAAGGTCCATCGGCCCCAAGGGCCGCCGCCGCGACGAGGATCTCCTCCGAGCCAAGCTCGCGGCCGGCGGCCAGCGAACCCGTCAGTCGTTCAAGGTCGCCCATGTCAGTAGCCGATATGCGCGAGGTACGCGACAAAGGCCGCGGCGGCGAAGCAGTAGAATCCGAAGTAGTGCCACTTTCCGTTCTCGAGCCAGCCGGACAGCCACTGGAGCGCCAGGAGCCCGGCGCCGAAGCTAAAGACCATGCCAACCATGCCGGGCACCAGAAGCGGCCCGAACTGCACCGGGGCTCCGCCTGCGGAACGCACTTTGTAGAGCCGCAGGAGCTCCCGAGCAATGGCCGGGGGCGTCACGATGACCGCCAGGGCGAAGCTGAATTCCTCGGCGATCCGCTTGGGCACCCCGATCAGCATGCCGGCCGAGATCGTCGAGCCGGACCGCGAAAGGCCCCGAAAAGGCAGTGTGAAGCCCTGAACGACGCCGATGATCATGGCTTTTCCGGGCGGGAGCGGCCCGTCGGGCTGGCTGGCGGGCACCGGCACACGTTTTAGACCTGCTACGACGATGATTAGACCGGCCACTGCCAGGGAAACGGCGATGAGAGGCAGGTTGGAGAACAGGCTCTCCACCTCGGCACCCGGCCGGGCACTGAGGAGCGTCTTCTTGATGATGGCCTGCAGGAACAGGTAGATAAACGCCGTCAGCATGGTCGCCAGGCCGATCCGGAAGGCCGCATCACCGGTGGCCTTTGAATTACTGAAGAAGCTCTCCTTCCATGAGTTCCAGAAGTAGAATATGACCGCGAACATCGTGCCTGTGTGCAGCATGACCAAGAGGAAGGTCATGGCAGGGCTCGACGGGTCGATATGCATGAGCTTCTCGGCCACGATCACGTGGGCGGAGCTGGAGACGGGGAGCAGCTCGGCCGCACCCTGGATTACGCCCAGAAGTATGATCTGTAAAAAGGTGGCTTCCATTGGTTGTATCCTTGGTACGCGAGCCTGCGGGGGGCACAAGTCTTGTGTGCGTTCCAGTGTGCGCTTGACGGGGAGGCAACTCGGCCTTTAAACGGTCAACCTTTAACCTCCTTTCACATGGCCAATCCAAAACGCAAGCAGTCCAAGCGCCGTAGCGCAAATCGCCGTGCAGCCAACGCTTTCAAGGCGCCTGAGTTCGCACGCGACCCGTCCGACGGCAGCCTCGTAAGGGCTCACCGCGTGAATCCCAAGACCGGTACCTACCGCGGTCGTCAGGTTCTCAGCATCGAGGCATAGTTTCAAACCGTCGATTTACGGCGGTACGAAACGGCAATGGCGCCCGGAATACCCGGTCGGATCGCGGTTGACGCGATGGGCGGCGACTTGGGACCCAGCGAGGTCGTCGCCGCGGTCAAACTTGCGCTCGCGCAGAGCGCGAACCTGAACCCGATTACGCTGGTCGGCGATGAGGCCGTGCTCAAGCCGATCATCGCCCACTACGGGCTGAGCAGGAGCGAGCGCGTCTCGGTCCTCCACGCCTCCGAGGTGATCACGATGGACGACAAGCCGCTTGTCGCCCTGAAGAAGAAGAAGGACTCATCGATGGCGCGCGCCATCGAGCTGGTGAAGAACGGCGAGGCCAATGTCGTCGTGAGCTGCGGCAACACGGGCGCCCTGATGGCGTGCGGCACGCTGCGGCTGCGAACGATGGACGGCGTGGCGAGGCCCGCGCTGGCCGCCGTCGTCCCGAGGCAGGGCGGCCACTTTGTCCTGATCGACGCGGGCGCGAACCCGGAGCCCAAGCCCGAGCACCTGGTCCACAATTCCATCCTGGGAAGCCACTACTGCCGGGTGATGCTCGGCATCCCCTCCCCGCGCGTCGGCCTGATGTCGATCGGCACGGAGGACGGCAAGGGCAACTCCCTCATCACGGAGACGAACGAGCTGCTGAAGCGCATCGACGGCATCATCAACTACTCCGGGCCCATCGAGGGATTCCAGGTGTTCACCGAGCACGTCGACGTCGTCGTCTGCGACGGCTTTGTCGGCAACATCATGCTGAAGAGCTGGGAGTCGCTGGAGAAGTTCATCCGCGGCATGCTCAAGGAGGAGCTGGGGGCGAACCCCATGCGCCGCACCGGCGCCTTCCTCTCCATGGGCGCCTACGCCGCGCTGAAGGACAGGATCAACCCCGAGCGCTACGGCGGAGCGCCGCTCCTCGGCCTTCGCGGCAACATCCTGAAGGCCCACGGCTCCTCGAACCGCAACGCGATCAAGAGCGCGATCCGGGCGGCCGGCGAAATCATCAAGGCGGACATGAACCAGCGCATGGAGGCGGACATCGCCAAGGCGAATGACCTGTTGATCGGGCCAATCAGCTGATCCTAACGGCATGTCCACCCGCTCAACTGTCATTCTCGGCACTGGATCCTACGCTCCCGAGCGCGTGATGACGAATGAGGACCTGGCCAAGATGGTGGACACGTCCGACGAGTGGATCCGCGCCAGGAGCGGCATCCGCGAGCGCCGGATAGCGGCCGCGGACGAGGCGACTTCGGACCTGGCGGTCGCGGCGGCGAAGCGTGCGCTGGACGACGCCAAGGTCACGGCGGCCGACATCGATCTTGTGATCGTGGCCACGATCACCCCCGACCACCCGATGCCGGCCACGGCCTGCATCGTGCAGCACAAGCTGGGCATCCCGACGACCGCGGCCTGTTTTGACCTGAATGCGGCGTGCTCGGGCTTCGTCTATGCGCTGGACACCGCCTGCGCGATGCTGAGCTCGGGACGGTACAAGAAGGCGCTCGTCATCGGCGCCGAGAAGCTCTCCTCCGTCGTCAACTGGCAGGACCGTGGCACCTGCCTCCTCTTCGGGGACGGCGCCGGCGCCGCCGTCATCGGCATGAGCGAGACCCCCGACATCGGCCTCCTGGGCACCCGCCTAGGGGCCCTGGGCGAGGACACCGACCTTCTCTATATCCCCGCCGGCGGCAGCAAGATGCCGACCACCCCGGAGTCGATCGCGCGCGGGGACCAGTACATCAAGATGAAGGGCAAGGAAGTCTTCAAGCTGGCCGTCCGCGTCATGGAGGAGGCCGCCCGTGATATTTTGGAACAACACGGCCTCGCCGCGACTCAGATTGGGCTCGTGATACCCCACCAGGCCAACCTGCGCATCATCGACGCCATCGCCCAGTACCTCGAGCTTCCCGTCGAGCGCTTCTTCGTGAACGTGGACCGCTACGGCAACACCTCGGCGGCCTCGATTCCGATCGCCATGGACGAGGCCCGCAAGGCCGGCCGCATCCAGCCGGGCGACCTCACGCTGCTGGTGGCGTTCGGGGCAGGCTTGACCTACGGGAGCGCCCTGATTCGCTGGTGATTTCCGTCCTCATGCCGCTTCCTTTTTTCCGCCGCCGCCTACTGCCCCTTTGGATCGCGGTCGCCTGCACCCTTTGCGTAACCCATCGCCTGGCCGCTGACTTGACGTGGGCCCCCAGCACCGGCTGGCAGGTCGAGGGGGGTGCCCTGGAGGGTCTGACGGGCACCAAGGGCCGCCAGGCCCTGGACCTCATGAACAAGGCGCGCTCGTACGAGGAGGAGGGAAGCCTCCATGCCGCCATCAAGAACTACCACAGGGTCGCCTCGAAGTACCAGGGCTCGATCTACGCCCCCGAGGCCCTCTACCGCGCCGGTATGCTGCTCGCCAGGCGCAAGCAGCTCTTCGACGCCTTCGCCGACTTCCAGCAGGTGCTCAGGCGCTACCCGAACACCAAGCGCTTCAATGATGTGATCGGCGAGCAGTACCGGGTGGCGGCCATCCTGCTCGACGGCGGCCGCAACTGGACATGGGGCTGGCTGCCGGACTTCCCGAACCGCACCCGCGGCACGGAGTTCATGGAGGTCATCGTCCTGAACGCCCCGTACAGCGACTACGCTCCCCTGGCCCTCATGGAGGCCGCCCGCGGCAACCAGCTTGAGTCGAACACCGAGGAGGCCATCGATTCCCTCGACCGCCTCGTCAACACCTACCCGCAGAGCGTCCTGGCGCCCGTCGCCTACCTGAAGCTCGGCGACTTGCACGCGTCCCTCACGGAGGGGCCGAAGTACGACCAGGCCTCGACCAAGGAGGCCATGACCTACTACGAGGACTTCATGATCCTCTACCCCGGCGACGCCGGGATCGCCAAGGCCGCGGCCGGCGTCGACAAGATGAAGTCGATCCTCGCCAACAGCAAAATCTACATCGGCGACTACTACTTCTACAAGCGGTACAACTACGAGGCCGCCAAGATATTCTACAACGAGGCGATCACCGCCTACCCCGACTCCGCGCCCGCCCGCTTCGCGAAGAAGCGCCTGGCCGAGCTCGAGTCCAGGGTCGTCCGGCAGACCATCCATCCGATGATCGCGCCGCCGAAGAAGAAGTTCTTCCTCTTCTAAGGGGAGGACGCGCCATCCCATGACGCGAGTGTGGAGCCTGCTCCTGGTCTCGGCGCTCGTGCTGCAGGGGTGCTCCCACTACCACATGGGCGCGGGCCCGGCGCCGTCGTTCGCGACGATCTACATCCCGCCGACGAAGAACAAGACGACGATCGCGCAGTCGCAGGTGACCCTGACGACCCTCGTAAGGAACGCCTTCATGAAGGATGGCCGGGTCGAGGTTGTAAACGACGGCGCCGACGCCGACGCGACGCTCACGATCACCCTCTCCAACTACCGCCGCGACAATGCCGCCAACCGCGAGGATGACAACGGCCTGGCGAGGAAGTTCACGCTGCGCCTGACCGCGGTCATGAGCCTGCGCGACAACCGCTCGGGCAAGATGCTCTTCAAGGACCGGGTGGTGGAGGTGCAGCGCGAGGCGTTCGTCGACAATGGCCTGGGCTCCGTCCCCTTCGGCCAGTCAAATGACCAGCTCCAGTCCGAGTACAACACGTTCCCGCTCCTGGCCGACCTCCTGGCCTCCAAGGCCACGCACGCGGTGCTGGACGTCTGGTAAGCCCATGAACGCGCCGATCCTCGCCCCTTCCCTCCTGGCCAGCGACCATGCGGCCCTGGGCAAGGCCGCCTCGTCCGTGGCCGAGCTCGGGATCAAGTGGCTGCACCTGGACATGATGGACGGCCACTTCGTGCCGAACCTCTCCTTTGGCCCCGAGACCCTTGCGGCGCTTCGTCGGGACGGCTCGAAGCTCTTCTTCGACACGCACCTCATGCTGTCCGAGCCCCAGCGCTACGTGGACGCCTTCGTGAAGGCCGGCGCGGACAGGATCACGATCCACGTCGAGCCCCAGTTTGACCACAAGGCCACCCTGGCCGCCATCCGGGGCCACGGGTGCAGGGCGGGCCTCGCGCTGAACCCCGGCACGCCCATTGAGGCCGTGGAGCCCTATCTCGGCGACGTTGACCTGATCCTCGTCATGACCGTGCAGCCGGGGTTCGGCGGCCAGGCCTTCCGCGAGGACACCCTCCCGAAGATGGCCAAGGTCGACGCCTGGAGGCGCGAGCGCTCGCTCGACCTGCGGATCGAGGTCGACGGCGGGATCGACGAGCACAATGCCGTCCGCTGCCGCGCAAACGGGGCCGACAGCTTTGTCGCCGGGACATCCTTCTTCGCCTCGAAGGACCGGGCCGGCTTCGCGGCGGCCTTCGCAGCCCTTTAACTAGCCGGGCTATTCCTTGCCCTCTGCGATGCGCTGGGCCCTGCGGTAGTTGCCGCGGAACGTGTCGCCGAGGTCCCTGGCCAGGCTCACCTGCTCAACCAGGTTCTTGGAGCCCAGGCCCTTCTTGACCCGACCTCTCGTCTGGCCCAGGTCCACGCACGACACGTCCTGAAGGACGGCAAGGGCTCTGGACTTGGCGGGTTCCGGGGCCGCGATGACGGCCTTCCAGGCGCTCGCCAGCTCCTGGTGCGTGTCCTCGGTCATGACCCGGATGATGAAGCGCATCGGCGAGTAGAGGTCAGACGTCCAGGAATCGATGAAGAGGAGCGGCTTCTTCTGGAAATACGGATTCTCGTCAGGATCGCTCCTCTGGCCCTTCCATTCGGCGTGGGTGTAGAAGTCCCGGCGGACCGGCAGGCGGCGCAGCGCAAACTCCTCGGGGCCGCCCGGAGTGCCGGGTTCCAGGTTCCAGAGTTTCTGGCCCTCGATCGAGAGCACGTACTCGATGAAGGCCTTGGCGACCTCCGGGTGCGGCGCACCCCTCAATAGCGCGATAGGGTCGACCGAGTAGGCCGCCCCGCCCTCGGGCGACGCATAGCCCAGCCTCTCCGGCCTGCCATTGGTGCGGTTCTTGACGGCCTCCTGCTGCTCCCTCCCGTAAAAGTCGATGCACATGCCGGCCGCGCAGTTGCCGTCGGCGACGTCGATCGGCGGCTTCTGGGAGGTGTCGGTGAAATAGCGCGCATTGGCGCCGACCAGCTGGAGCAGCTGCAGGGCGTTGGTCCAGCCCCTGGCCAGCGCCGCCTGGGTGGCCTCAGGCGTCGCGCCGGGACCCAGCGGGTCAACTTGGAAGTGCATCTGCTGCTGGATCACGTTGATGAAGGCCTGGGCAATCGAGCCGCTCTGGGTCGGGTCGCAGAGGCCCACCTCTCCCAGGTAGCGGGGATCCATGAGGTCCGCCCACTGCTCCGGCGGGTGGTCGAAGCCGAGCCTCCTCAGGGCGTCCTTGTTGTAGAGAATACCGTAGGAGCTCAGCACCGTGCCGAACCAGCGGTCCTGCGCGTCGCGGAAAGGCTCGCCGCCGAAGGTCTGCGGGAAAGTGTCGTCGGTGAACCAGTCCGGGTGCAGCCTGCGTATTCCCGGATCGATGAGGCGGCCCGCCCGCGCCTGCTGGTCAAAATCGAAGGGGCCGCCGCCGAAGAAGAGGTCGATGCCGCAGCCGGCTTCGGACGCCATGAAGGCATCCCTCGCCTCCTTCGTGGACTCGGAGGCGTCCTTCGGCAGGCCCTTCTGGATCACGGCCTGGATGTCCGCATCCCAAACCCGGTGCATCTTGTTCGTCCAGATGTTCTGGAAGGAGGCCACATACTGGCCGTCCAGGTAGCGGGCGATGTCACTCGTGCCCCCGACATTCCTCCAATCGAGGAAGACGCTCCGGCCCGTCTTGGCCTTGTACCACGCCCTGAAGCCAATCGAGAACTCATGCCGGATGGCCTCGTTGTGCGGGGAGACCATGACAAGCGTGTCGTCCGCCTGCCCGGGCGCCTCGCGGTGCGGGCGCAGCACGAACGGCAGGGCGATGATCACCACCAGGAGCAGGACTATGATCCCACGCTTCAGCATGGGCCCCGCCTCAATCCTTCAGGACGACCACGTCCTCGGTCCGCACGCTCGCGTAGACCTCGACGGCCGCCGAGGCGTCGACGAAGCGGGGATTGAGCTCCAGGACCTTGAGCGACGCCGCGCCCGACACGAAGTCATACTGGGCGTTCTCGCCAAGGTACACCGACTTGCCGATTCGCCCCTTCACCGTGTTGCCGGAGACCGGCGTCGGCGAGATGGTCCAGCACTCGGGCCTGACGGAGAGGGTCACGTGGGTCCCGACGGCAGGCTGCGAGGAGGCGTCGCCGAAGACGCCCTGGAAGGAGCCGATCTCGGTCTCGACCGTGGCCTCGCCGCCCGACACGGCCTTGAGCGTCCCCTTGATGAAGTTCGTCTCCCCGATGAAGTCGGCAACGGTGCGCGTCATCGGCCGCCTGTAGATCTCCTGCGGGGTGCCGAGCTGCTTGATGTGGCCGCCCTCCATGACCGCCATCCGGTCGGAGACCGACAGGGCCTCCTTCTGGTCGTGCGTCACGTAGACGGTCGTCAGCTTGAACTCCTTGCACACCCTGCGGATCTCGGTGCGCATCTCCAGGCGAAGGCGGGCGTCAAGGTTCGAGAGAGGCTCGTCGAGGAGGAGGCAGCGCGGCCTTATGACCAGCGCCCTCGCCAGAGCCACGCGCTGCTGCTGGCCGCCGGAGAGCTGGTTTGGGCGGCGGCTCGCGTACGCGCCCATCTTTACCGACTCCAGGGCCTCGCCGACCTTCGTCGTGATCTCGGCCCTGGGAAGCTTCCGCTCCTCGAGCCCGAAGGCCACGTTCTCGGCCACCGTCATGTGCGGCCAGAGGGCGTAGCTCTGGAACATCATCCCCGTGTTGCGCTTGTGGGGCGCCAGGTTCGTGACGTCCTCGTCGCCGAAGAAGATCTTGCCCTCCTCCGGGATGTAGAAGCCCGCCATGCAGCGAAGGAGCGTCGTCTTGCCGCAGCCGCTGGGGCCCAGGAGGAAGAAGAGCTCGCCCGGGTCTATGACGAGGTCCAGGCCATGCAGCGCCGTCACGGCGCCGAATCGTTTGCTCAGTTTCTGGATCCGGATTGAGATCATTGCCCGCGGTAGGACGAGAGGATCGACGCAAGGTCGGGCGGAGTCGAAGTCAAAAGGAAATCCCGCGAGAGATTTCAACCGGCGGAAGAGATAACGGTTTGCTTCCGCCCGAAGCCTCGGCCTCTCTTGGGACCCCACCCATGCCGACCAAGAAATCCGCCAAGCATCCGGACCTGGAGAGCGTCCTTTTCACAGAGGCCCAGATCAAGAAGCGCGTGAGGGAGCTCGGGAAGGAGATCCGGAAGGCCTTTGGCGACGGCGAATTCACGATGGTCTCCATCATCAACGGCGCCGTCATGTTCACGGCCGACCTCATGCGCGAGATCGACAATCCCGTGCGCCTGGACTGCATCCGCATCTCAAGCTACGCCAACCGCACGAAGTCAATCGGCACGCCCCAGATCGTCCACAGCCTGACGATCGATGTCGCGAAGCGGCACGTGCTCTTGATCGACGACATCCTGGACACCGGCAAGACGATCACGCTCGTGACGAGCCTGATCAACAAGCTGGGGCCGGCGTCGCTTCGGACCTGCGTCCTCCTCGACAAGCAGGGCCGGCGCGAGGTCCCGTTTGAGGCCGACTTCGTGGGCTTCAAGATTCCCGACCGCTTCGTGGTCGGCTACGGCCTGGATTTTGCGGAGCGCTACAGGAACCTTCCCTGCATCGGCATCCTCAACCCCCAGCTCCAAAACCCGCCCGAGTGGGCCTGAACTTGCGGGCGCCTTTGGCTGACTTCTTGTAGGAGCCGCTCCTGAGCGCATCGATCTGGTCGCGGATGACCGCGGCCTTCTCGAATTCGAGCCTCGAGGAGGCCACCTGCATTTCATCCTCGAGCTCGGCCAGGACTGCCGCGACATCGTCCGGCGCGTCGGGAGCCTCGGCCTCGTCGACATTGCCCGTCCCGTCATAGGTATGGAGGCTCTGCTGGGCGCCGCGCTTCACGCTGGTCGGCGTGATGCCGTGCTCGGCATTGTAGGCGATCTGCTTCGCGCGGCGGGAATTGGTCACCTCGATCGTCTTCGCGATCGAGCCCGTGATAACGTCGGCGTAGAGGATCACCCTGCCCTTCTCGTGGCGGGCCGCGCGGCCGGCCGTCTGGATGAGGCTGGTCTCGCTCCTCAGGAATCCCTCCTTGTCCGCGTCCAGGATCGCGACCAGCGCCACCTCCGGCAGGTCCAGGCCCTCACGGAGCAGGTTGATGCCGATCAAGACGTCGAAATTGCCGAGGCGAAGATTCCGAAGGATCTCGATGCGCTCGATGGTATCGATGTCGGAATGCAGGTACTCGACCCGCACCTTCGCCTCCCGCAGGTAGGTCGTAAGGTCCTCGGAGAGTCGTTTCGTAAGCGTCGTCACCAGCACGCGCTCGCCCGAGGCCGCTGCCTCCTTCGCCCGCGCGATCAGGTCCTCCACCTGCCCCTTGATGGGCTTGATCGTGATCTCGGGGTCCAGAAGGCCTGTCGGGCGGATCACCTGCTCCGCGACAACGGCTGATCGCTCGATCTCATATGGGGACGGCGTCGCCGAGACGTAGAGCGTCTGGCCCGTGATTTGGTTAAACTCCTCCATGCTCTGCGGCCTGTTGTCCATGGCCGAAGGGAGCCTGAAGCCGAAATTGACCAGCGTCTGCTTTCTCACCCGGTCGCCGTTGTACATGCCGCCCACCTGGGGGACCGTGGCATGGCTCTCGTCGATCATGAGGAGGAAATCCTTCGGAAAGAAATCGATCAGGCACGACGGCCTGTCGCCAGGCTTGCGGCTGCCGAAATGCAGCGAGTAGTTCTCGATGCCGTTGCAGAATCCCATCTCCTGGAGCATCTCGAGGTCGTAGTTGGTGCGCATCTTAAGCCTCTGCGCCTCGAGCAGCTTCCCCTCCCCCTCGAGCCACGCGATGCGGTCGACGAGCTCGGCCTTGATGGACACGATCGCGGGGTCCAGCGATCCGCGGCTCCTAACGTACTGGTTTGCGGGGTAGAGGTCGAACTTGTCGAGGTTTCGGATCACCTCGCCGCTTATGGGCTCAAACTCGCTGATGTCCTCGACCGTGTCCCCGAAGAACTCAATACGAAGGCCCTTCTCGGAGTAGGACGGCATGACGTCCACGACGTCCCCGCGCACCCGGAAGCGGCCGGGCTTCAGCTCGAAGTCATTCCGGTCGTAGATATTGTCGACCAGGCGCTCGAGGAAGGGATTGCGGCCAAGCTCGCCGCCCTTGCGGATCGGAATCATGAGCTCGGTGAAATCCTTCGGCGAGCCGAGGCCGTAGATGCAGGAGACGCTGGCGACGACAATCACGTCCCGCCGGCTGACCAGGGAACTCGTGGCCGACATCCTGAGCCTCTCGATCTCCTCGTTGATCGAGGAATCCTTCTCGATGTAGGTGTCGCTCGAGGGGATGTAGGCCTCGGGCTGGTAGTAGTCGTAGTAGCTGACGAAGTACTCCACCGCGTTCTCCGGGAAGAAGCCCTTGAACTCGGAGAAGAGCTGCGCCGCCAGGGTCTTGTTGTGGCAGATGATGAGGACCGGGCGGTCGCACTGGGCAATCACGTTCGCCATCGTGAACGTCTTGCCGGAGCCCGTGACGCCAAGGAGCGTCTGGTAGTGGTTGCCCGCCTTGATCGAGCCCACGAGCTTCTCGATCGCCTGGGGCTGGTCACCCGTCGGTTTGTACTCGGAAGCTAGCTTAAAAAGCATGGCGGATTCCCATAAGACGGGCTAGACTAGACCCATGTCAAAGGCAGTTGTTTCAACCCTGTACGATTCCGATGTATTCCGCATGGCGTGCCGACAATTTGACCAGGCCGCCGATGCTATCAATCTCCCGGAGGAGATTCGCGACCGAACGAAGTACCCCCGCCGCTGCATCGCAGTCTCTCTGCCCATACGCCGTGACAACGGCGGCGTGACGGTGTTCGAGGGCTACCGGGTCCAGCACAACATCTCGACCGGCCCGTCCAAGGGAGGCATCCGCTTCCACGAGTCGGTCACCCTGGGCGAGGTGGCCGCCCTTTCCATGTGGATGAGCTGGAAGTGCTCGCTCGTGGGCCTGCCTTATGGCGGTGCCAAGGGAGGCGTCATCGTCAACCCTAGGGACCTCTCCCCCACCGAGCTCGAGCACCTCTCGCGGCGGTACATGCAGGAATTGATCAATTTCGTGGGGCCGCAGCTGGACATACCGGCACCGGACGTGGGCACCAATGAGCAGATCATGGCCTGGATGATGGACACCTACTCAAACCACGTGGGCCACATCACTCCGGGAGTCGTGACAGGCAAACCGATCGCCCTGGGCGGCTCCGAGGGCCGCCGCGAGGCCACGGGAGCCGGCGTCGCGCATCTCGTTGGAAAGTACCTTGCGGACATGAAGATCAACGTCGCCGAGGCAACCGTCGCCATCCAGGGCTTCGGGAACGTGGGAAGCGAAACGGCCCTGGCGCTCACCGCGATGGGGGCAAAGATCATCGCCATCTCCGACTACACCGGCGCCATCCACAATGCGGCCGGAATAGACATCAAGAAGGCCCTCGCCTACCTCCAGTACGCCAAGGTCCTAAAGGACTTCGACGGTGGCCAGGCCATCACGAACGAGGAGCTCCTGGAACTTGAATGCACGGTGCTTGTTCCCGCGGCGCTGGAGCGGGTGATCACGAAGGACAACGCCCCCAAGCTCAAATGCCGGCTCCTCGCCGAGGCCGCGAACGGACCCACCACCAACGAGGCCGACAAGATCATCGAGGACAGGGGCGACATCGAGCTGATCCCCGACGTCCTCTGCAACTCAGGCGGCGTCATCGTCTCCTACTTTGAGTGGCTCCAGAACCTCCAGAACTTCTACTGGGGGCGGGACGAGGTGATCACGAAGCTCCACGGCATCCTGG
>DASRSJ010000132.1:0-1982 GCA_035656555.1 Opitutaceae bacterium
CCTCGCGGTCATGGGCCAGAACCTCGCCCTCAACATAGCCGACCACGGCTTCCAGATCTCGGTCTTCAACAGGACCACCGAGAAGACCGACAAGTTCGTCGCCGACAATCCGAACACCCCCGGCGGTGTCGTTGGCACCGAGACGATCCAGCAGTTCGTCGCCTCGCTCGCGAAGCCGCGCAAGATCATCATCCTCGTGCAGGCCGGCAAGGGCACGGATGCCGTGATCGACAGCCTCACGCCGCTTCTCGAGAAGGACGACATCGTGATCGACGGCGGCAACTCACTCTGGACCGACACGATCCGCCGCGAGAAGGCGTACGCCGACAAGGGCCTTCGCTTCATCGGGAGCGGCGTCTCAGGCGGCGAGGAGGGCGCGCGCTTCGGCCCGTCCCTCATGCCGGGTGGCGACTACAAGGCGTGGCTCGAGCTCAAGCCCGTCTGGGAGGCAGTCGCCGCGAAGGTCGATGCCAAGACCGGCAAGCCCCTTGAGGGCGCGACGCCCGGCCACCCCGTCAAGGGCGGCGTCCCCTGCACGGCCTACATCGGCGAGAACGGCGCGGGCCACTACGTCAAGATGGTCCACAACGGGATCGAGTACGGCGACATGCAGATGATCTGCGAGGCCTACGCGCTCATGAAGGGACTCCTCGGGATGAAGCCCGCCGAGATGGGCGAGGTCTTCGCCGAGTGGAACAAGGGTATCCTCGACAGCTTCCTGATCGAGATCACGAGCACGATCCTCAAGCAGAAGGACCCGGTCACGAAGAAGCCCTTCGTCGACATCGTCCTGGACACCGCCGGCCAAAAGGGCACGGGCAAGTGGACCGCGGTCAACGCCCTCGACATGGGCCTCTCCGCCCCGACGATCGCCGAGGCCGTCTTCGCCCGCTGCATCTCCGCCGTCAAGGACGAGCGCGTCGCGGCCTCCAAGATCCTCAAGGGACCCTCGAAGAAGTACAAGGGCTCCAAGAAGGCGCTCCTGGAAGCGATCCGCGACGCCCTCTACTGCTCGAAGATCTGCAGCTACGCGCAGGGTTTCCAGCTCATGCGCGCCGGCGCCAAGGAGTACGGATGGAAGCTCAACTTCGGCCAGATCGCCCAGATCTGGAGGGGCGGCTGCATCATCCGCGCGGCCTTCCTGCAGAAGATCACCGAGGCCTACAGCAAGGACCCGAACCTCGCGAACCTGCTCCTCGACCCGTACTTCAACAAGACCTTCAAGAAGGCCCAGGAGAACTGGCGCAAGGTGATCGCGCTCGCCGCGGAGTGCGGCGTGCCGGCCCCGACGTTCGCGGCCTCGCTCGCGTACTACGACGGATACCGCTCGGCCCGCCTTCCCGCCAACCTGCTCCAGGCGCAGAGGGACTTCTTCGGCGCACATACCTACGAGCGCATCGACCAGCCGCGTGGAAAGTTCTTCCACATCGACTGGCCTGACCCGAAGAGGCCGCAGCTCTCCGTCTAGGAAGGAAGCCCCGCGCTTGTCCTAGGGCGAGTGCGGCGTGTCGGACAGGGATAGATTGGCGCTGGCAGTCCAAGGCTTGAGTTAGCCGGTCTACGGCGCGCGTCGTAGTCGGATTTTCCGGTGGGACGCAGCTTGAGCCGACCGTCAGGATGTTTCCCGTGCGCGTGGCGTAGAGGGGAGGTGCAGGAAGCCGCATGCGGGAGGTGAGTACCCCACGCGCACATGCCCGTTTTGCGGCACCACACGCCGTTTGTGGCTACAATGTGCTCTTCTCAATGAATCCCGGCTCCCGCGCGGCGTGGGATCGCAGGCGCAAAAACCTCCAGCACACTCCCCATGAATCGATCGACATTCACCCCAGCCCGCCTTCTGACCATTGCCACGGCGCTCGTTGGCCTGACGACCGCAGCCCTAGCGCAGACCTACCTGCCGGATGTGACGGCGGGCCAGAGCTACTCGTTCCAGGTAGTGACCGCCCCGGCCCAGCCCGCGGGCACGACCTATACCGCCGACG
>DASRSJ010000133.1:0-10642 GCA_035656555.1 Opitutaceae bacterium
AACCGGGACAAGCGGTTTAGGAAACCGCTGCTCTATCCAGTTGAGCTACAGGGACGAATCACGTGTCGATTGCCAGCGAACGATTAAGCCCAGCCAAAAAGACGGGCAAGCAGTATCGCCTAGCCCACCCTGACCTCAGAATTTACTGAAGGGTACGGCAAGGCTGCGGTGTTACGCATCTTGGGTGACTCCGCCCACCGTTCCGAAGCTAATCGCCTGCACTTACTTGGAACCCTTTCCGGCGTATGAGCGTCAATCCATGTAGCATCGCTTTTTGGATGTTTCATGCCTAGGTTCAAATCCCCCATTTCAATGAAGACCGCTTCCCTCCTCCTGCCCCTCTGCATCGCCTTTGCGGGCTCCGCCCACGCCGCCGAAGCCAAGACGTACACCCTCTTCGAGGGCGAAAACATTTCCGTCGGCCAGGGGGGCGTGGTCCACCCTGTCCGCGACGTGAACGGCAGCTCGTGGGTCATCGTTCTCGGCGGCGAGCAGCAGCTGGTATCCGGCAAGAACGGCCCGGTCGCCATGAAGGTGACTCCCGCGCAGAAGCTGACGGACGTCACCGCAATGATCGAGAACCTGAAGAGCGAGCGCGGCTACACCTTCGCGAACGACCCGTCGGTCAAGCTGACCCAGAACGTGAACAACGGCGCCTTGGTCGACATCGGGGAGCACACGGCCTCCAACCAGGCTACCGCGAAGGCCAATGAGGAGATCGCCGCGGCAAACTCGGGCCTGAGCGGCGGCGGGAGCACCTCGACCACGAAAGTCTCCAGCAACGACGCCAACCAGGCGGGCAACAGCGCCCAGCAGGCCGGGTCGACGAACGGCGGAGACCTCAGCTACATGGGCCAAAGCGGCGGTTCCTTCGATGCCCTCGACGTGGCGTTCGACGTCACCTCCGAGAAGGACATCCAGACACCGTACTTCGTCGTCATCACGAAATTCCACGCGATGAACGCGCCGGAGGGCGCGTCGCAGAACCTGATCTACGCGAAGGCCCTCGACCCGATCACCCACAACGTGTCCCACGTGAAGTTCGAGCAGGGCGGATTCCCGCCGGGCTACCAGCTGATCAGCTTCGAGCTGCATCTCTACAACAACGGGATCGAGATCGCCACCAACGTGTCCCCCGGCAGGAAGAGCCTGTCCAGCGACGAGGCCTTCGACTACGTGAAGACGAAATACATCGCCGCCCACAAGGGCGAGACACTCGGCGCGGCGCCCGTCATGGGCTCCCTCCCCGACGACCTGCGCACGAGGATCGTCTCCGGCAAGTACGCGGACACCGTCTACGTGCGCGTCTCCAAGGACGGGACCGCAAGCGAGGCCTTCGAGGACGCCGCGTGCACGAAGAAGATCGACGACTCCTACCTTGAATCGGTGGTCCACGGGATCCTGTTCAAGCCCGCGCTCATCCAAGGCGAGCCGGTGGCGGGCGTTGCGCCCCTCAATCTGAGCCGGCTGCGGATTTAGACGGTGCGATAGGGGCCGCCGGGCCCTATCGCCCTCAATTTGCACGATTCTGCATCTGGCCGAGGCCAGATGCCACTGGCTCGCATTCATAAAATGCGGCCTACGTGTTTGTTCGACTCGCTAGGTCACGATGCGTGCCGGTATCGATTAATCAGTGACCAACAACAACAACACGTCCTCATCCATCCCCGAAGGCTCCCCGACAGGCGCCGCCGGACCGTGGATACTCGTCGTCGACGACGAGCCCTCTATCCGCCGCCTGATGGAGTTCCTCCTCCGGAGCCAGGGCTGGACCGTGCTCTCCGCCGACGGCGCGGCACAGGCGATGGAGATTCTCGCGGCCGAGTCGACGCCTCCGTCCCTCATCATCTGCGACGTGCTCATGCCGCATGTCGACGGCCTGGAGCTGGTTCGGCGCATGTGCGCGCGCTTGAAGGGCCTCAACGTCATCTTCGTCAGCGGGCATCTCACCGACGTGTCGTGGTGGCCCGAGGACCTGAAGGACCACCGCTTCCTGCCGAAGCCCTTCGAGAACGCCCAGCTGATCTCAGCCGTCAAGGAATCCATAGGTGGCGGCAACGCCACCTGATAGACGATGGACATAAACCTGATACTTTCCGCGCAGACCCTCAGCCTCGCCCCGAACGTAAGGCGAAGCGAGCTGAAGGACGGGATCATCGTCCTGAAGAACATCTCGGCGCGCACCTACCTGCGGGTGACGCCGGACCAGTGGCAGATCCTGCGCAAGTTCGAGAAGCCGAACATGGTGCCCAACATGCTGGGCGACGCCATCCGCGACCGCGAGTGCCTGGCGCTCGGGGAGTCCTACGAGCTGATCCTGAAGGCCCTCAAGGCGAACATCCTCCTGGAGCCCGGCGTTGAACCTGAGACGATCCAGGCCCACGACTGGCAGTCCAAGGTTCGCGCGAGCGTCCTCGAGCGCCCGCTGGTCATCCTCTTTGTCGCCGGCCTCGTGATGGCGCTCGGGTTCCACCCGAAGCTGCCCTCGACCGTCCTCGACTGGACGCTCGGCCTCGTCCTCCTCTGCGCCTCGCTCAGCTTCGGCGAGTTCCTGGCCGCCTGCATGATCCGCGACGCAGGCGGCGAGGTCTACAGGCCCCGCTGGAACTGGTTCGCGCTGCCGCCCCACTTCACGGTCGACATGCACGACACGGCGATGCTCCGGAGGAAGGAGCAGACGATGGTCGCCCTGGCCGTCCCCGCCGTCCTCGCCGCCTCAGCCGGCATCGCGGCCTGGCACGAGCCTGGCCTCGCGTTCTTCTCCCTGGTCGGGCTCGTCCTAAGCCTGCGCCCGATCTTCGGCGGGCGCCTCGCGGCCCTGATCCACGTCGGCAGCAAGCGCATGCCGAGCGACGCCGAGCACGACTTCATCTTCCCGCCCAACCGCCATCCGAAGGCACGCGTGAAGCTGATGATGACCGCCATCACGAACGCCACCTCGTGGGCAAGGATCGGCTACGGCGTCCTCTGGACCCTCGCCCTCCTCTACTGGGTCGGCCGCCTGACCACGACGCCGCCCTGGACGCTCCTCTTCTGGAAGCAGAACGGTCTCCTGATCGCCATCGCGATCGGCGGCTCCCTGGCGCTCATGGGCCTGAGCTACTTCCTCTGGGAGATGTACCACTGGAGCCGCGGGTTCGCCCGGGGCCGCAGGAACACGATGCGCCTCTGGAAGACGCGCTGGTTCGGCGCGGGCTCGATCCCCCTCGATGAGTCGAGCCGCGTGAAGATGCTGACCGCCTCCCCCCTCTTCGGCACCATGCCGCCCCCGAAGCGCCAGGAGTTCGCGCGCACGATGACCGTGCGCCGCTACAGCCCGTGGGCCGCGATCCCCGAGGCCAGCGACGAGCCGACCCACGTGGCTATCATCGTCTCGGGCAAGATCAGCCTGCGGCGCAAACTGCCGACCGGCCGCACGGTCCAAGTCCAGGTCCTGAGCGAGGGTGACGTCGTCGGCCTCCACGACCTGGCCGACCCGAAGCACCCCGGCTACCGCCTGCGCTCGCTGACCCCGGTCACGCTCCTGATGATCGAGCGCTCCGCCGTGCAGGCCCTGATCCAGAACACCGTGCCGCAGACGACCCTGGTCGACGCGATCCTCAAGCGGCCGTTCCTTCGCCGCATATCCCTCTGCCGCAATTGGCACCTCCAGGCGGTCCACCGCTTCGCGCGCCTCTCGTCCATCGCGGACTACAAGCAGGACGACCCTATCCTGAGCGAGGGCCAGACGGTCGAGGACTTCTTCGTCATCTTCGAGGGCGACGCCAAGGTCTCGCGCGACGGCCGCGGGCTGGCGACGATCTACGGCGGGGACTTCTTCGGCGAGATCGGCCTCATGCAGAACAGCTCGCCCAACGCCAGCGTGACGGCCCACCACAGGACGCGCTGCCTGCGTATCCCCAGGGTCGAGCTCCTGCGCTTCGTGACCCACAACTACACGGTCGCGCTCGAGATCGAGCGCGTCAGCTCCGAGCGCCTCGGCCGGCCGCTCTTCCCGCTCAAGGTCGGCGATTTCCGGATCCAGTGACCCGGCATGCCCGGCGCCGCCGGCTCGGGAAGGGATTGCAAGCGGGTGCGCGGCCGCGAGGATGCGTTCATCCCGCGACCATGAGTACGCTGAGTCATCCCGTGCCCGACGAGGCCACCGCTTAGAAAGCGCCCGTTCACTATGCAGCCGGGGAAACCCAGCCAGACGGCCCTAGGCGCCGCGTCACACCGCGCCGCCCACCAGAAACTCGAGCACGGCTTCATCTTCAGGGATCCGCTGGCCGAGCGGATACTCGGTGAGCATCTGGAGGAGGCGATTCGAAAGGCCGAGGAGAACCCGAGGCGCCGGGGTCTCAGGCTCTTCATCGCCGCCCGAACGCGCTTCGCGGAGGACGCGCTCGACGCCGCGGTCGCAAGCGGCGTGCTCCAGCTTGTCGTCCTCGGCGCGGGCCTCGACACCTACGCCTACCGCACGCGGCACGCCGCGCTGCGCATCTTCGAGATAGACCACCCCGCGACGCAGGCATGGAAACGGGAGCAGCTCGCCAAGGCCTCGATACCAGTGCCGGCCAACCTCACGTTCGCGCCCGTGGACTTCGAGCGGGAGACGATCGAGCAGGGATTGGCCGCCGCCGGCTTCGACCCCCAAAGGCCCGCCTTTTTCACCTGGCTCGGGGTCGTCCCCTACCTGAGCGAGCCCGCTATCTTCGCGACGCTGGACCACATCGCGCGGCTTCCCGGCGGCGCACACGTGGTCTTTGATTATGGAAATCCGCCGGAGGCGGGGAAGCCCGACCCCTACGCCGCCGCCCGGGAGGAGCTTGCCAGGCGCGTGGCCCTGATCGGTGAGGAGCTCAAGACCCAGTTCGAGACGGGAGAGCTCCACGCCCGGCTGAGCCTCATTGGCTTCCGCGAGATCGATGACATCGGGCCCCGCCAGATGAGGGAGCGGTACATCCCGAATCGTCCCGGCGAGCCGGCCGAGCGCGGAGGGCACGTGGTGCGGGCCAGCACGCTGCCGCTCTCTGGCTGAGGCGGCGGTGCTTGCCGGGGAGCCGACTTTGGGCCACGTTCCATTAACCCCAACCGTCAGGAAAGAGCTTACCCCATGAATGTGATTTCTTCCGGTCTTCCCCGCGCGCTGGTTTGTTCAGCCGTCTTCCTCATGGCCCTCACCCCCGGCCTTCGTTCCCAGGCCGCCGATGCGGCAAAGCCCGATGCAACGCCCATCTTCCAATCCACCGGATTTGACGAGGTATCCGAGAAGGCGCTCCAGGCCATGAGGGCGCACGCCGAGGCCCTCCACATGAGCGGCGTCGCCATCGTCGCCTTCTCGGCCGGCGACACCCTCGACTCCTGGTCGTCCCGGATGGTCGTCGTGGGCAGCATGCTGGAACTGCCTTCCGCAACACGGGCCAAGGGCAGCAATCTCCTCGGTGTCGCCTACGCCAAGGCGGCCGAGATGGCCGCCACGCTCAAGGACAGCGGCAAGCTCGAGCGCCCCGTCATGACGGGCGAGTTTGGCTGGCAGGGAGGCGTGGTCACCAAGGGAAAGTCCGGCGTCCTGATCGCCGCCTTCAGCGGCGGCCGCTCCGAGGACGATGTCAGCACCGCCAAGGCCGGCCTGGCCGTGCTTTCCGCGTCACTTTAGCATCCCCTCGTGCGTCAGGCCTTATAGTCGGCATTATTCCACCTTGGCCCAATGGCCAAAAATTGAACATCCCATGAAGACATCCGTCATTGTCCTTCTCCTGCCCCTTGCGGCGCTTGCCGCACCTTCGACGCAGGTCGCGACCACCACGGTCGCCGTCAGCACATTCCAGTCGGACGCTGCCACCTCGAGCGCCATCGGCAGCCGCGACGCCGGTATCTCCGTGGCCCACATCCTCGCGAGCGACCTTGCGGCCCTCTCGCCGCTGGTCGTCGTCGACGCGGACGAGACCGCCCAGTCGCCCCAGGGCTTGGCGGCCACCGTCGTTACCGGCAGGGTCTCGATGGACGGATCCGACACGCTCCTCACCGCCCGCGTAACTCCGCCGGGGATGGCCCGGCCCATGGAGACCAAGGTCAGGACCGAGAAATCCACCTCTATAGCCGATGCCGTTTCACTGCTGGCCATGCAGGTCGGCAAGATCGCCCTCTCACAGCGCGGCACCGAGGCGCCCGCATGGATCCCCGCCGCGATCGTCGGCACCGCCAGGTCCGCGACGCTCTTCACCTTCCAGGAGGTCGCGAGCGTCATGTCGATCGACGGCGTGGCCATAGCCGACGAGACCCAGACATGGAACAAGGAGCGCCCGCTCCTTCCGGGCCTGCACAGCATCTTTGTGCGCTACTATGACGGCACCGCAACCGCCGGGCACAGCTTCACCCTCTTCGCGAAGCCCGGTGTACAGTATGCCGTCAGCTATGACAGGGCGTCCGGCGAGAACCCCCGCCTCTGGATCAGCGAGAAGGCGACAGGCAAGCCCGTCACCGCGATCGCCATGGCCAGCGTGGGCGATCCGGCGCGCGTCATCCAGGGGATGGTCGACGTGGACTCCAGAGGGCTCTTCTCGCCGAACAACAACCCGGCCTTCGTCCGCAAGGTGGCCTCTTCGGGCAAGTAGATCGACTTAAGTCGGTCCTGCCTAGGTCGATACGCTGCCAAGGCGCGTGGAAACTGCCTGATTGACAAACATCCGCCAAAATCCACGATCTCCCTTCCTAAAACGCCATGAGCACCGACGAGACCAAGACACAGACACCGACACCCGCCCAGATTCCGTTCACGGATCCCCCGGCCTGGGTGCGTTTCGTCACGGACACCGGCAAGATCCTGCCCCGCAAGTACACGGGCCTGTGCGCCAAGCACCAGAGGGCCGTGACGCGCACGATCAAGCACTCGCGCAACATGCTGCTGACGAAGTAAGCGAAAGCTTGCTGAACCACAATTGCCGGAGCCCCCGTGGCTCCGGCCTTTTTTTGCCCGCAAATCCCCGCCGATGACCCGTGAAACCGGCAAGCTGGTGTCCTTCACGCTCCTGTTCGCGATCTGCGGATGGATGGCCATCAACGGACTCCGGAAGGGAAAGCTCAGGAGCCGGTACGGCTTCGTCATCTCCGCCAGCGAGCGGCCCTATTCCTTCTACGCGTCGATCGGCCTCTACGCGGTCCTGGCCTGCATCGGGCTTGCGGGCACGATCCGCCTCGCCGTCTCCCTGAGCCGGTAAACCCACGGCACACTTGGCCTTCTTCGCAAAGATCCACCGCGGCACCCCGGCCAACCTCGCGATGCTCGCGGGACAGCTGAGGAAGGGCGAACTGGTCGCGGTTCCCACAGAGACCGTGTACGGCCTTGCGGGCGACGCGACGAGCGAGGCGGCCTGCCTCAAGATCTTCGCTGCAAAGGAGCGCCCGCTGTCCGATCCCCTGATCGTCCACATAGCCTCGGCGCGTGATTTGCCCCGCGTCGCGCATGCGAACCCCGCGGCGCTCACACTCGCCAAGGCGTTCTGGCCCGGCCCCCTGACGATCATCCTCCCGAAGACGGACGAGATTCCCGGCGCCGCCACGTCCAACCTGCCAAGTGTCGCCGTGCGCGTTCCCTCGAACCGCCTCTTTCGCCGGCTGATCCGCCTGGCCGGCGTGCCGCTCGCCGCGCCGAGCGCCAACCCCTTCGGCTATGTGAGCCCCACGACAGCGGCCCACGTCATGGATCACCTCGGATCCAAGATCAGCCACATCCTGGACGGCGGCGCCTCTGTCATCGGGGTCGAGTCCACGATCATCGACCTGCGCAACCCCGCGCGTCCCGTCCTCTTGAGGCCGGGAGCGGTGACGCGCGCCCAGCTGCAGAAGGTCCTTGGGGTTGCCGTTCTCTCGAAGTCAAAGCCGAGGGCCAAAACAGGCGCCCAGGTGGCCCCCGGCCAGCTGAAGCGCCACTACAGCCCGCGCACCCCCGTCCTCCTCCACGCAACGATGACGAGGGCGATGATCGTGAAGGCCGGGCCCGAGGATGCGTGGCTCTTCGTGTCCAAGCCCCGCGGCCAGCCGCTTCCGAACGTCTACTGGCTGGATGCCAAGGGAGACATGAAGCGGGCCTCGCGCCGGCTGTTCGCCGCGCTGCGGGAACTCGACGAGACCGGATTTCGCAGGATCCACGTCGAGCGCCCCAAGGGCGCCGGCCTCGCGGAGGCGATCGCCGACAGGCTGACCCGCGCGTCGTCGCGCTAGGCGACCGCGACCGCCAATTCGTCCAGGAGGCGCTCGTTCTCGGCCGCCGTGCCCGCGGTCACGCGGATCCACTCGGGAAGCTCGTAGAGCTTGAGCGGGCGGACGATGACGCCCTTTCGCTGCAGCACGTCGAACACGCGGGCGCCGTCGCCCACTTTCACGAGGCTGAAGTTTGCCTGGCTCGGCACGAACTCGAGGCCGAGCTTCGCGAAGCCCGCCTCAAGCCGCCTGAGCCCGCTTCGCGTGTCGCGCACGGTCCGGTCGCGGAACTCCTGGTCGTCGAGAGCGGCGGCGGCCGCGGCCTGCGCGACCGAATTCACGTTGAAGGGCTGGCGGATGCGGTCGAGAAGTGCCGACAACTCCCGCGTCGAATAGCCGTACCCCACCCTGAGCGCCGCCAGGCCGTAGGCCTTCGAGAACGTGCGCAGGCCGATGACGTTTCGGCCCTCGGCAATCAGGGGACGGATGTCGGGGTGGTCGTCCGCGAAGTCGGCATAGGCCTCGTCGACGACGCAGATGACGGTCGAGGGAAGCGAACGGATGAAGCCCAGGAGCTCGGACGGCGAGTTCGCGGTCCCCGTCGGGTTGTTGGGCGTCGCGACGATGACGAGCTTCGTCTTCGGCGTGACGGCGCGGGCCAGCCCATCCAGGTCGTTCCTGAACTTGACGAGCGGCACCTCGACCGGCCTCGCGCCGAAGAGGAGCGACACCAGCCTGTAGACGATGAACTCCGGGCAGCCCATGACGACCTCGTCGCCCGGGTTAAGGAAGACGTGTCCCAGGAGCTCGATGATTTCGTTGGATCCATTGCCGACGACGAACTGTCCGGGCGAGAGCTTGTGGAAGGCCGCGAGCTTGTTCCTGAGCGCGTAGCATCCGCCGTCCGGGTAGAGCTGTCCCTGCTGGAGGGCTCGGGTCGCCGCGGCCACGGCCTTCGGCGAGGGTCCGAAGGCGTTCTCGTTGGAGGCGAGTTTGATGATGCCGGACGGATCCAGCCCCATGTCTCGGGCGACATCCTCGATCGGCTTGCCGGGCACGTAGGCCGGAAAGGTGTGGATGAAGGGCTTGGCCAGTTCGGTCGGGCTCACGGGAGAATGTCCATATGAGTCCATCGGGGCTCCCAGCTGAAGCCAAAAGGGATTCGCATTGCGGCGCACCCGGGGGCAAAATGGCGGCCTCATGTTCAAGAGGCTGATCCGTCGGGCATTTGCGGGGATTGCGGCCGGCGCATGTCTGGCCGCGGTGTCCGTCAGGGCCGACGCGCCCGCTTCGACGGTGTCGGTGCAATACGGGGAGATCCAGGGGGCCAAGTTCGCGGTGGCTCTCCCCCCGGGACAGTGGAACCACAGGATCCTGCTGCTGGCCCACGGTTACCGGGCGGACAAGACGCCGCTTGTCGCGGACCTTCACCCGGAGCGCGCGTCGATCAAGGCGGCGCTCGACGACGGCTGGATTGTCGCCACGACGAGTTTCCGCAGGAACGGCATCGTCCTCGCCGACTCGATCGCGGACCTGGACGGCCTGCGCAATTACATCGCAAACGAGTTCGGTCAGCCCGAGCGGGTGATTCTCGAGGGCGAGTCGATGGGCGGACTGATCGTCACCCTCATGGCGGAGCGCGACAAGGGACTCTATGACGGCGCGATCGCGTTTGACCCCACCTTCTACGTGAAGGAGCAGAACGGCCAGGTGGGCATCTCGCTCCTCCCGAGGATCCCGCTGCTTCTCGTGGCCACCAACAAGGAGTTCCTGCAGTCGATGCGCTACGTGACTTCCCTCGTCGCGCGCCCGGCGCCGACCGTCCAGCCCGCGCTGTTCGTGATCAAGAGGGAGGGCCACACCAACATCAACCAGGCCGAGCACGCCGAGGCCTTCGAGGCCCTGAACGCCTGGATCGATCGGGACTCGGACGCCCTGCCCAAGCCGAAGGACCAGGCGCAGTTCTTCGATGCGACCATCGCCCCTGACCCGGGCCCATCCACGGCCGAGATCGACACGCAGGCCCACTCCATCGGCACCAAGGTCGCCGAGGTGGACGCAGTCTACGGCGGCGTCCTCCTCGAGGCTCAAGCGGCCGATTTCCAGGCGGCGGGGATCCCGCTCATGACCTACTTCACGCTCGAGGCGAACGGGAAGTCGTTCCGCACCCTCTACGCCCGCACCTACGCCGACGTGAAGGAGGGCGACTGGGTCGCCTTCGCCGACGCGGACGGCCGCACGGTGGCGGCCCGCTTCATGGGTGACGCGGCGAAAACGGCGGACCTGACGGTCGGCACCGAGGTCAAGCTGACCGCAGTCGCCTCGGGGGTCACCCCGTCACGCTGAGAGCCTGCTCGGGACGAAGACATACTTCATCCCCGCGGCCTGGGCGGCCCTGATGCCCGGCTCGCCGTCCTCAAACACGAGGCAGCTCGTGGGCTCGACGCCCATCTTTTTGGCG
>DASRSJ010000134.1:0-5923 GCA_035656555.1 Opitutaceae bacterium
AGCGCCTGGTAGATCGGCGGGATCGCGTGCTCGGCAAACTGTACGTCGACCACGGGGCCGATCACTTGGACTATTTTTCCGGTGTTCATGTTGGCGAAGATGGGTGGGTTTCTGTGTTAAGGTGTGTGCTCAGGCGCTGAACTGCGCGGCGGCGAGCTCCAGGATCTCCTGGGTGATGGCCGCCTGGCGTGCCTTGTTGTACTCGAGGGTCAGGTCGCCGAGGAGCTCCGTCGCGTTGTCCTTGGCCGTCTTCATGGCGACCATGCGCGCGCTGTGCTCCGAGGCCTTCGCGGAGAGCGCGGCCTGGTGGATCTGGTGGTCGATGTAGAAGGGAAGCAGCGCGTCGAGGACCTCGCCGGCGCTGGGCTCGAAGAGAACCTCGCGGTCATCGGCGCCCGTCTTTGGCGCCGAGGCGTCGCGGCCCAGGGTCTCGAGGAACTCCTTCACGCTGTGGAGCGGCAGGATCGGGCGCACGAGCGGCACCTGCACCAGCGTGTTCTTGAAGCGGGAGTAGATGACCTCGATCGTGTCGATGTGGCCCTCGGTGTATTCCTTCACCATGAACTCGGCCGCAATCTTCACCTCGTTGAAGGGGACCTGGTCGTGGACCTGGAAGTCGGCGACCATCGGGCGCTTCGTGCGGCCGAGGAACTGCGTGCCCTTGCGGCCGATCGAGTAGAACTTCGCCGGCGTCTTGATCTCGGTGACGAGCTTGAAGAGGTTCGCGTTCAGCGATCCGCACAGGCCCTTGTCGGTCGTGATCAGCAGGATGCCGCGAGTCTTCACCTCGCGGGCGACCAGGAATGGATGCGCCGACTCCTCGACGCCCTGCGAGAGGGCTGCGAGCATGTCCGCGAGAAGCGTGGCGTACGGCAGGCCGCCGAGGGCGATCTGCTGGGCCTTCTTCATCTTTGAGGCCGCGACCAGCTCCATCGCCTTGGTGATCTGGCGGGTGTTCTTGACCGACTTGATGCGTCGGCGGATGTCGCGTGTGCTGGCCATCGAGGGTTATTCCAGAATTTCTGCCGGGGTTTCTATCAGGCCGAGTAGGAGGCCTTCCACGACTCGCAGGCTGCGAGGAGCTTGGCCTCGAGGTCCTTGTCGAGCGCGGCCTTCGTGCGCACCTCGGAGAGGAGCGCATCCTGGCGCGTCGTGAAGAAGCTCTTCAGCGAGGCCGCGGCCTCGACGACCTTCTTGACCTCGATCGGGTCGAAGAAGCCCTTCTGCATGGCGAAGAGGACGGCGACCTGGAGCTCGATTGGCGACGGCGAGAACGCCGGCTGCTTGAAGAGCTCGACGATGCGGCCGCCGCGCTCGAGTTGGGCCTTCGTCTTGGCGTCGAGATCGGAGCCGAACTGCGCGAACGCGGCCAGCTCGCGGAACTGCGCGAGCTCGCCCTTGAGCTTACCGCCGACCTGCTTGGTGGCCTTGATCTGGGCGGAGGAGCCGACACGGGAGACGGAGAGGCCGACGGACACCGCGGGGCGGATGCCCTGGTTGAAGAGGTCGGTCTCCAGGAAGATCTGGCCGTCCGTGATGGAGATCACGTTCGTCGGGATGTACGCCGACACGTCGCCGGCCAGCGTCTCGATGATCGGGAGCGCGGTCAGCGAGCCCTTGCCGTCGAGGCGCGCGGCGCGCTCGAGAAGGCGGCTGTGGAGGTAGAACACGTCGCCCGGGTATGCCTCGCGGCCCGAGGGGCGCTTGAGGATGAGCGAGATCTGGCGGTAGGCGACGGCGTGCTTGGAGAGGTCGTCATAGACGATCAGGGCGTCCATTCCGTTTTCCATGAACCATTCGCCCATGGCCGCGCCCGAGTAGGGGGCGAGATACTGATTGGCAGGGTTGTCGGCGGCGGGCGCCGCGACGATGATCGTGAACTCCAGCGCGCCAGCGGCCTCGAGGGCCGAGATCGTGCGCACGATGTTCGAGTTCTTCTGGCCGATTCCCACGTAGATCGAGTAGACGGGGCGGAAGTTCTTGTCGCCCGAGGCGATGCCGACCTTGTTGATCTTCGCCTGGTTGATGATCGTGTCGATCGCGATGGTCGTCTTGCCGGTGCCGCGGTCGCCGATGATCAGCTCGCGCTGGCCGCGGCCGATCGGGATCATCGAGTCGATGGCCATGATGCCCGTGAACATCGGCTGCGAGACGGACTTGCGGGCGATGATGCCGGGGGCGATGCGCTCGACCGGGTAGGTCTCGGTCGACTCGATCGGGCCCTTGCCGTCGACCGGTACACCGAGGGCGTCGACCGCGCGGCCGAGGAGCTCCCTGCCAACAGGAACGGAGAGGAGCTTGCCGGTCGTCGTGACCTCGTCGCCCTCCTTCAACTGGGAGATGTCGCCGAGGACGACGCAGCCGACCTCGTCCTCCTCGAGGTTCAGCGCGATGCCGATGGCCCCGCCGGGGAACTGCACCATCTCGTTGTACATGACATCCGAGAGGCCATCGAGCTTGGCGACGCCGTCGGCGACCGTGCGGATGGATCCGGTGTTCTTCTTGACCGCCTTGTTGGAAAGCTTGGCGATCTGTTGTTCGATTTGTTCGAGGGCGGTGCTCATGGTCGGAAGATTAGGGAGGCGGGATTTTAAAGGGGGTTCCGTTCAGACGGAGATGGAGAGTGCGGCCAGCTGGCCGGCGATGGAGGATTCGTAGACATCGTCTCCGACGCGCACACGGACGCCCGCGAGGAGCGCGGGGTTCGGCTGGGCGGTGGCGGTGACCTTGCGGCCGTACTTCTTCGTCATCGACGAGGCGACGGCGGCGAGGAGGGAGTCGTTGACCGAGCCGGCGTGCTCCACGAGGGCGACACCCTTTGCGAGCTCGGCGGCGATCATGCGCTGGTAGGCCTTCAGCACCATGACCGGGTTCGGGGTCTTGTGGCGCTCGACGTACTCGAGGACGCCGGACACGCGCTCGGCCGAAACGGCGCCGTCGACGACGCTCAACGCGAAGAGCTGGCGGGCGAAGGCGTGTGCGGCTTTGGCGTGCGATGCCATGGTCAGGCGCTGGCGAGTTCCTTGGCCGCGGCCTCGTTGTAGCGGGCGCGGTCGGCGTCGGAGAGCTGCTTGCCGAGTACCTGCTGCGTGGTCTCGACGACCAGGCGGGCGATCTCGGTGCGGGCCTCGGCGAGCATCTTCTTCTTCTCGAGCTCGATCACCTGCTGCGCCTTCGCGAGGATGTCGGCGGCCTTGGCGGAGCTCTCCTGGGTCTGCTTGTCCAGGAACTCCTTCGCGGCCTTGCGGGCCTCGTCGATGATGCGCGTGGCCTCGGCCTGAGCTTTCTTGGAGGCGGCGGCGCTCTCGGCCTGCACGGCCTCGAGCTTCGCCTTCATCTCGTCGGCGTACTTGAGGCCGGAGTCGATCTTCGAGGCTCGCAGGTCCATCGTCGCGAGGACCGGCTTGATGGCGAAGTAGTAGAGGACGGCGGCGAGGACCAGGAAGCTTCCCGCTTGGACCAGGACCACATGGATCTCCAAGCCGAATTTCTCCGGCGTGCTAACTTCCGCGGCGGCGGCGAAGAACAGGGGCAGCGTCATTGTGTGGAAAGGTAAGAGGGTGGCCAGGGATCAGCCGGGCCACCCGGTTCTGCGGGATTACTTTGCGAGGAACAGCGCGAGGATGCCGAGACCCTCAGCGAGGGCCATGCCCAGGATGGCCTGGACGAGGATCTTGCCGGAGGCGCCCGGGTTGCGGCCGACTGCCTCGGCGGCCTTCAGGCCGATGAGACCGACGCCGATGGCGGCGCCGAGGAGACCGAAGGCACTGGCGATGTTGCCCGTGAGTTCTGCGATTTGGATGTTCATGTGTGTTTTGTTGTTTTGTGGGTTATCCGCCGCCCGCGCTCTTGGCACGGTCCCGGCGGAAAAGTGGTTGGGGTCAGTGCGGCGCGGCGTGGGCCTCGTCGTGCGACTCGTCGCCGTGGTTGCAGAGGAGCCCGATGTAGACGGCGCTCAGCAGCGTGAACACGAAGGCTTGGATCAGGCCGACCAGCGCCTCCATGAAGTAGAAGACGAAGAGGAAGTGGGTCCCGTGGAGCAGGTTCTCGCCCCCGAAGACGTTGCCGAAGAGTCGGACCGAGAGCGTGAACGGGCGTATTGCGATCGAGAAGACTTCGATGAAGCCGACCAAGATGAAGATAAGGGAGAGGGAGAAGTAGAGGAAGGCCGGCGTCTCCTTGCGGTCGGCCTTGTTGCCGAAGAGGTCCTTGATGATGAGCTTCGGGCCCGCGAACTTCAGCACGATGATCGCCCAGGCGCCGAACGAGACGAGCGCCAGGGCGATCGTGCCGTTGAAGTCGGAGCTGAAGGGGCGGATCAGCGGGCGCACGACCTCGAACTTGCCGTCGACATCATGGCCCCAGCCAATCGTGCCGACGCCGGGGATCAGGCCCATCCAGTTATTGATGAGGATGAAGATGAAGAGGCAGATCAGGATAGGGAACGAGGCCGGGAACGCCTTCTTGCCGACGATCGGCTCTAGGACGTCGCGCAGCGTCTCTATAAGAGACTCGACGAGCGCCTGGCCGCGGCCTGGAAGGATCGTCGCCTTACCGACGAGGATCATGATGCCGACGATCAGGAAGAGGGAGATCGCCCAGCCGGTCACCATGCTGTTGGTCAGGTGGAAGCCGTGGCCGAGGTCGAGGAGCACGCTGGCCTTCGGCGACACGCCGACCTGCTCCGCCTTCTCGGCTGCAAAAGCCGGAATACCGGTCGCAACAAAGGCGAGGATTAGGGCGGTTTTAAAGGCGCGGGACATCGTTCTTGCTGGGTGCTGTGCGGTTGGGAAACGTTAAGTCGTATGGAACGGCCCCTCTCTCCGTCAACCTTCGAAACTAAAGAAAGTCGGAAGCGTCTGGCTTCGTTGCCACACTCCCTTATCGGGTCATCTTTGATCGCCGGATCGTGATGAGGGCGACGGCTCCAAGGATGATCGCAGCCGCGATGCCTATCCTGAGGTTCAGCGGCTCCCCAAGTATCGCCCAGCCAAGGATTACGGCGACAACCGGATTCACATAGGCGAAGGTCGACACCTTGGAGGGAGTGCTGTTCTCCAAGAGGAAGGAGTAGACGGGAAAGGCGATGATCGAGCCCACTACAACCAGGTATCCGAAGGCGACCCAGGAGGCGGGGGTGATCGCATGGATATGAAGCCTTGGAAACTCGCCTAAAATGAAGCTGGTCAAAAGGATAGATACACAGCCTGCCAGCATCTGCATGGCGGAGGCCATGAGGAGCTTTGGGGGATCCTTTACCGCGTGCTTGCTGTAAAAGGAGCCTAGCCACCAGCAGACACTGGAGAGAAGCAGCGCCGTTACCGCGCCTGCAGGAGGCTGGAGGCCCGCCGGGAAGGAGCCAGGGCCCAATAGGAGCGCCAAGCCGCCTATCCCTATCATCACCCCGACGAGAAGAATGGTCGCGGGGCGCTTGCCGCCCGGGCGCAGCCAGTCGATTCCGACGACGATCAAGGGGGCTGACCCAAGAATCAGGCAGGTGATGCCGGAGGGAACCTGCTGTTCCGCCCAGGAGACCACGCCGTTGCCTCCGAGGAGCAGAAGGACGCCTACGATCGCCTGGTCGCGCCATTGGCGAAGACTGGGCCACGGGTTGCCCCGGAGGATCATGAAGGAAAAGACCAGGGTTCCGGAGATGACGAAACGCATTCCGGCCATGAGGAACGGGGGGATGGTCTCAACCGCGACGCGGATGCCCAGGTAGGTGCTACCCCAGATCAGGTAGATCGCGGCGAAGGCGACGATAAGGGCACCGCGGGAGGCGCGGCCCCCGCTGGTTTTATCCGGCGACGGCATGCCGAATTTCTAGCTTAACGCCGGCGGGCAACGAGGGTAAAATGGCCCTTGGACCGCTTTTGGAAGACGGTCTCCTCCTCGAAGGGAAGCTGCTCGCCGGGTTCGACGA
>DASRSJ010000135.1:0-2542 GCA_035656555.1 Opitutaceae bacterium
GTCGCCGTGGCCGCAGCGCTTCTCATCATCTCGGGGCCCTCTATGATCCTGGCGGCCCTCAAGCTTCGCCAACGGAACCTCGGGCCACTGCTCGAGGGAACGGGCTGGGCCGTTAACGGCCGGGTCAAGATCAACATGCCGCTCGGCGTGGCGCTGACCGACCGCGGCGTCCTTCCCCCTCACTCGACGCGCCTGACGGCCGATCCCTATGAGGATGAGGCCGCCAAGACGCGGCGCCAGGCGGCGGTCGTCTTTGTGATCCTGATTGCGGCCGCCCTAATCGCGGCGCGCATCTTCCACTTCTGGCCGTTCTGACGGCTAGCGGAATTCCATCCAGTCGGGCGAGGAGTACTGCTCGATTAGGGCCTCAACCTCCTCCTCGTTGAAATCGGGCCACGGGGTCGGCGTGGCTTCAGCCTGGAGGGCGTTGGCGAGGCGGACGATGAAGTCCTCCCCGAAAGTTTCCCATTTGACGGAGTCTCCACCCGCGGCGGGACGCCAGATGGATCCCTGGAAAAGGAGGCCACGCTTGTTCCTCTTCTGCGCGCCCCCGGCGATCTTTTCGCCCGTCTCGGTGTGGACCACGTCGAAGATCTCCGCCCTCTGGAAGCACACGCCGGCGGGGCCGCCGGGATCCCCCTCCGCCACGGGCTCGGCGACCGGCTTGAGCGTCACCTTGGCGCCGGCGGCCAGGAGCGAGGTCGCGAGCGCCTCATGGATCGCGCGGTAGCTCTGGGTCGCAGCGACCTCCTCGAAGGGATGGCCCCTCGGTATAACGAGGGAATAGGTCCAGTCGTCGCGGTGGTCCACCAGGCCGCCGCCGGTCGGCCTCCGGCACAGGTCGACGGCCTCACCCTGGGGGAGCTGGCTCCTGATGAACGCGATTTTCTGGCTGTAGCCGAACGTGAACGAAGGCGAGCGCCAGTCGTAGTGGCGGTAGCGGGCGCACGCCTCTCTGGGGTACCGCTGCAGCATCATGAAGTCGGTCGCCATGTTCTCGGCGGCGCCGCCGCTCCTCGTCGGCAGGATGTCCAAAATCATGGCGACCTGACGAGCCACTTGGACTTCCATCCCTTGCCGTCCAGGGTCAGGGCCACGATGCCCGCCTTCGAGAAGGGATAGTAGACGCCGGGCCGCGCCGGGCCGTGCACCATGAGAGAGGCGAGGACGCCGAGGTGCGGCTCGTGGCCGACAATGGCGATCTCCTTTGTCTCCAAGGAAAGGAGCTGCGCGATCAGGGCCGGGTCATCGTCGGGTGTCAGTCCGGACTTTAGGATCACGGGGGCCTTGAGCTTCATGCCCTCGTTCAGGAGCTCCGCCGTCTCCTTCGAGCGCGCAAGGGAGCTGTGCCAGATCTCGACAGGCTTGAAGTCGCCGAGCTTGGCGAGCGCCTCGCAGACCCGGCCCACCTGATCGCGTCCCTTCGCGCTGAGCGGCCTCACGGGGTCGATCTCGTCGGAGACCGCATCGGCGTGCCGCATCAGGTAGATCTTCACTTCTTCTTAAGCCTTTTGTTCAGGGCGCCAGGCGCTCGACGGACCATTCGCCGGAAGCCTCGCGCCTGTAGCGGAGGCGGTCGTGGAGGCGGCTGCGCCGCCCCTGCCAGAACTCCACCGTTTCGGGGACGATGCGGAATCCGCCCCAGTGGGGCGGGGTGGGGGCCTCGATGCCCACGTATTTCTTCTCCGTGGCCTTCATCGACTCCTCCAGCGCTCCTCGGCCGGAAATGATCGAGCTCTGGGCCGAGGCCCACGCGGCGAGCTGGCTCGCCCTGGGGCGGCTGTGGAAATACGCGTCGCTCTCCTCGCGGGCGACCTTCGTCACCGTGCCCTCGATGATGACCTGGCGCTCGAAGGCCACCCAGGGAAAGAGGAAGGAAGCGCGGGGGTTGGACTCCAGCTCGCGGCCCTTGCGGCTTTCGTAGTTCGTAAAGAAGACGAACCCGCGGCCATCGATGCCCTTCAGGAGCACGACCCGCGAGGAGGGCTTCCCGTCCTTCGTGGCCGTTGAGAGCACGCCGGCATTGGGCTCGTTCACCTTGGCCGCCTCCGCTTCCTGGAACCACTTCTCGAACTGCCGGAATGGGTCGCGCGCCAAGTCCTTCTCAGAGAGTCCTGCTAGGGAATATTCCTTCCTGAGATCGGCCAGGGTCATTGCGGTGCACCCTGCATCCGGCGGCCGCCGCTGTCAAAAACATCTGCCTCCAGGTTGTAACTCGGAGCCTTTTCGCTGCGGCGCATGCCGTTCGGGCTTCCCGTTTCCACGCCTATTGGAGATGCTTCCCGGATGGACCGGATCAACACCTTCATCGACAGGAACGAGGCCGCCCTCCTTGGGCGCCTGAAGCGGCTTGTTGAATTCCCGACCGTCAACCCCCCTGGCGTCGACTACGGCGCGATCACCGCCTACCTCACGCGAGAACTGGGCCGGATCGGCCTGTCCGCGAAGCGCTACACCGTCCCGGGCAAGATGATGAGAAGCGTCCTTCCCAAGGAGCAGCACGGCTTTCCGCGCTACAACGTCGTCGGCAAGCTGAAGGTCC
>DASRSJ010000136.1:0-9032 GCA_035656555.1 Opitutaceae bacterium
TTCTACGTCTACGACCTCTGGCAGCCCATGTGGAGCGGCTCGAAGGACTCGAGGGGCAAGATCGAGGGCACGAACTACCTGACGAAGGAGGAGTTCCCCCGCCTCATGCTCGGACGCCTGAAGGTCGAGAAGCCCGGTGTCGTGATCGAGAGGCCCGACGAGCAGGGTGGCTTCGTCAATTCTGCCGTCATCCCGCTTTTCGCCGGCCAGCGCATGTGGCTAGGCTGGTGGGGCCACGAGCTCCTCTGGCGCGAGAACCGAGAGGATGTCCGGCGCAGGCATACCCAGCTCATGAAGTTCTACGCCGGGGACTTCAGCGCCTGGGATAAGGGCAACGCGGGAAACTGGCTTGAGGCGCAGGGCATCGACTACGTCCTCTTCTACAGGCCGGGCGACACCCCGGAGATGTGGGCGAAGATCAACGCCGCCGTGTCGCCGCAGTACATCTGGGTCGACATCCTCACCTATCAGGACGAGGACGGCCGGCGCGTGGGATTCTGGCGGCGATCGCCCGACGCGCCCTGAGCGGCGCGGGTCGCAGGGACAGGCCTCAGGCCTTGTCCGGGACAATGATCTTCAGGACCGAGCGGACCCGGTTCAGCTCGCCGTGGAGATGGCTCATGATGAACGCGATCTCGATGGCGCGGGAATCCGGCACATCGCCCTTGGGCTCGATCGTGAGGCGGGTCTCGAGGGTCGAGAAGCGCCGGCCGACCTCGCGCAGGCCGAGGTCCAGCGCATCGGCCTTGAGGCGTCCCGTGTCGCTCGCAAGCTGCTGGCGGTCGACAGACTGGGCTCCGGCCTTGGCCTGAGTGAGCCAGCGCTCCATGTTCTCCAGGGCCGTGCTCACCTTCGCCTTGTAGGTCGCCATGTCGAGTCCAAGCCGGCCCGCGGCCTCCTCGGGCTTCTCGATCTTCTGCAGGCCCGCGATCTCGGCCTTGATGATGTTAAGCTGCTCGAACACGCGGATCTTGTCCGCGGGCTTCACCATGTAATGGCGCACGCCCAGGCGGGCCGCCCTGACCACGGTCGCGCTGTCCGTCGACGTCGTGCAAATAATCACCCTCACGTACCGGCAGGCCGGGGTCGCCCTCACGCGCTCCAGGAGGTCCAGGCCGGAGATCGAGGGAAGCATGAGGTCCAGGAAGACCACGTCGAACGGGTGCCTGGGGTCCTCCATGAGCTTCAGAGCGTCGTCGCCATCCGCCGCCGTCTCAATTCGATGGTCCCCCTCGGCCTTGAGGATGCTGAGAAGCATTTCTCTCGAAGTAGCTTCGTCTTCGACGATTAGGATATTCACGTCAGTGGGGGGAAGACCCAAGATTTCGGAAAAACCGGCCCTCGTGTCAACCGTTGGCGATATTGCCCCGAATTATCAGTGCACCGCCGCCCAGACCCGCTGCACGTCGTCATGGTCCTCGAGGGCCTGGAGGAATTCCCCTACGTCGCCCCTGGAGGTGTCGTCGAGCTCCGGAAAGCTCTTTGCGAGGTACCCGAGCTCGCTCGTCACGACTGACCAGCCGTTCTTGGTGAGCCAAGTTGTCACGGCATGGACCGCGGTGCGCTCCGTGACGAACCGAGCGCCGGCGTGGCCCTCCGGGATGTCATCGTTCTCATGGTGGCTGATGGCCTTGAAGTCATTCGCTCCGGCCTCGATGGCCGCGGCTTCCAGGTCGATGGCCGGGTCCTTGTGGTGGGCCTCGACGATGCCCACATGGTCAAAGAGGAACTTGTTGCTGCCCGCGCCGCCCAGGACGCCCGTCTTGAAGAGGACCCTCATCTCCGGGGCCGTCCTCTGGTGGTTGTCGGTGTAGACCTCGACGATCACCGGGATCTTGTGCGGGGCGTAACCCTCGAAGACCACGTGCTCGAGGCTCGACTTGTCGTCGCCGCCGCCGGAACCCTTCTTGATGGCGCGCTCGATGGCGTCCCGGGTGACGCTGGCCTTCTTGGCCTTCTCAAGGACGGCGAAGAGCCGGGCGTTGGAGGCCGGGTCGGCGCCCCCGAGCTTTGCGGCAACGGTGATTTCCTTCACCAGTTTGCCCACGGCCTGACCCTTCTTCAAATTGACGATAGCGCGTTTCGCGTGGAGCCATTGACGTCCCATGAGACCGCAAGAACTAGCATTCCGGGTCCGCGGCGGCAATTGCAAAGCTGGCCGAGGCGTCCGCGCCGGTAAGCCCGCGTTTCCAGCGATCCGGTTTGCGAATATGGAACACGCCGTGGACATTCGGTGTTTTACGCCAGCAACGCCCATGCATTCCACCTTAAACATCCAGTCCATTGGCAACGAGATAGCCGTCGCCTGGAGTGACGGCGGGGAGTCCTACCTAAAGCACGACCTGCTGCGGCGGGCCTCCCCCAGCGCGGAAACCCAGGGGGAACACGACGTCTTCGGCAACAAGTACGGCGGCGGCCAGAAGGCGGACCACTCGTCGGTCCGGGTCCTTGGCTGGGAGCGGGTCGGCAACTATGCCATCCGCTTCGACTTCAGCGACGGCCACAGGACGGGACTTTACACGTTCGATTACCTCAGGAAGCTCGGCGATGTCCCAGCCTCCTGATCCACCCACCATGCCGAACCCCGTCACCTTCCCTCCCCGCGCGTCGACCCCCGAAGTCGAGCTCGGCAAGCTCCTGCAGCCGAAGTTCGGCGCCGACGGCATGATCCCGTGCATCACGGTCGACGACGCCTCGGGCGACGTCCTCATGTTTGCTTTCATGAACGCGGCCTCTATCGCGCAGACGATCGAGACCGGCAAGGCCACGTACTTCAGCCGCTCCCGCAACAAGGTCTGGGTCAAGGGCGAGGAGTCCGGCAACACCCTGAAGGTCGTCGACCTCTACGTGGACTGCGACCAGGACGTGCTGCTGCTGCGGGTCAAGAACGCCGGCCCCGGCGCCTGCCACAACGGCTTCCGCTCCTGCTTCTACCGCAAGCTCTCGAAGGGCGCGGACTTCTCGGCCCCCTCCACGCTGACCCTCGAGTACGCGGCCGAGCGCGCGTTCGACCCGGCGGCGGTCTACAAGAAGTAACGGCGCCTACGGGCGCCTCACTCGTCCTCGTCGGTCAGGATCGTGATCTTGAGCTCCGCGCTGGAGACCACGGCGCCGTCGACGGAGCACGTGCACTCGGCGACCGCGATCTTGCCGCCCCGCACCTTCAGCAGCTTCGCGTGGATCCTCAGCTGGTCGCCGGGGCGCACGGGCTTCCTGAACTTCACGTTGTCGGCGCTCATGAAGAACGCGGGCTTCGGGATCCAGTTGTTCCAGCGCACGATCAGGACGCCGGCCGCCTGGGCCATCGCCTCCAGCTGCAGGACGCCGGGCATCACCGGCTCGCCCGGGAAGTGGCCGTTGAAATAGGGCTCGTTGAAAGTCACGTTCTTGATCGCGACCAGCTCCTCGGCCCCTTTGAATTCGACCACCTTGTCGATCATGACGAACGGGTAGCGGTGCGGCAGGATGTCCAGGATGTGCCTGATATCGATGGAGGTGACGTCCATCTCGGGCGTCGGGCGCACAACTCCCTTCCTCTTGGAGCCGCCCTTCTTCTTCTCCTGGAGCTTGGCGAAGAGGGCCTTCGTGAGCTCGGCGTTGAGCGCGTGGCCGGGCCTCGTGGCCACGATGTGGGCCTTCAGCGGCATGCCGAGCAGCGAGATGTCGCCGATGATGTCCAGGATCTTGTGGCGGACGAACTCGTCCTTGAAGCGCAGCGGCTCCTTGGAGAGCACCTTGTCGCCCTTGATGACGATGGCGGAGTCGAGCGAGCCGCCCCGGATCTTGCCCATCTTCAGGAGCTCCTCGATGTCCTCGTAGATCGTGAACGTGCGCGCCGGCGCGATCTGGGCGAAATAGGACTCCGGATCGATCGAGAGCGAGAGGTGCTGCGTGTGGATGCCGCGGTCGTCGGCCGAGGTGCAGGAGATCTTCAGCCCGTCGTAGGGGAGCGCGATCAGCGAGGAGTTCCCCTTGGTCACGGAGACCGGGGTATCGAGGACGAAGTATTCCCTGTCCTTGTCCTGCTCCACGGGCTCGCCCTCGACGATCAGGTTCGCGAAGGGCCGCGCCGAGCCGTCCATGATCGGCGGCTCGGAGGCGTTCATCTCGACGACAACGTTGTCGACGCCGCAGCCAACCAGGGCGCTAAGGACGTGCTCGACCGTGTGGATCTTCACGTGGCCGGACTGGATCGTCGTCTGGCGCACAAGGTCGGTCACGAGCTCCACGCGGGGCTCGATCTCCGGAGAACCCGCCAGGTCCACACGCTTGAACACCACCCCGTGGTTAACCGGGGCCGGCTTTATCGTAAGCGTCACGGCATCACCGGTGTGCAGAGCGTTGCCCTTGATGGTTACGGCTCGCGACAGGGTCCTTTGTTTCATGGGTATGGGCGGTGAGTTTCGCCAACTCGTGCCTGTGGGCGCAAGCGCGGAGAGTCGTCGGGCCGGGCCTTGACAGAGAGGAACGCGTGCTTAGGACTGAACCCTCCCACTAATCGCAAGCACCCTCCCGAATCCCCAGACGCCATGCCCGCAGCCAACGACATTCGCAAAGGACAGGTCATCAAACATAACGGCGAGCCGCATCTCGTCATGGAAACGCAGCACCGCACGCCGGGCAACCTGCGCGCCTTCGTCCAGGTGAAGATGCGCAACCTGCGCTACGGCAAGGCGCTGGACCAGCGCTTCGCGTCGACGGACACGATCGAGGTTCTCCCGACGGACAGGCGCTCGCTGGAGTTCAGCTACGCCGACCGCGACGCCTTCGCCTTCTTCGACCCGGTGACCTTCGACCAGATCGAGATCTCCGCCGAGACGCTGGGCGACGTGAAGAACTACCTGACGGCCGGCGGCAAGGTGGACGTCCTCTTCGTGGACGAGAAGCCCCTCTCGGTCGACCTCCCCTCCACGGTGACACTCAAGGTCATCGAGTCCGCCGACGGCATCCGCGGCGACACGACGAGCAACGTCCAGAAGCCCGCGAAGCTCGAGACCGGCCTCATGACGAACGTCCCCCTCTTCGTTAAGGAAGGCGAGCTGATCCGCATCAGCACCGAGGACGGCTCCTATCTCGGCCGCGCCTAAGGGCGCCGCGCGTCAGCTGACGCGCGCCCAGAGGACCTTCAGGTACCGGCTCTCGAGGCAGTTCGAGTAGACCGGGTGGTCCGGACCGGGTCCGGTGACATCGAAGAACTGCAGCCTCTTGTTGAGGCGGTGCGCCGCCTTGATGACGTGCTGCTCGAAATCCTCGAGGCTCAGGAGGCCCGAGCACGAGCAGGTGACGAAGATCCCGCCAGGCTTCACGAGCCCGAGCGCAAGCTGGTTCAGGTCCTCGTACTTCTGGCGGCCTTCCCAGTTTCCCGCGGCGTCGCGGGTGAAGATGAACTTCGGCGGGTCCAGCACCACGAGGTCCCACGTCTCCTTGTTCTGGAACATCTGCCTCGCGTAGGCGAAGGCGTCGGCGTGCACCATGCCGAGGCGCACCTGGTTCAGGTTCGCGTTGCGCCGGGCCTGGGCGATCGCGGTCTCGTCGAGGTCCACGCTCGTGACCTCCTCCGCCCCGCCGAGCACCTTGGCGCAGAGGGAGAAGCCGCCCGTGTAGCAGCAGAGGTCCAGCATGCGCGCTCCCTTGGCGAAGCGCGCGATGGCCTTCCTGTTCTCCCGCTGGTCGCAGAAGAACCCCGTCTTGTGGCCGCCCTCAAAGTCCACCTCGTAGCGCACGCCGTTCTCGCGGATCTTGACGGCCTTCGGCGCCGCGGCGTTCGTCTCGTTGAAGGTCGAGGGCTTGATCCCCTCGAGGCTCCCGAGGTCATGGTCGACGTAGACGCGCGCGAACTTTGTGCCGGCCAGCTCGTGCAGGAGCGGCAGCCAGGCCGGCAGCCGCTGCGCGATCCCCAGGCTGTACACCTCGCAGAAGAGGACATCGCCGTAGCGGTCGATCGTGAGGCCGGACAGCCCGTCGCCGTCGGAATTGATGAGGCGGTAGGCGTCGGTCTCGGCGTCCAGCTTGAAGAGGTCGCGCCGCAGCGCCACCGCCCTGCGGATCGCCATCTCGAAGTACTCCTCGCCTATCGGCTCCGTTCCGTGAGCCACCACGCGCAGCGGGATCTTGGCCCTGGGATTGAAGAGGCCCGCGCCCAGCGGGTCGCCGTTCTTGTCGTAGACGCTGACCCAGTCGCCTGGGCGCGCGTCAGGCGAGACGTCCCCGAGGAGCCTCGGGAAGACGGCAGGCTGGAAGGTGACGTACTTGAGCTGCGCCCAAGGCCGCGACCAGGACGAGCGGTCCACCACGGCTCTGGGCGGCGCCGGCGTCAGGCGACGCGCTCGACGATCGCCGGGGGCGGCGTCGGGCGCTTCGGGGCCAGGCGATAGGCGTTCTTGAAGTACTCGAGCGCCTGCTCGAGCTTCGCCTCGTCGTTGTAATGGATCATCATCAGCGGCTCGCCCTGCTTGACCTGGGTGCCGACCTTCTTGATCTCGGAGACGCCGACGGAGTGGTCGATCTTGTCGCCGGGGTTCTCCTTGCCGGCGCCCAGCAGGTGCACGCCGCGGGCGATCATCGCCGCGTTGATCGTGTGGACGTAGCCGCGCTTCGGAGCCGGCAGCTTGCGGATGTGCCTGGCCGCCGGGAACTTCTCCGGATGGTCGATGAAGGAGGTGTCGCCGCCCTGGGCCTTGACGAGCTCCTTGAACTTCTCGAGGGCCGAGCCGTCGGTCAGGTGCCTCTGAACGGTCTGCTTGGCCGACAGGGTCGAGCCGGCGACGCCCGCCAGGCGGACGATCTCCATGCCGAGCTTAAGAACGAGCTCCTTGACGTCCTCGGGGCCCTCGCCGCGAAGAAGCTGGATCGCCTCCTTGACCTCGAGGGCGGTGCCGACCGAGTCCCCGAGGGGCTGGTTCATGTCGGTGACAAGCGCCACGCAGCGGCGCTTCATCGAGCGGCCGACGCGCGTCATCGAGCGGGCCAGCTGCTTTGCCTGTTCCAAGTCCTTGATGAATGAGCCGTTGCCCCACTTCACGTCGATCACGAGGCCCTCCGCGCCCTCCGCGAGCTTCTTGGAGAGGACGCTTCCTGTGATGAGCGGGAGGCTGGGAATCGTGCCGGTGTCCTTGCGCAGCTCGTAGAGCTTGGCGTCGGCCGGGGCGAGGTCCTCGTTCTGGGCGATGATGGCGCCGCCGATCCGGGACAGCTGCTGGGCGAACTGGTCGTTCGACATGTGGCCCTTGAAGCCGGGGATGGCCGCGAGCTTCTCAAGGGTGTTGATGACGTAGTCGTGCTCGACGCCGCACATCATGGGGACGACGACGCCCGAGGCCATGGCCAGGGGGACCAGGACGAGCGAGGTCTTGTCGCCGACGCCGCCGGTCGAGTACTTGTCGATCTTCGGCTTGGCGATGTGGGAAAGGTCGATCACCTCGCCGGAAAGCATCATCTCCTCGGTCAGGTCGGCCGTCTCCTGCGCCGACATGCTGGAAAAGTAGATGGCCATCACGAGGGCGGCCAGCTGGTGCAGGGGCATCTCTCCATCCAGCGTACTATCAATGATATAGCGTATCTCCTCTTGGGTGAACTCTCCGCCGTCCCTCTTCTTTTCGATCAAGAAGTTGAACGAAGGCTTAATGAAACGCCGCGCTGGGATATTACGTTTGCTCGTCATGGAGTTGGATGCTGGAAGCGGGAACAGCCCCGGAAGGGGGAAAGCGTACGAGCCAATACTCTCCATAGGAAATGTCGAGCCAAAACGGCCCATGGACTCCGCGCTTGCGCAGCCTAGTGGCGAGATGGTGGAGTGGCCGGATGCACCTTGCGTTCGATTTGATTGGCGAGCTGGAACAGGCCCTGAAGGCCGCCGCCGCGTCAACCGGGCTCGAGGCGGGCTCCTTTGAGCCGGGGGTCAGGACCTCCGACCCGAGGCACGGGGATTTCCAGGCAAACGGGGTGTTGGCAGCGGCGAAGCGGGCCGGAAAGCCCCCCCGCCCCATCGCCGAGGCCCTGGTCGGGGCCATTTCCGGCGACATCCGGGAGGCCTTCGACATATCGGTCGCGGGCCCGGGATTCATTAATTTCTCGGTCAAGCCGGCGACGCTCCTGGCCTGGCTCAAGGGCCACTCGACCCTGAAGGCTCTGGAAGAGGGCGCCAGCGCCGCCCACAAGGGCGAGACGTGGGTCGTTGACCTGAGCTCCCCGAACGCGGCCAAGCAGATGCACGTGGGTCACCTGCGCTCGAGCGTCATCGGCGAGGCGATCTGCCGGCTGCTGACCTTCACCGGCGCGAAGGTCGTCCGCGACAACCACCTTGGCGACTGGGGGACCCAGTACGGCAAGCTGATCTGGGCCGTGAAGCGCCACCTCGACGAGGCGAAGCTCGAGAAGGACCCCATCGAGGAATTTGAGCGCCTCTACAAGCTGGGCAGCGCCGCGGCCGACGCGGACCCCGCCGTCATGGAGGAAGCCCGTGCAGAGCTCGTGAAGCTCCAGTCCGGGGACTTGGAGGACCTTCTCATCTGGAAGCGGATCAATGGCTCGAGCCTCGAGGCCTTCAACAAGATCTACGACCGCCTGGGCATCAAGTTCGACGTGATCCACGGCGAGAGCTTCTACAACGACAAGGTGGAGCAGGTCTACAAGGAGCTCCAGGACACCGGGCTTGCCACCGACAGCGAGGGAGCCCTGGTCGTCTTCCACCCGGAACACCCGCGCTTCAAGACCCAGCCCTTCATCATCCGCAAGTCCGACGGGGCGGCCAACTATGCCTCGACCGACCTGGCGACGATCCTCTACCGCGCGGAGGTCTTCCACGCGACGGGGATCATCTATGTCGTCGACAAGCGCCAGAGCGACCACTTCGAGCAGCTCTTCCTCACCGCCCGGAAATGGTTCGCCCAGACCAAGCGCGAGGTCCCCCGGCTCGAGCACGTCGATTTCGGCACCGTCCTCGGGCCGGACGGCAAGCCGCTCAAGACCCGGACCGGCGACCACGTCAAACTGACCGACCTGCTGGACGAGGCGGCGGAGCGGGCCTACGCCCT
>DASRSJ010000137.1:0-4160 GCA_035656555.1 Opitutaceae bacterium
CAGGGCCCCCGGAACGAAAAGGCCCCCGCCGATGGAATCGGAGGGGGCCTGTTTGTTTTCTGGTTAAACGGTCTTAATTCGAACCCTGCTTCGATCCCTTCTTCGCCTTGGACTCGATGAACTCGCGGATGACGTCCATCCGCATCCTCTGGCGGTCCTCCTGTTCGACATCGTCCGCGCTGCGGACGGCCTCGTTCTTCGCCATCGCACGGCGCATCTTGCCGAGCGCGATGTACTCGAGCTGGCGGATCCTCTCGCGGGTGACGTTGAAGCGCCTTCCGACCTCCTCGAGCGTGAGTTCGTTGTGGCCGTCCAGGCCGAACCGCATCTTGATGATGTCAGCCTCGCGCTTGTCGAGCGAGTCCACCATCGAGTGCAGGTCGTTGTTCAGGTTCTTGTCCCTGAGGTTGTCGTAGGGGCTGGTCGCGTTGTCGTCGCCGACGATCTCGCCGAAGGTGGCGGAATCGCCGTCCTCGCCGACCGGTGCGTCGAGCGACGCGGGGCGTACGCTGACGGACTTAAGGTGGGCGACGCGGGACGTCGGGATCTGCAGCTCCATGGCCAGCTCCTCATCCGTCGGCTCGCGGCCGAGGCGCTCGGAGAGCACCATGGCCATCTTGCGCATCTTGGAGATCTTGTCGACCAGATGGACGGGCAGGCGGATCGTCTTGGACTGGTTGGCGAGGGCGCGCTTGATGGACTGCTTAATCCACCAGGCAGCGTAGGTCGAGAGCTTGCCGCCCTTCCTCGGGTCGAAGCGCTCAACGGCCTTCACGAGGCCGATGTTGCCTTCGCTGATCAGGTCAAGGAGCGGGAGGCCGAAATCCTTGTAGTCCATCGAGATTTTCACGACGAGGCGCAGGTTGGCCTTGATCATGTGGTCCCGGGCGGCCTTGTCGCCGCGGCGAATCTTCTTCGCGAGGGAAATCTCCTCGTCGATCGTGAGCAGCGGCGTCTTGCCGATCTCCTGGAGGTAAATCTGGAGGTTGCTGCGGTCCGTGGGTGCCGCGGAGGGTGCCTCCGCAGGATCCGGTTTTTCTAAGAAAGACGGGGGGCTGTCGAACCGCGCCGTCTGCAGGGTAACCGTGGCCACCTGGTTACCCTCTTCTGCATCTCCCTCTGACGTTGGGCTGTCGGCCCTATATTTGGTGTGCATGAGATCCTTGTTTGAGGACTTAAGTGCCATACTTGTTCCCCATCTGGAGCGTAAACCGTTCCGAACAGATATACGCGCGGCCCCCTCTGTAGGTTGCGGAAATACCCTCCGACCTTGGGTAATTATGACACACCGCGCCCCTTAAAGGGCACAAATTGGCCCAAACGGACCCCTCAGTAGCGGGAGGCGATCTCGGCCGCCTTTAGCAGGGCGCCGGCCTTGTTGATCGTCTCCTGGTACTCCGCTTCCGGGTCGGAGTCCGCCACCACGCCGCCGCCGGCCTGGATGTACATCACCCCGTCCCTAAGGAGTGCCGTTCTTAGCGTAATGCAAGAATCCAGGTTTCCGTCGTAGCCAAAGTACCCCAGGGCACCGGCATAGAAGCCCCTTTGCACGGGCTCCTTCTCGGCGATGATCTGCATGGCGCGCACCTTTGGGGCGCCGCTCACGGTACCCGCCGGGAAGGTCGCCCGCATGAGGTCGAACGCCGTCTTGCCGGGGGCGATCTGGCCCTCGACCTGGGAGACGATGTGCATCACGTGGGAATAGCGCTCGACGAACATGTAGTCCGGCACGTGGATCGAGCCGTACTTGCAGACCCGCCCGATGTCGTTCCTCGCGAGGTCGACCAGCATCAGGTGCTCGGCGCGCTCCTTCTCGTCGGCCAGGAGCTCCTTCTCAAGCGCCAGGTCCTGCTCCTGCGTCGCGCCGCGGGCCCGGGTGCCGGCGATCGGCCGGATCTCGACCAGGCCGTCCGTCAGGCGCACATGCACCTCCGGAGAGGCCCCGACGAGCGCGAAGTCGCCCGTGTCCAGGATGAAGGTGTAGGGCGACGGGTTGACCGTCCTGAGCGCCCGGTAGAGATCGAGCGGCGACTTCTTGAAGGGCCGCTTGAAGCGCTGGGAGGGGACGACCTGGATGATGTCGCCGGCTCGGATGTACTCCTTAACGCCGTCCACCAGTTTCTCGTACTCGTGCTTCGTGAAGTTGCCGGGCGGCACATCCACCTTCGAGAGCCCCACCAAGGGGGCGGGCGCCAGCGAGCTCGGCTTGCTGAGGATGCCGAAGAGCTCGCGCAGCTCGGCCTCCGCCGCCTCGTAGGCGGCCCCGGCGCCGGCCTCGCTCGGCACGTGCGCGTTCACACAGAGGCGAAGCGTCTGCTTTGCGCGGTCGAAGATCAGCAGGCTGTCCGACAGCATGAAATAGGTGAGGGGAAGCCCCAGCTCGTCCTTGGCCGCGGCCGGAACGGTTGTTTCGATCCTCGTCACGTACTCGTAGCTCAGGAAGCCGACTGCGCCGCCTGTAAAGCGCGGCAGGCCGGGCAGTTTGACCGCCTTGAACTGGCCGAGCTCGGCCTCTGCGAGCGTCAGGGGATCCTTGGGTGTCGGGACGGTGCGGGCGGGCTTGCCCGGCTCGCAGATCTCGGTCGTCACCGGTCCGCAGGACAGGGTCTTCCTGGGCCTGCAGCCGATGAAGCTGTAGCGCGACAGGCGCTCGCCGCCCTCGACGGACTCCAGGAGGTAGGCGGGGCCCTCGGCCCGCAGCTTCGCGTACGCGGAGACCGGCGTCTCGAAGTCGGCCATCAGGTCCGTGTAGACCGGTATCAGGTTTCCCGTCCTGGCCAGCGCCAGGAACTCTTCCCTCTTCGGATGGATGTCCATCGTCACTCCACTGTCACCGACTTGGCCAGGTTGCGCGGCTTGTCCACGTCGCACCCGCGCTCGACCGCGATGTAATAGCTCAGGAGCTGAATCGAGATCGTGGCGACGATCGGAAGCACGGCCTCGTGACAGTCGGGCATCCAGATCACGTCGTCCGCCAGGCCCTTCGGAAACTCGCTGCCCTCAGTCGCGACGACGATCACGGGACCCTTGCGCGCCTTGATCTCCTGCATGCTGGAGACGATCTTGTTGAACATCTCGCCTTTCGGGGCGAAGAAGACGCTCGGGCACTTCTCGCTGATCAGCGCAATCGGACCGTGCTTCATCTCTGCCGCCGGGTAGCCCTCGGAATGGATGTAGGAAATCTCCTTGAGCTTGAGCGCGCCCTCGAGCGCGATCGGGAAGAGCGAGAGGCGGCCCAGGAACAGGAAGTCCGAGTAGTGGGCGTAGCGCTTCGCGATCTCCTTGATAATAGGGGCCTGCAGGAGCGCCTTGCGGATCAGGTCGGGCACGCCCTTCAGGGCCTTAACGTAGTCGACGCCGTCGTTGAAGCTCATGTCGCGCATGCGCGAGACATAGAGGGCCACCATCGCGCCGAGGAGCAACTGCGACGTGAAGGCCTTCGTGGAGGCGACCCCAATCTCGGGGCCAACGTGCTGGAAGATGCCGCCGTCCGCCTCGCGGGCGATGGTCGAGCCGACGACGTTGTTGATTGCGAGCACGCGGTAGCCCTTGCGCTTTGCTTCGCGCAGAGCGGCCAGGGTGTCGATCGTCTCCCCGGACTGGCTGACGACGAAGAAGAGCGTGGCCGGGTCAAGGGGCGTGTTGCGGTACCGGAACTCCGAAGCGTAGTCGACTTCGACGGGCACTCGGGCGAAACGCTCGATCAGGTGCTCGGCCACCAGGCAGGCGTGCCACGCCGTGCCGCAGGCGCAGAACATGAAGCGGTCGACCTGCCGGAGCTCGGAAGGCGTGAGGTTAAGGCCACCGAAAAGGGCCGTGCTGCCGTCCTCGGAGAAGCGGCCGCGCATGGAGTTCTCGAGGGCCTGGGGCTGCTCGAAGATCTCCTTCTCCATGAAATGGGCGTAGTTGCCCAGGCTCGCATCGTCGACGGACCAGTCGATGCGGTTCACGACGGGCGAGACCTCGGTCTCGTCCATGGTGCTGATCGCGAAGTCGTCCCTCGTGATGTGGACGATCTCGCCGTCCTTGAGGTAGACCACGTTCTTCGTGCTACTGACGAGGGCCGAGGCGTCGCTCGCGAGGAGATACTCGTTCTCGCCGACCCCGAGGATAAGGGGCGAGGCCTTGCGGGCTGCCACGACCTCGTCGGGGAACTCCGT
>DASRSJ010000138.1:0-17684 GCA_035656555.1 Opitutaceae bacterium
TCCTCGCGCAATAGGCCCTCCGGGCCTGCGCAAACCGAACCGCCCAATCCGAAGGCGGTCACACTCCTGATGGACACCACCGTCCCAGCCCCAGTCCCCGTCGCCAAACCTGAGCAGGTAAAGGCCCCGGTGGGCCTGCGACTCATCGCGGCGATGAAGATCGTGAAGGGCTTCGCGATGGCGGGCCTTGCGCTCGGGGTCTTCGGCCTGGTCCACAAGGACCTTGAGGCGATGGCGCGGCACTTCGTCCAGGTCTTCAGGATCTCGCCCGAGAATCACTACGTGGAGCTGCTCCTTGAAAAGGTGGGTGTCGTCGAACCGGCGGAGCTCAGGAAGCTCGGCATCCTGACGGCATTCGATGCCTCGATCCAGCTGATGGAGGGCCTGGGACTCTGGTTCGGCGCCTGGTGGGCGGAGTACCTGGTCGTCATCTCGACCGGTCTCTTCATCCCTGAGGAGGCCATGGGCACAATCGACAAGTTCAGCGGGCTGCGGCTGACGATCCTGATCCTCAACCTCGCGATGTTCATCTACGTGGCCCAGCTGGTCTTCAAGCGCCACATGGCGAGGCAGAGGGCGAAGAAGGCGGCAGCTGCAAAGACGCACGCCGAGGAACATCCTTCGTTGGGGATTTGATCCAGGCCTTATCTGGATATTTCTTCACAAGAAGCTTTGCTGCAGTGTGCTAGGTATATCCTAACCAAATCCTAATTTGTTGGCGGTTAGGAAGCCGGTCGAATCGCCCGGGCTTGCCACGCCGTAGCCGTCCCATACGCTTGGTCCATGACACGACGCGATGCGGTTAAAGCCCTCGGTGCTGGCGCGGCCCTTGTCGGCCTCGGTGCCATTTCAAATGTGTTCGGTGCGGATGCCGCGCTGCCCCCGGGCGCCGGCGCCACGAAGCAGCCCTTCGTCCTGCCGCCCCTCGGCTACGCCTTCGACGCGCTGGAGCCGCACATCGACGCGCTGACGATGCAGATCCACTACTCCAAGCACCACGCGGCCTACATCAAGAATGCGAACAAGGCGCTGGAAGGCCACCCGCTCCTCGCGAACCTGACGGCCGAGGAGATGCTCCGGAACCTCTCGTCGATCGACGAGCCCCTGCGCACGACGGTGAGGAACAACGTGGGCGGCCACGTGAACCACAGCTTCTTCTGGACGATTCTCTCGCCCAAGGTCGGCGGCATGCCCTCGGGCGACCTCGCCGCGGCGATCACGGCGGAATTCGGCGGGCTGGAGCCCATGAAGGCCAAGTTCACCGAGGCCTCGATGAAGCGCTTCGGCAGCGGCTGGGCCTGGCTCTCGGTGAAGGCCGGCAAACTCTCCGTCCACTCGACGGCCAACCAGGACTCACCGATCAGCGAGGGCGCGGTGCCGGTCATCGGCCTCGATGTCTGGGAGCACGCGTACTACCTCAAGCACCAGAATGTGCGTGCGGACTACGTCGAGGCGTTCTGGACGCTCGTCGACTGGGAGCAGGCGGGCAGGAACTACGCGTCAGCCCTGGCCTCGGCCAAGGCCTGACGATCAGGCCTGCGGGGTCGCCGCGGCCGGAACCGCGACGTTCGCCTGCGCACGGTGGGCGGCGGCGGTCGGGGACTTGCCGAAGAACTCAACGATGTGGCCGACCTCGGAGTAGCCCTTGGCCTTCAGCGTCTCCTCGACCAGCTGCACGGCCTTGCGAAGCTCCGCGGCAGAGGCGCTGTCCAATTCCTCGACCTGGTTCGTCTGCTTGCAGACGACATGGTAGCGGTTCGGGTCGCCAAGGTTGATCTCGTAGAGGCTCGTCCCGTTGATCAGGAAGGCGCGGCGCACGAGCCCGATCGACTCGAAGGCGGCCATGCAGCGGTAGACGGTGACGATGTCGCAGGAATTGGCACCCAGCTCGCTGTGGAGCGTGTCGATGCTGGTCGGCCTGCCGGCCTTGATCAGCGCGGCCAGGATGGCGACGCGTGGCTGCGTGATGCGCAGACCCGCTTCCTTCAGCTTGATGCAGGCGACCTCGACAGGCGTCTGGTCTTTACCACCCTTAACCCCGGTAATCGGATGGTTGGTCTGTGTGGAAGCGATCATGGTTAGTCGCCAAGGTGTGACGTTTCTGTGCGTTTTGCGAGCCCAGAAGCGATTCTTTTGCAAATCGGCTGCCTAGGCGCAGATAGGCTGCATCTGAAGGGCGGGATTGCGCCCTCAGGAAGGACATGCCAATTTCTTAGTCCAAACATGCAAGATTCGGACTTTCCCCGCATCGTCGCCCTCATCTGCAAGGAGGACTCCCGCTTCGACCGCAAAGCCTATGATTTCGTGCGGCTTGGGTTGGACCACACGGTGAAGGAAATCAAAAAGAAGGACGCCGGGCGCTCGGGAAAATCGAGGCATGTGAGCGGGCCGGAGCTCCTGGATGGCCTGAGGGTCTACGCGCTCGAGCAGTTCGGGCCGCTGACTAAAACTGTCCTTAACTCCTGGGGTGTTCGCCGGTGTCAGGATTTTGGCGACATTGTATTTAACCTCATTGAATATAACGCCTTCAGCAAAACCGACAGCGACCGCCGCGAGGATTTTGCCGACATCTATGATTTCGACGACGTGTTCGTTAAGCCCTTCCTTCCCACTCAGCGCCCCCGTGGCGCCTCCGCAGCCGAGGCGGTCGCCTAAGGGAGCACGCTGATGCACAAAGCTAAGACCCCCACGAGCGACCGGGCGCTGCTGGACGCATTCTGGAGCGAGCCGGTCGAGCGCACGGTTCTGCCGAACGGCCTGACGCTTCTGGTGAAGCCGGACAGGTCCGCCTCGCTGGCCTCGGTCCAGGTATGGGTCAGGACCGGCAGCATCCATGAGGGAAGCCAGCTCGGGGCGGGGCTATCGCACTATCTGGAGCACATGCTCTTCAAGGGGACGAAGAAGAGGAACGGCCGGGACATCTCGGCGACGGTCCAGGCCAACGGCGGCTACATCAACGCCTACACCACCTTCGACCGCACGGTCTACTACATCGACATCCCGAGCGAGCAGGTCGAGGTGGCCGTCGACGTCCTGGCCGATGCCGTCCTCAACTCGACGCTTCCGGAGGACGAGGTCGTCCGCGAGAAGGACGTCATCCTGCGCGAGATCGCGATGACGAAGGACGATCCCGACAGCCGCCTCTGGGAGGCGTTGTTCTCGACGGCGTTCCGCGAGCATCCGTACCGCCAGCCGATCATCGGCCACAGGGACGTGTTCTCGGCGGCCGACCGCGCGGCGCTCGTGGACTACTACCGCCAGCGCTACGTCCCCAACAACATGGTGGTCGTGATCGCGGGCGACGTCGGGACGACGCAGATCCGCACCATGGTCGAGCGGCACTTCGGCGCGGCGCCCAGGTCGCGCCTGGCCCCGGTCCTCGTCCCGCCCGAGCCGCTCCAGCTGGGGACGCGGCGCGTGCAGAAATTCGAGAAGGTGGAGATCGTCCGCGCGGCGCTCGCCTGGGCGATTCCCGGCCTCACGGATCCCGCGGCGCCCGTTCTCGACATGCTGGCCTCGGTGCTGGGAAGCGGCGAGAGCTCGATTCTCTGGCAGGAGATCCGCGATAAGAAGAAGCTCGTGCACTCGATCGACGCCTCGAGCTGGAATCCCGGCACGAGCGGCCTCTTCTGCATCTCGTTCACGTGCGACCCGGGCAACCGCGAGAAGGCCGAGGCGGCCATCCTCCAGGTGCTGAAGTCGAGCACAGCTCCGGGCTCCATCACGGCGGCCCAGGTCAAGAAGGCCTACCGCCAGTCGGTGGTCTCCGAGATCAACACCTGCAAGACGATGTCCGGCCAGGCCTCGAGGCTTGGCGCCGCCGAGGTGGTGGTGGGAGACCTGGACTTTGGGCGGACGTACTTTGACAGGCTGGGCCGGGTGAAGCCCTCCGAGATGATCGCGGCCCTGAAGGAATACCTGGTTCCGAGCCGCCTGACGGCGGTGTCGCTTGAGCCCGAGCCCGAGACGAAGGTGGCCAACGGAGCCACGCTCGCGTCCCTGGGAGCCCGCCCTGACTTCGAAGAGGTGAGGCTCTCCAACGGCGCCCGCATCGTGTTCCAGCCGGACAGCCGCCTGCCGAACCTGCACATGCGACTCCTTACACTCGGCGGCCCGGTCTGCGAGCAGCCCGGGCGGCGCGGCAGCAGCGCCCTCCTGGCGACCCTCCTCACCAAGGACACGAGGAGGCGCAGCGCCTCGGCCGTGGCCCAGAGGATCGAGGAGGTCGGAGGCAGCTTCAGCTCGTTCTCGGGGGACAACACGATGGGGCTCTCCTGCGAGGCCCTCCCTCCGGACGCCGACCGCATCCTCGGGCTTTTGTCCGACGGGGTGCTCGATCCCACCTTCAAGGCCGACACGCTCGAGATCGAGCGCGACGCCCAGCTTGCGGCGCTCAGCCAGGACAAGGACGATGTCGTTACCTTCGCGAGGAAGCTCCTTCGCGCGAAGTTCTTCGGCTCCCATCCGTTCTCGGTCGGCTCCCAGGGCAACGAGGCCGGCGTCTCCGCGACCCAGCCGGCTGACCTCGCGGCGCTCTGGAAGAGGCTCCTCGTCGGCGAGGGCACCGTCCTCTCCGTCGCCGGCTCCTTTGACCCGGACAAGCTCCTGCCGAAGCTTGAGGCGTTCCTCTCGAAGGTTCCCAAGGGCAAGGCGGTCGGACCGGGCCCCGTGTTCGAGGGATCGGCCCAGCCGGGCGAGTTCGTCGAGACGCAGCCGCGCGAGCAGGCCGTGGTACTTGAGGCCTATCCGGGCGCCGTCATCGACGCGCCTGACTTCTATGCGGGCGAGGTCTTGGACGAGCTCTTCAGCGGCATGGCCTCCATGCTCTTTGAGCGAGTGAGGGAGCAGAAGGGCCTGGCGTACTTCATCCGGTCCGGGCGCACTGCGGGCAGGAGCACGGCGATGTTCTACTTCATGGCGGGCACCCAGCCCGGCAAGGAGAAGGAGGTCCTGGTCGAGATCGCTGCCGAGATTGCGCGCGTCCAGGCCGGGAAGATCCCGCCCGAGGAGATCAGGCGCTGCCAGGTCAGGCTCAAGGCCGGCCTAAAGAAGGCGCTGCAGACCAACTCGGCCCGCGCCATGCAGGCCTCGATCGACGTTCTGCAGGGCAGGGGAGCCAACCACTGGAAAAGCTACGACTCGCTGATCGACGCCGTGACGGTGAAGGACCTCGCGGCCTTCGCAAGGAAGCACCTCGTCGCGTCCCACAGGACGCAGCTGGTTGTCAGGCCCTAGAAGTCCCGCTCGGCCGCGCCGCCGCTCCACTTAAGCTTCGTGCGCACGACCGCGAAGTGGGAATAATCCTTCTTCTGCGCGAGGGGCAGGCGCTCCTTGGCGATCGAGATGTTGATGGCGTGGTCCGTGGCGGCCCTCAGCTCCGTCTGGCCGTCGATGCTGACCAGGGCCTTCGTCCCCACGGAGCGGTTGTGGACCCGCAGCTTGACCGAGTCCTTGAAGATGATGGAGCGGTTCGTGAGCGTGTGCGGGCAGATGGGCGTCATCGCGATCACGTTGGCGGAGGGATGGATAATCGGGCCGCCGGCCGAGAGGTTGTAGGCGGTCGAGCCCGTCGCCGTGGAGAAGATCAGTCCGTCGCAGAGGTAGTCCGTGACGAGCTCGTTGTCGGCGTAAACCTCAAGATGGACCAGGCGGTTCGTCTGCTCGTCCTTAATCAGCACGTCGTTGAGCGCCAGGCTGACGGGGCCGCCCTCGACGGAGCATGCGAGCATCGTGCGGTTGTCGAGGCGGAAGGCCCCTGAAAGGATGCTGTCGAACTCCTGGCGTGCCTCATCGGGCGAGTAGGTTGTGAGGAAGCCGAGCGTCCCCCGGTTGACGCCAATGATCGGAACGGCGTTGTCGGCCGCCTCCTTGACGATGCCGAGCAGGGTGCCGTCCCCGCCGATGACGCAGCACGCGTCGCAGCCCTTCAGATAGCCCTTCGGGACGGGAAACTTGTTCGTCTTCTTGAAGGAGACGCCCTTCGCCTTGGCCACGGCCACGAGCACGCGGGCCAGCTCCTCCGCTCCCAGCTTTTCGGAGTTGACGACAAATGCGAGTGACTGGATCGGCTTCATGGCCATCGGGGGATGGCCCCCATCGTGCCTAGGAGCGTCGGAGGCACAACAGGAATTCCCGGTTTCCGTCGGCGCCCTCGATGGGGGAGTCCATGGTGCCGACGAGGATAGCGCCGGGAAGCTGGCCGGTCGCGAAGTCCCTGACGGCGGCAAGGGCCGCCTCCTGGACCGCGCGGTCGCGGATGACGCCGCGGCCCTTGTCGGCCTCGGCCTTGCCCGCCTCGAACTGGGGCTTCACGAGGGCCACCAGCGTGCCTTTCTCCTTTAGGAGGGGCCATACGGCGGGCAGGACGCTTCGAAGCGAGATGAAGGAGAGATCCATCACGACGGCGTCGAAGGACGTCCTCGGAAGGTCCGAGGGCCGCAGCGTGCGGGCGTTCAGCTTCTCGATGTTCGTGACGCGTGGGTCGGCGCGAAGCTTCGAGTGGAGCTGCGCCCGGCCGACGTCCACGCAGACGACGTCGGATGCGCCCGCCTGGAGCGAGCAGTCCGTGAAGCCGCCGGTCGAGGCCCCGACGTCGAGGACGTGGGCCCCCTTCAGGTCGACGGCGAACTTCTCGAGCGCGGCCACGAGCTTCTCGCCGCCGCGGCTGACGAACCTCGGGGGCTGGGAGACCGTGATGTCGCTCTCCGCGGCGTACTCCTTGCCGGGCTTGTCGAGGCGTTCGGTTCCCTGGAAGACGCGCCCGGCCATGACGAGCGCCTTCGCCTGGCTCCTTGTCTCGGCCAGCCCGCGCGCGACGAGAAGCTCGTCCAGGCGCTGCTTCACCTGAGCGTGGCCGCGAAGGCCGGGAAATTGTCGAAGACCTGCACGGCGCCGCTCACGACCTCGGGGATCGTCTCCGGCGGGACCTTGCCGGTGCGAACGGCCGCGGCGCTGATTCCCGCGGCGACGGCGGCACCGATGTCGGCCGGGGAGTCGCCGACCATCCAGCACGCCGCGGGGTCGAGCGAGTGCTTGGCGATCATCTCGTGGATGAAGCGCGGGGAGGGCTTCCGGTAGAGCGAGGGCTGGCCGGGAGCCTCGGGCGCGATGCAGATTCCGTCGAAGACGGGGGCCTCCAGGCCGAGGAGCTCCTCCATGCGGTCGTTCACGCGGTGGGTGTCCTCGAGCGTATGGTAGCCGCGGCCGATGCCGGACTGGTTCGTGAAGAGGAAGAGCTTGAAGCCGAGCTCGCGGGCCTTCGTGAGCGCCTCGGCGCTGCCGGGGATCAGCTCAACGCCGGCGGGGTCGGACAGATAGACCTTGTCGAGGATGAGCGTTCCGTCCCTGTCCAGGAAGAGGGCGCGGCTCACTTGCGGTTCGCGACGTGGTCCAGGAGCTCCGACGGGGTGACGGTCGCCGTTCCGAGCTTGGCCACGACGACGCCTGCGGCGGCGTTGGCGAAGTGCGCCGAGTCCTCGAGGCCGGCGCCGGAGGCGAGGGCCAGGACCAGGGCCGCCAGGGCCGTGTCGCCCGCGCCGGAGACGTCGTAGATCTCTCGGGCCGCGGTCGGGATCGTGGTCAGCACCTTGCCTGCGGCGCTCAGGAGCATGCCGTCCTCGCCCAAGGTCACGACGACGTTCTTCGTCGCGTACTTCTTGTTGAGGGCCTCGCAGACGGCCGCGGCCGGGAACTTCGTGCCGGGCTGGGGCTCGATGCCCGCCAGCTGGAGCGCCTCGCGCTTGTTGGGGGTGATGAGGTCCAGCCCGCTGAAGGAGAGCTGGTGCTTGGGCTTGGGGTCCAGGGCGATGAACTTGCCCTCGGCGCGCGCGACCTTGGTCGCCAGGGCAACGATCTCGTCGGAGAGGACGCCCTTCGCGTAGTCGGAGAGGATGACGGCGTCGGAGGCCTTGATTGCCTTGGAGAGGACGGAGGCGACCGACTTGGGATCCACGGCGTAGAGCGAGGGGAGGGACTCGCGGTCCAGGCGGCAAAGCTGCTGGTGCTGCACCATGACCCGCGTTTTAAGGATCGTGGTCCCGGTGCCCGGTGTTGCCACGGCGTCGACGCCCTTCTCGGTGAGGACCTCGCGCAGCTTGGTGCCAGCCTCGTCGTTGCCGATGAAGCCGAGCACCGTGCACTTCGCCCCGAGGCTCGTGATGTTGATCGCGACGTTGGCCGCTCCGCCCGCCGTCCAGGTGTCGCGGGCGATGTCGATCACGGGCACCGGAGCCTCCGGGGAGATGCGCGTCGCGTCCCCCCAGATGTAGTGGTCCAGCATCAGGTCTCCGATGACCAGGATGCGAAGCCCCGAGATCTTCTTGATGAGCGCCTTCGCCTTGGTGGTGGGAATCGACATGGCGTGGGTCAGATCAACTTTGGGCTACTTCAGTTCCCACTCATAGTGGTAACTGGAGAGCATCTTTGCGGGCCCGGAGGTCACCTGGACCACGTCCTCGATGCGGCATCCGCCGATCCCCGGGTAGTAAAGGCCGGGCTCGACTGTGACGACGGTGCCCTTCTTCAGGGGCAGCTCGGAGATCGGGCTCAGGCGCGGGGCCTCGTGGATGTCGAGTCCCACGCCGTGGCCGGTGCCGTGGAAGAAGCCGACCGAGCCCTTGGGGGTGTGGCGGGTCTCAAATCCGCGCTTTGCGAAGACGTCGAGGACCTCCTGGTGGACGGCCTTGCCGGTCACGCCGGCCCTGACCACGCCGAGTGCGGCCAGCTGGGCCTCACGGACAGCGGAGACGATCGCTTTCTGGGCGTCGCTCGCCCTGCCCCGTAGGAAGGTGCGCGTCATGTCGCCGAAGAAGCCCGTCTCCGTGACGCGGGGGAAGACGTCCAGCACGATGAGCTCGTTGGCGCGCAGGGGACCCGAGCCGCGGTCGTGGGGGTCGCATCCCTGGTCGCCCCCGGCTGCGATCGTGTTCGTGGAGACGGAGCCCTGCTCGATGCAGGCGGTCTCGATCGCGACCTTGAGCCTCTCGCTCGTCAGCGGCGTGCCGTCCAGGAAGAGCTTGCCCGAGCGGATCTTGCTCCTTCGAAGGAGCTTCTCGGCGGCCGCGATGCCCGCGGCGCTGCAGCGGTTGCCCTCGCGCAGGCCCTCGGCGTCGGCCTTGGATTTCACCTCACGCTCCGGGAAGAGGTCCCCGTCAGCGATCGCGAGCTTCACCTTGAGCGCCTTCAGCTGCTCGAAGAGGCCGGCCGGGAAGTCGGAGGGCACCGTGAAGGTGCCGGCCTTGAGCTCCTTGGCCAGGACCGCGATTACCTTGTCGGCGGCCGGACGCTGGCCGGGGAACGCCTTGCGGGCCTTGTCCTGCCAGGCCTCGAGCGGGAGCACTTCGTCGAAGGATGAGGTGCGCTTGACCCTGCCGAATTCGAGCGCGTTGACGGCGCAGTACTTCTTCCCACGCAGGCTGAAGGAGATAAACGGGTCGGTCACCTGCACATCGCCAAAGTAGAGTGCGTCCGCACTGCGGGCCGTGTCGGTGTAGAGGAGGATGTCGCGGGAGCTTTTGGTGGCCATGGATGAGACTGGGATTGTCTAAGGCGTTGGTGGGATTAGCGTGTTTATGCGTGAAAAATGCAAATCCGGTTTCGTTGGCGGCCAAGGCGGCGGTAGTCGGGGTTCTCCTGGCGGCGGTTTGCGGCTGCGGCGCCGACAAAGCGCCCGAGCAGGCGGCCTCGACGAAGTCGGTCTTCGACCATTTCCCGGTGATGGTCGGGGGCAAGCAGACGAGCCTCCAGCTGGCGGTCACGGACGCGGAACAGTCGAGGGGGCTCATGCAGAGGCCGGACCTCGGCGGCAGCGAGGGGATGATCTTCGTCAACACGAGCCCCAGGCCGCTGACCTTCTGGATGCACAATACTCCCGAGGCCCTGGACATTGGCTACATTTCGCAGGACGGGGTGATCGCGGAGACCTACGACCTTCTTCCCATGGACGAGCGGATCGTGGCCTCGCACCGCTCGGATCTGCAGTACGCGCTAGAGATGCCGAAGGGCTGGTTCACGGCGAACAGCGTCCATGCCGGCTCGCAGATTGACATGGCGGCCGTGGCGGCGGCCATGAAGGCCAGGGGGTTTGATCCCGTCAGGTACGGGATGAAGGCGGTCAGCCCTTAGGGATGACGTTGTCGGTCTTCAGGACGATGACCGGCTCCTTGGTCTTCACCCAGAGCTCGACCTCCTTGAAGAACTTGGCCGGGACGGCCTCCATGGCGTCGCCGACGGTCTTGGCAGGATAGAGGCGTCCCTTCTTAGAGGCGTTGTAGTCGTACGCGCCCTTCAGCAGGCGCTCCTCGACGGAGGCCGGGCTCTCGTTCTCGGGAATCTGCAGAATCCAGCCGACGAGGTCGGCCTTCGGCATCTTGCCATTCGGGTCGCTGATGAGGATCACGAACTGCTTCTTGACCGGGGGTACCTGATCGCCCTCGCCGGGGTCGGGCTGCACCGCGAGGTTCATCTCCTCGACCACGCGCCGCAGCACGGTGGGGTCGATATGGTTCTTCTTCAGGATCTCCGCGACTTTGTTGACGTCGATTTTCGCCATTGGGAGGGAAGTTGTGCCCCGGCGGCGGGCATGGGGTCAACCGCGCAGTGCGGCGGCTGCAAACTTTGTTGCCCCGGGAGGCCTCAGAGCTCCACGGAGGCGTACTCCTCGAGGTATTCCTCGCCGGCGGAGCCGTAGTAGGTGCAGGTCCGCCCCTCGAAATCGACCGAATAGCGCACGACCCCGGCCTTCCAGGCCGAGGCCAGGAACTCAGGGAAGGTGCTCTGGCCCGCCTGGTCAGTCCGGAGGGTCCTGATCACGGCCTCCCTGTCAAAGGTGGGGACATCTGCCATCCCGGTGATGAGCGGTGTGGATTGCATGGCTACCGCGCCCTCCTTCGTGAGGAAAAGGCACTGGCAGCCCGGCAGTGTCCAGTAGTTGCGCAGCACCCCGGCCTGCCGGAGGGTTTCGGCGAAGTGGGGGAAGCCCCCGACCTTGGGGCGGGTGGCCATGGCGCGTTGCTGCGCGGCCTTGAGGGTGTCGATGGCGGTGCTCATTGTTTGAATGGTTCAGCGAAGGGGGATGTCCGAGGAGGGGTTCATCGCCAGCAGTGTGTGCAGGGTGGCCTCGAATTCAGCGCGCCTTTTCGCGGGCAGGCGGCCGAAAAAATCCTTGTCGTTCTCATCGGCCTCGTGCGCGAGAACAGGAACGAGGCGGCGGCCCTCCTGGGTAAGGGAGATGGACACCTCGCGGCGGCTTGTAGGGCTCGTCGTCCTGCTCACTAGGCTGCGGCTCGAGAGGCGCTCAATCATCCTGGAGAGCGCCCCTTGGTCGACGCCGACGCGGCCTACAATCTCCTTTAGGGAAAGCGCGTCATTCCCGTGCAGTATCCTTAGGACGACCCAACTGGCCGCCGACAGCCCGTGGGCCTGGAGCCTGCGCTCAAAGGAGGCGCTGACGTGGTTGGACAGCTTCCTCAGCCAGTATCCTGTGTGGTCCTCGAGGTTGCTCGTTCTGGGCATTCCAAGCACAACACATGCCTAGGCATGTGTTGTCAAGGCATGTAATATTACTTTTCCAGCGTGCCGCGACCAGGGAACGTGAGCTCGGCGATGCCGCTCTTGTCGATGCCCCCGAAGCCGAGAGCCACCAGGCGGTCGTACTGGGCCTTCGTGGCTGCGGCCAGGGGGAGGCTCAGGCCCTTGTCGATCCCGAGCGTGAGCGCGATGCCGCTGTCCTTGGCGGCGTGCGACGCCGAGAAGTAGCACGCGTGGTCGCGGTTCACCATGTCCTCGCCGTCGGTCTGCACGATGCGGGAGTTGGCGCCGGTCTGGGAGAAGACCTCGATCAGCATCTTCAGGTCGAGGCCGAGGGCGGCGCCGAGCCCGAGACCCTCGGAGAGGCCGGCCGTGTTGATGTTCATGACCATGTTGACGAGCGCCTTCACCTGAGCGGCCGTTCCGGCCGGCCCGATGTAGCGCAGGAGCTTGCCGTGGTCGCTAAGCTCGGTGAGAACGGGTCTTAGCTTCTCAAAGAGGGCCTCCCTGCCGCCGCACATGAGGTAGAGCGTGCCGCTTCGGGCCTGCGGGATGCTAGACGCCATGCAGGCCTCGAGCGATGAGGCGCCGGCCTTCTCGGCCGCGGCCTCGACCTCGACATGAACGCCGGGCGTGATGGTCGCGCAGTTGACGAAGATCTTGCCGGCGGCGCCGACGAGCAGGCTATCGCCCTTGGCGGCGAAGATTGTCCTCTGCGCCGCGTCGTCATTGACGACCGTGAAGATGATGTCGGCCGCCTCGGTCACCGAGGCGAGGGACTCGCAGGCCTTGGCCCCGAGCTCGGCCGCCAGGGCCTTGGAGAGGGCCGCCTCGCGGTCGTAGACGGCCGTGATGCTGTAGCCGCGATCCTTCAGGCAGCGGGCCATGTTGGCGCCCATGCGGCCGGTTCCTACGAAGGCGATGGTGGGTTTTCCGGTGCTGGTTGCGTCGGGCATATGGGGTCTCGGGTTGTCGGGGTTATTTCGAGTTGTAGTCGGCCAGGGCCGCCTTCCAGGTCTTGGCGATCAAGCCGCGCAGGACCTTGGCGTCTTCCCAGCTGTTGGGAAGCTGAGCCAGGTTGTAGCCCCCGCGGGTCGGCCCCATCTCAGGGCACGTGAACATCTCGCGGCCGTCCTGGTCGACGGCGAGCCACATGTCCATGGTCTTTCTCAGGAAAGGCAGCCACTGGACGAGCTCGGTGGAGAGGCGTCCCTTGCCGTTGGTCACGGGGACCTGGCAGTGGTGGCCGTTGAAGGGGCGGAAGTGGAACTGGCGGGCGTGCTGCACGAGCTTGGGGCTTACGAGGAGGCGCTCCCAGTACGGCGGGGCCAGGTGCTTCACGACCGAGATGTGCGAGAAGTCCCAGGTCATGGGAAGGAGCCGGCCGGTCGCCTTCTTGTAGCCGGCCGCGATCGCGTAGGCCTTCTCAGGCGTCTCTGTGCAGGTGTCGCGGTGCACCTCAATGTCGCAGGGGACGCCGAGCGTCTCGCCGTCCTCAACGATGCGAACCGCCATGCGGACGGCGTCGGCGACGGGAGTGTCGTGATTGCCGAGCTGCACGTTGATGCGCAACGCGCCGCCCTCCATGTTGCGCTTGATGAGGGTCCTGAACTCGGAGGGCTTGGCGGAGGCAATGTAGCCGATGGCCTTCAGCTCATGCTTGATGGCGAGGCGCGCATATTCCTTGTCGAGACCGTAGGAGAAGCCGTCGAAGCCAGCCTCCTTGATCGCAGCCAGCTTCCGATCGAGGGACCATTCCTTCTTGGTGGTCGGGTAGTCCCACAGGGACCACAGGTTCGTGATGTGCTGGATCCGGGGCGGCGCGGCTTTGGGGGGCATGCGGTGTGTTGGAGTTGGAGGGGACGACCGATCAGGGCGTCGCCGGGAACGTAGCGCGGCGCAGGACGGCCTCGCTGCTGCCGATCGGCACAAGCGCGATCGTCTCGACCTTCATCGTGTCGAGGTCGGTCATCTGGCCGGTCAGCCGGGCCGGGGCGCCGTCAAAGGGGAATCGCGGGTCGGATTTGGCGTCCGGCACGAGCGTGAAGCCCGAAAGGGTCACGCTCTCCGAGGTTTTGAGAAGCCCGTATCGGGCGTCGCCCCACTTGATGGGGAAGAAGTAGTAGTCGTGGAAGCCTGCCACGGGGAAGTCCTTCACCGAGCGACGTTCCGCGGGGATCGGGACCACGTAGATGAGGGGGCCCCTTTGCACGAAGAACTCCCCGGTGGTCGCGGGGACGGGCTTCGCCTCGGCGCCGAAGGAGATACTAAGGACGTCGCCCGCCTGCCACTTCTTGTCGACGAGCAGCCAATCGCCCGCTCGGTGGATGGTCGCGCCGGGGCAGGAGGAGTCGATGCTGGTGGCCCAGGAGGGGACGCGGACGTAGAGGTTGAAGTCGACCGCCGAGGAGGGATCGACGTGGATCGCCAGCTTCTCCGAGAAGGGATAAGTCGTGTCCTCGGAGAGGTGGACCGCGACGCCGGAAACGGTGGTGTTCACCTCGCTCGGACCGTGGAGCACGACCGCCAGGCCGTCGGCGGCCCTCATCCACATGTTGCGCACAAAGATCGGCCCGATTTGCGTGAAGTTCGGGGGGCAGCAGTCGGCCACGTCCTCGTGGGAGGGCGACGACTTGATGCGGTTCATGTTGGCGCCGTCGATCCGGTAGATGTTGTCGGTCGTGACGTAGTTCATCCCCTTGCCGTCGGCAAGGCGCGAGCCCTGGACGGAATTGTAGAACGTGGTCTCGGCCTGCTGGGCATACTCCGCCTTGCCGGTCAGCTGCGCCGCCACGAGGAGGGAGGTCATCCACTCCTTCTCGCCGCAGCCCTCGTAGCCGCCGCGGTTGGGGTCAGTCGGCTTGTTGTCGATCATCTCGTCGGAGACGGGTCCGCCGGTCGGGGAGACGTGCTCCCAGGTCTTTGCGAATCCCTCGTCGGCCGCCTCAAGGAGGACAGGGTCGCCCGAGACGTACCCGGCCCACATGGGCACCCGCAGGTGCTCGTAGGTCGTGGCGCCGTGCCCGAAGAAGGGATGGTCCTTCGCGAGGAGGACGGAAAGGGAGATGTCGGTCTTCACGTCCTTGGAGTAGTCCCTGTAAAGGTAGACCCCGAAGTCGCGGTAGGCGGTGTTCCCGGTCAGGTCGTAGAGGCGCTCGACGACGTCGACGAACATGAGGTTGTGGTCCTGGGTGCCGGGCCCGTAGGGGTCGGTCTTGCCCGGGGCGTAGTGGCTCATCGTGAGCTGCACGGCCTTCTCGACCGCCTGGAGGACCTCGGCCTTGCCGGTGGCCTCGTAGTACGCGAGGAGCCCGCGAAAGACGGTCGTCTGTGTCCAGAGTTCGCCGTTGTCGAGGTTGCCGGCCGGCCAGCGGATAGAGGGGCCGTAGATGCCGATGTACCCGTCGGGGTCCTGGGTCTTGAGGATCGCGGCGACCATCGCGTCGGCGTGCGCGCGGCCCGCGGGGAGCCCTGTCAGGAGGGACATCATCGTGTTGCCGCTCCTCCAGTTGCCCTCGGTCTCGCCCTTCCACCACATGCCCTCGGCGCCGCCCCAGCTGCCACCGCCGGCGTTCTGGTAGCGCTCCGGGGTGTTGCGGTTGACGCCGAAGATTTCCGACGCGCTCGTGAAGGGGGCGATCTCCTGGAGGTGGCCGGCAAAGCCGCCGTCCAGGTCGCGGATCATTTGCTCCCGGATCCAGCCCTTCGGCATCACCTCGCCGAAGCGCAGGAGGCGGAACTGGGGCTCTACGGCGTAGGGGGCGGCGACATCGGCCGCGGTGGCCAGGGCCGAGAGGCATGGCAACGAGAGCACCAGGAGCAGGGCGCGCCAGGTCGTCAGGTGCCGCGGTGTTTTAGTGGGATTCATGGGATGACTCGTTTCGTTGGAGGATGCGGCAGAACGTGGGCTCAGAACTCGTCGTATGCAATCTGGCTCGGGGGAACGCCGTGGTCGGCCAGCATCTTCGTGCAGGCCTTGATCATCATGGGAGGTCCGCAGAGGTAGTACTCGACGGCCTTCGGGTTGGGGTGCTCATTGAGGTGCTCCTCGGCGACGATCTCGTGGATGAAGCCGACGTGGCTGTCCCACTTGTCCTCGGGAAGCGGGGAGGAGAGGGCTAGGTTGAAGGTGAAGTTGGGGTGGGCCGCGGCCAGGTCCCGGAAGTAGTCATCGTAGAAGATCTCCTGCCTTGAGCGGGCGCCGTACCAGAAGCTGATCCTGCGGGCGTTGCCCTCGGTCTCAAGCAAGTGGGAGAGGTGGGCCCTAAGCGGCGCCATGCCGGCCCCACCGCCGATGTAGACCATTTCCTTGCCGGTCGGCTTGATGTGGAAGTCGCCGTAGGGGCCGACGGCGGTCACGACGTCGCCCGGCTTCAGGCTGAACACGTAGGCCGAGCCGATGCCCGGGGGGCAGTCCTGGCCCGGCGGGGGCGTCGCGATCCGGACGTTGAAGCGCAGGATGCGCTCGGACTTGTGGTTGCTCGCGAGGGAATAGTTGTTCCTGCGGCCTGACTCGGGGTTGTGGGCCACCAAGTCAAAGACGTGCTGGTTGCGCCAGACGGAGGCGTACGGCTCGGGGATGTCGAAGGAGTCGAAGCGAATCGTGTCGTAGGCGGGGATGTCCAGCTGCAGGTAGTCGCCCGGCGTGAACCCGATCCGCTCGGCGGCGTCGACGGGTTCAAGGACGAGTTCCTTGATGAAGGTGGCGACGCTCGTGTTGCTGACGACCCGCAGGCTATAGCTCCTGCGCGGCCGAACCCCCGAGCCGCCGCTTTTGAGTACATTGAGGTAGAGGCGGCCGCTCCGCTCCTCCAGGGGATAGGTCACGAGCCCGATGCATATCGGCGGCCGCGCCGGCGAGCCGTCGATCAGGTTGAAGCGGCCATTGTGCTTCGGGCACTCGATGATGCCGCCCTTCACGAGGCCGTCGGCCAGGTGGGTGTTGCCGTGCGTGCACATGCCGTCCGTCGCGTAGAGGTTACGGTCATGGTCGCGGTAGAGTGCGTAGGTCCTGCGCCCATGGTCGAAGCGGATGACGTCGGAGGGCCCGAGGTCGGCGGCGGCGCAGACCTCCACCCACCCGGATGGGTCCGCTTTCGTCACATCGCCCGGGGAAGGGGTGACGTCCGCATGCGTGTGCCTCGGCTCGGGCAGCTTGCGCTTAACAAAGTACGCGGGGTCCTTCACCTGCCTCATGACGGCCGGCACGATCTCGCGCCACGCGGAGAGCAGGCTGGGGTAGGGAGTCGGCATGTCGTCTTTCACGGCCTCGTGCAGCTTGGGCAGCGCGTGGTACGGCACCAAGGGGTACATGTGGTGCTCCACGTGGTAGTTCATGTTCCAGTAGAGGTACCGGTGAATGAGGCTCATGTAGACCGTCCGGCAGTTGAGCCGGTGGTCGAGAACGTTCTCGGCGAGGCCGGCGTGCTGCGTGAAGCCGTAGACGCTGACGAGCCAGGCGCCGTAGAGGTTCGGCAGGCCGACGTAGATGAGGGGAAGGATCGTGCGGTAGTAGGCGGCGAGCCCGAGGACCGCGGCGTAGATCAGGACATAGAGGCGCGCCTTCCAGTAGATCTTTGAGAACTCGGTTTCGGGAATGTACGTCCTCTCCTCGGGGCTCATGCGGCCGGTGGAGTGAAGCAGGATGTGCCGGAAATACTTGGGATAGGAGGTGAGGCTGAAGAACCCCATGATGAGGCCCCGGATGTCGGGCGGGCGCGGCACGGCGATCTCCGGGTCGCGGCCGACGATGATCGTGTCGCTGTGGTGGCGCGTGTGGCTCCAGCGCCAGACGGTGGACTCCCTCATGACCATGAAGGAGGCGATCTCGTAGAGGCCCACGTTCATCCAGTCCGTCTTGAAGGCCGTCCCGTGGCCCGCCTCGTGCCAGCGGGAGTCCGAGGTCGAGGCGTAGAGGACAGAGTAGACCGCGAAGGGCAGGATCGCCCACCAGGATCCCCAGAGGGCGTAACCGGCCCAGCCCGAGCCGATGATGAGGGCGAACCAGATGATCGTGTCGCGAAGCGCGGGGCCGTCGCGGCGCTCAAGGAGCTTGCGCATCGTGGCGCGCGGCACCGGGCACTGGTACCAGTCCGCCTCGGCGAGCCCCGCCTCGACGGCCTTCGTCGCGTTCATGCCGACCAGGCTGTAGTCCAGCT
>DASRSJ010000139.1:0-3191 GCA_035656555.1 Opitutaceae bacterium
AACATGACCATGATGGCCTTGCGGTTGCCGATCAGGGTCGAGAGGTAGCCGGACGCGAAGTTCCCGACGATGGCGACCGAGTTGAGGAAGAAAAACGCGGTCGAGACCGAGCGGGTGATGGTGCCAGGCGTGGCGCCAGAGAGCTCAAGGAGCCTCCTCAGGTGCTGGGGATGCCAGAACTGGAAGAGCCACCAGCCGGAGAGGCTGAGCGCGCAGACAACCGTCGTGTGGAAGGTCGTCATGGCCACCTTTCCCCGGAAGAGGTCGCCAAACGCCGGCTTCGTGGCCCCGGTCCTCGCGGCTTCGTTCCAGGCATCGGACTCGGGCACCTGCCTTCGGATCCAGAAGACCATCAGGGCCGGTGCGACGCCGATCAGGAAGACCCAGCGCTCCGATGGCGGGTGGGGGAGGAAGGAGAGGAGGGTCACGAGCCCAGCGGCGAATACGACGCCCAGGTTGACGCCGGCCTGGAGGACAGCCGCCAGCCAGGGGCGCCACTTGACGGGCCACGTCTCAGCAAGGAGGCAGGCCCCCACGGCCCATTCCCCGCCGATCCCGAGGGCCGCCATGAAGCGGAAGAGCATCAGCTGCCACCAGGTGGTCGCGGCAGCGCAAAGGCCCGTGCAGAGGGCGTACGTGAGGATCGTGAGCGAGAGGGCACGGCTGCGGCCAATGCGGTCGCCCAGCCGGCCAAAGAAGGCCCCGCCGAGCGCCCAGCCGACCAGGAAGGCCGCTTGGATGTACGCCGTCTTCTCCTTTACCCTGGGATCCGCGCTGCTTGCCGCGCCCAGCAGGTGGATGACGAGCGGGGTGGCGACAAGCGTGTAGAGATGCAGCTCCAGCCCGTCGAAGAGCCAGCCGAACCACGCCGCGGCGCCCGACTTCCACTGCCGCGCGGAGATGCCGCCAAGGCTTTCGGCTTTGGCGGTCACCCCGTTGGCGGATGTTATTTCTTGAGGTCAGCCACCGCGGCCTGCGCCGCGGCGAGCCTCGCGACCGGCACCCGGAACGGGCTGCAGGACACGTAGGTGAGGCCGATCTTGTGGCAGAACTTGACCGAGTCCGGGTCGCCGCCGTGCTCGCCGCAGATGCCGAGCTTGATCCCGGGGCGGGTCTTGTTGCCCTTCTCGATGGCGGTGATCATGAGCTGGCCGACGCCGGTCTGGTCGACCGAGGCGAACGGGTTCTTCTTCATGATCTCGGCCTCCTGGTAGGCGCCTAGGAAGGAGCCCGAGTCGTCGCGCGACATGCCGAGGCAGGTCTGTGTCAGGTCGTTCGTGCCGAAGCTGAAGAACTCCGCCGTCTCCGCGATCTCGTCGGCCGTCAGGGCGCCGCGCGGGATCTCGATCATCGTGCCGACCGAGTAGGAGATCTTGGTCTTCTTCTCGGCCTGGACGGCCTTGGCGACCTCGTGGACCACGGCCACCTGGAGGTCGAGCTCGCGCTTGAAGCCGACCAGGGGGATCATGATCTCGGGCTTCGCCTTGAAGCCGGCCTTGTTGGCGTCCGCGGCCGCCTCGAAGACGGCGCGGGCCTGCATGGCGGTGATCTCGGGATACTTGATGCCGAGGCGGCAGCCGCGGAACCCGAGCATCGGGTTGAACTCGTGGAGCTCGTGGACGCGGTGCGTGATCTTGTCGGGCGAGATTCCGAGCTTCTTCGCCAGGTCGGCCTGCGACTCGGCCGTGTTCGGGAGGAACTCGTGGAGCGGCGGGTCGAGGAAGCGGATGGTCGCCGGGAAGCCCTTCAGCGCCTTGAATATGCCGAAGAAGTCGGCGCGCTGGTAGGGCAGGAGCTTGCCGAGGGCGGCCTCGCGGTCCTTCAGGTTGTCGGCCAGGATCATCTCGCGCATGGCGTCGATCCTGTCGCCCTCGAAGAACATGTGCTCCGTGCGGGTGAGGCCGATTCCGACGGCTCCGAACGCGATGGCGTTCTCGGTCTGCTCGGGTGTGTCGGCGTTCGTGCGAACCGACATGCGGGTGGCCTGCGAGCACCACTTCATCAGCTGGTTGTAGTTCTTGAACTTCTCGGTCGCCTGGGCGGCCTTGTCCCCATGGATCAGGCCTGCGACGATCTCGGAGGGGGCCGTCTTGATCTGGCCCGCGTAGACGACGCCGAGGGTGCCGTCGATCGAGAGGAAGTCCCCTTCGCCAAACGTCTGCCCGCTGACCGTCACGGTCTTCTTGTCGTAGTCGACCTGCAGCGCGGCGGCGCCGCACACCCAGACTTTGCCCATCTGGCGCGCCACGAGGGCGGCATGGGAGGAGACGCCGCCTCGGGCGGTCAGGATGCCCTCCGCGGCGATCATTCCGCGCAGGTCCTCGGGAGAGGTCTCGACGCGGACAAGGAGGGCCTTCTCGCCCCTCTGCTCGGCCGCGACAGCGCGGTCGGCGTTGAAGTAGATCTTGCCCGTGGCGGCACCGGGGCCGGCCGGCAGGCCGGTGGCGATGACCTTGGCCTTCTTGACCTCGGCGAGGTCGAACACGGGAGCCAGCAGCTGCTCGAGTTGGTCAGCCGGGTTGCGCATGATGGCCGTCTTCCAGTCGATCAGCTTCTCCTTTACCATATCGATGGAGAACTTCAGGGCGGCCATCGCGGTGCGCTTGCCGTTGCGGGTCTGAAGCATGAAGAGCTTGCCCTCCTGGATCGTGAACTCGATGTCCTGGACGTCCTTGAAGTGCTTCTCGAGGATGGCGCGGACCTTGAGCAGCTCGGCGTAGGACTTCGGCATCTGGTCCTTGAGCTTCAGGACGGGCTCGGGCGTGCGAACGCCGGCCACCACGTCCTCGCCCTGGGCGTTGATCAGGAACTCGCCGTAGAACTCGTTCGTGCCATTGGCCGGGTTGCGCGTGAACGCGACGCCGGAGCCGGAAGTCTCGCCGGTGTTGCCGTAGACCATGGCCTGCACGTTGACCGCGGTGCCCCACTCGGTCGGGATGTTGTACTTGCGGCGGTAGACGATGGCGCGGTCGTTCATCCAGGAGCCGAAGACGGCGCCGGCGGCGCCGCGCAGCTGGTCCCAGGGGCTGTTGGGGAACACGTGGCCCGTGCGCTCCTTCACCAGGGCCTTGAAGCGGGCCACGAGCTCCTTGAGGTCCTGGACCGTGAGCTTGGTGTCCTCGATCCCGTGGTCGTGGTGGCGCTCGTGCTTGAGCTTCTCGATCACCGTCTCGAAGGGCTCATGGTCCTCG
>DASRSJ010000140.1:0-12066 GCA_035656555.1 Opitutaceae bacterium
ACGCCCGCGTTCCTCTCCTCGTGCTTCACGCCGACCTCCGTCGGGTTGCCCGAGAAACTGTAGGCGAGCGCGGGGATGAAGGTGTTGTTGGCGCCGCTCCTGACGATGGCGTCGATGATCGGGCGATCGTAGGCCCGCAGCATGCAGCCCTGGTCCGTCATCTCGATCGACGTCGTGCTCTTGCGCACCCCGTTGATGATCTTGGAGGCCACGGTCCTGAAGAGGCTGTCCTTCCTGTTGAGCCTGAAGCCGCCCACGTAGTCGTGGCCGGCGTCGATCAGCAGAAGAAGCTTCGGGATCTCCTCGGGCGGGTTCTGGAGGTCCGCGTCGAGCGTCACGATCACCTTGCCGCGCACGCGCTCGAAGGCCGCCATGATCGCCATGTGCTGGCCGTAGTTCGCGTTGAAATCGATGATCCGCGTCACGTCCGGGCGCGCCTGGAACTGCTTCCTCAGGAGATCGATCGAGTGGTCCGCGCTGCCGTCGTTCGTGAAGACGATCTCATAGGGACGCCCCAAGGCGTCCATCACCGGATAAAGCCTCGAGAAGAGGAGCGGCAGGTTCAGCTCCTCGTTGTAGACGGGGATGACGACGGAGATCTCGGGTGCGGCGCTCATGACTTGGTGTGCCTCCCGATGATGGCGGAGAGCTCCCCGACCACGCGCGCGGTGTCAGTGGTCGCCATCGTCGGGAAGAGGGGAAGCGTCAGGATGTTGCGCCCGGCGTACTCCGCGTTTGGGAAGTCGCCGTCCTTGAAGCCCATCGATCGGTAGAGCTTGAAGAGGTGGATGGCGGGATAGTGGACGGCCGTGCCAATGCCGGCCGCGTGCATCTCCTCCATGACGACGGAGCGCTTCACGCCAAGGCGGGACTCCGGGAGCATCACCTGGAACATGTGCCAGTTGCTGTCGGTGAAGTTCCTGACCGGCAGCCCGAGACCCTGGAAATTCGCCTGGTCGAACTCCGCGAAATAGGTCTTGGCGAGCTCGCGGCGCTTCGCCGTGAACTCGTCCAGGTGCGGCAGCTGGCCCAGGCCCACCCTCGCGGCCACGTCGGTCATGTTGTACTTGCCGCCGACAAGCTCTACTTCCATCCCGTCCGGCGGCGTCCGCACGACGCCCTGGAGGCGGTACTGCTCGGCGAGCTTCGCCTCTCGCGCGTCGTTCAGCACGAGGCATCCGCCCTCGGTCGTCGTGATGTTCTTGTTCGCGTGGAAACTGAACGAGACGAAGTCTCCGAAGGAGCCGATGCGCTTGCCCTTCCAGGTGCTCCCAAAGGACTGCGCTGCGTCCTCGATGACGCGCAGCTTGTGCTTCGCCGCGACGGCGGCCAGGCGGTCGCGGTCCACCGGAAGCCCCGAGAGGTCGACCGGGATGATGGCCTTGGTCCGCGGCGTGATCGCCTTCTCAAGGAGGTCGAGGTCGATGGTGCGCGTCACCGGGTCGACGTCCACGAAGACCGGCGTGGCGCCCACCTCGAGGACGACGTTGCTCGTCGCGACCCAGGTGAGCGGCGTCGTGATCACCTCGTCGCCGGCCTTGATGCCGGCGATCCGCAGCGCGATCTCCATCGTGCAGGTCCCGGAGTTGAAGGCGCGCACCGGGCGGCCGCCGAAGTACTCGGAGAGCCTGGCCTCGAACGCCGCGACCTGCGGGCCCGTCGTGATCCAGCCGGAGCGCAGGACATCTGCCACGCCGGCGATCGTCGCCTCGTCGATCGTCGGGCGCGTCATCGGGAGGTAGGGCTGCGTCTTCTTGACGGGGTCGGCTAGGGCTGGCGACGGCATTGCGGGGGGCATTCTGCGGGGTGACACCAAATCCTCAAGGCTGGTTGCTGAAAAGATAGTGCCCCGCGTCGGCGCCCAGAAGGTGGTACGTGAAGTTCGGCTGGCTGAAGAGTTCAGGCGTGTCCCTGATCCGCGCGACGGCGAAGACGCGTCCGGGTCCGGACCACTCGCGCATGAACTCGGCGTCGTCGACGAACCGCGCGGCCTTCTCCGCCGGGTCGAGGAACTGGAGCTCCAGCTCGTCCTGGTAGCGCACGAGGCCCACGACGCGGCCCGAGTAGTACGGGAAGTCCTGGAAGTAGTTGTGGTAGTGGTAGACCTTGTCGCCCGGGGCGATGAGCGTGCGCGCCGCGACGGCCATCGACCTCGTGCCCGGCTTCGTCGTCTCCTGGATGGTCTCCCGGGCGATCGCCAGCATCCCGAACATGAAGACCAACGTCGCCGAGATCGCGACGACCGCGCCGCGGGCCCGCTCCGAGCCGCTGCCACCCCTCGGAATCATCGCCCGCAGCCCCCCGATGCAGAGGATGGCCGCGATGATGTAGGCGTAGGGCGCAAGCGCCGCCCGCGCGCCCGCATCATGGACGAGCCTTGTCGAGAGCACCGCGACGCAGAGCGCCGCGGCAAGGAGGCCGCAGAGGAAGCCGAAGGTGCGCAGCGGCACCTTCATCCTCTCGTAGGCGTCGGAAAGCGGCAACGTCAGCGCGACCCACCGGCCGATCAGGACGGCGATGGGCGGGAAGACCGGCAGGATGTAGGGGATCAGCTTCGACTGGGACTTGCTGAAGAAGAGGAAGATGAAGATCGCCCAGGTCGCGAAGAACCAGGCCTCGGCGTTCTCCTTCCGTTTCGCCCAGCCGCCGGCCAGCGAGTCGCGGAACGCGCACCAGAGAAACCCCGTCCACGGGAAGAGGCCAAGGAGCACGATCGGCACAAAGATCCAGAACTGCCCCGTCCTCGCGTGGCCGGTCTCCGTGTAGCGCTGCCAATGCTCGTAGATGATGTAGAAGTGCGCCCAGCCGGGATTGCGCTGGTTGATGAGGAGGTGCCAGGGAAGGGCTATGGCCAGGAAGAGGATGATCCCCGTCGGCAGATGCATCGGGCGCAGCTTCCTCCACTGCCCGAAGATGAGGAGCCATATGAACATGACGGCGCCCGTCAGGAGGAAGCCGATGAAGCCCTTCGTCAGCGTCGCCAGGGCCGCCGAGGCGTAGAGCCCGTAGTAGAGCCACCTTCTCCTCGTTCCCGGCGGCTCGCGCACGGCCAGGATGAAGCAGAAGAGCGTCGAGCTCATGAGGACCGACACCGCCATGTCGAGGATCAGGAGGCGGCTGAGCGCCACGTAGAGGAGCGATGTCCCAAGCACGATGGCCGACCACATTCCCGCCTGGCGGCCATAGATCTTACGCCCCGCGGCGTACGCCGTCAGGATGCCGCCGAGCGCGAAGAGGGACGGCGTCAGCCGCAGCGACCACTCGCTCGGGCCAAGCACTTTCTCGCAGAGGGCGACCGCCCAGTACACGAGCGGGGGCTTCTCAAAGTAAGGGACGCCGTCCAGGCGCGGCGTCACCCAGTCGTTCGTCGCCAGCATCTCGCGCGGAACCTCGGCATATCGGCCCTCGTCGGGATTCGCGAGCGGGGCGCTGCCGAGCTTCCAGGCCAGGATGACCCCGAAGAGCAGCCCCAGAAGCAGCAGGTCCCGTCCCCATGGCGCCTGCGCTTGGGGTTGGGGCGGTTGCGTTTGACTCACGCCACGGACTTAAAACGTTGGGAGCCAGCACGCAAGTCTGTGGACGGTCGCGGATGCCGCCCCGGGAAATTTTCATTTGAGCCAGCGCGGCCTATCCCGTCGAATCATCCCGGAATGCCCGCCGCGACCCCACGCAACTTCTCGTTCATCTGCGGCCAGGACGACTTCCTCGTGGGCCGCATGGGGCGAAAGCGCTACGAGGAGCTGGCCGGGACGACCACGGACGAGTTCTCCCGCGAGATCGTGAACGGCTTCGCCGCCAACGGCGACGAGGTGGAATCCGCCATCAACCGCTTCACCGAGGCCGTGCAGACAATGCCGATGTTCGGCGGGCAGCGGGTCGTGTGGCTTAAGGACGTGAATTTCCTGGCCGACACCGTGACCGGAAAGTCCGAGGCGACGCTGAAGCGGGTCGAGGACCTGCAGCGCGTCCTGGAGTCCGTGAATCCCGCCGAGACGGCCGTCCTCATCACGGCCGCCCCGGTCGACCGACGCCGCTCCTTCGCCAAGTGGTGCGAGAAAAATTCCGACTTCGCGCTCGCCGACGGCGGCGACGACGCGGACGGGCTGGCCGCGGTCGTCCTCGCCGAGGCCAAATCGATCGGCATCCAGTTTGGCCCCGGCGCCCTCGACCTTCTTCTCGCGAAGATCGGCGCCAACACGCGCCTTCTTATAGAAGAGGTCCACAAGCTGGCGACCCATGCCGCCGAAGGTGCCGAGATCGATGAGGCGGCCGTGGCCGAAATGAGCCCGAACGCGGCCCAGGGGGACTTCTTTGAGACCGCGGACGCCTTCTTTAGCGGCGACCTCCAGTGGACGCTGGCCTCGCTCAAGCGCCACTTCTTCGCCGGCGGCGACGCGCGCCCCGTCCTTTCGGCCCTTCAGAACCGCAACCGGATCCTGACCCAGGTCCGGGCGCTCACCGACTCCGGCGAAGCCAAGGTCGGCCCCCGCGGCATCGACGGGCTTCAGCGCGCGGCCGAGTCCTACGGCTCGAAGTACGGCGAGGCATTCTCCGAGAAGAGCTCGTATAACCTTTTCACCCAGAACGCCTGGTACGTGGGCAAGCTGGCCGGCTCGGCCAAGCTGCCGACACTTCGCAGGCTGATCGACAACCAGCGGGAGTTCATCAGCGCCTTCGAGCAGATCATCCGCCGGCCGGACGAGCAGGAGGAGGTCCTGCGGGACATGGCCGTGCGCTGCCTGGCGGCCTAGCCAGAGGGGATCGGCCTCTTTTCCGGTGGCGTTCGCCGGGGCATGGCCTTTACTCGGCGGCTTGCCCGTGAACGAGCCGTCCGATCCAGTACCCAACGAGCCGGTCCTCAATGTCCTCGCGATGCGCTACGCATCCGCGGCGGTCCGTGACATCTGGTCGCAGCGCGGGAAGGTGCTCCTCGAGCGCGATTTCTGGATCGCGGTCATGAAGGCACAGAGGGACCTGGGCGTCCCGATCCCGGCGGAGGCCATCAGGGATTACGAGAAGGTGAAGGACCGGATCGACCTGGAGTCCATCGCCAAGCGCGAGCGGGTGACGCTCCACGACGTGAAGTCCAGGATCGAGGAGTTCTCGGAGCTCGCGAAGCGCCAGTTCATCCACCTCGGGCTCACGAGCCGCGATCTGACGGAGAACGTCGAGCAGCTGCAGATCTTCCAATCGCTCAAGATCGTCAGGAAGAAGCTGGCCGCGGCCATCCTGGTCCTCGCGCGCCGCGCCGAGGAGTACCGCGACCTCATGATCACGGGGCGCACCCACAACGTCCCGGCCCAGCCGACGACGCTCGGCAAGCGCCTGACGATGTTCGGCCAGGAGATGGTGCTCTCGCTGGAGAGACTCGAGAACCTGATCGAGCGCTACCCGGTGCGCGGCCTGAAGGGCGCGGTCGGCACGCAGCTGGACCAGCTCACCCTCCTCGGCGGACGCGCCGACAAGGTCGCGAGCCTCGAGAGCCGGGTCCTGAAGCACCTCGGAATACCGGCGTCCCTCGGCAACGTGGGCCAGGTCTATCCCCGCGGGCTGGATTTCGAGGTGGTCTCCGCGCTGCACCAAGTGGGCGCCGCGGCCGCCAGCTTCGCCACCACGATGCGCCTCATGGCCGGCGCCGGCCTCCTGACCGAGGGTTTCCAGGAGGGCCAGGTCGGCTCCTCCGCGATGCCCCACAAGGCCAACGCCCGCAACTGCGAGCGCATCTGCGGCTTCTCCACCATCCTGGGCGGCTACGTGACCATGACCGGCACCCTGGCCGGCGACCAGTGGAACGAGGGCGATGTCTCATGCTCGGTCGTGCGCCGAGTGGCGCTTCCCGACGCCTTCTTCGCGATCGACGGCTCCCTTGAGACGCTGCTTACCGTACTTGAGCAGCTCGAGGCCTTCCCCTCCGCCATCATCCAGGAGAACGAGCGCAACCTGCCCTTCCTCGCGACGACCACGATACTCATGGAGTCCGTGAAGCGCGGCGCGGGCCGCGAGACCGCCCACGAGGCCATCAAGGAGCACTCGCTGGCCGCCGTTAAGGCCATGCGCAGCGGCACTTCCGGCGTCGAGCTCCTCGACCGCCTGGCCGGGGACAAGAGGATCGGCCTCGGCAAGAAGGCCCTCCTCGCGATCCTGGCGGAGAGCGCCCGCTTTGTCGGGGCGGCCCCGAACCAGGTGGACCACTTTGTCTCCGAGGTGAAGCCCCTGGCCAAGAGGGTCAAGGGCGCGGCGGATTACCGCCCAATGCGGCTGCTGTAGGCCGTTTTCCCTCTCCCAAGAACTTTTCAATTGCGCAGCCCCCCGGGATGCGCTTTCTTGGACCCTCACTGTCCGTACTAATCTCTTATAACTTTTCAACATGGCTGAACTCGTAGGTAACGTCTTGGTGGGCCAGTCCGGTGGCCCGACCTCCGTCATTAATGCTAGCCTGGCCGGTATCGTGGCCGAGGCGCTGAACAACGAGTCCATTGAGGAGATTTACGGCGGCCTGAACGGCGTCCTCGGCATCCTCCAGGAGGACATCGTCGACCTCGCCTCCGAGTCCCAGCAGCAGATCCGCGCCCTCCGCCACACCCCCGGCGCGGCCCTCGGCACCTGCCGCTACAAGCTCAAGAAGCAGGCTGACTTCGAGCGCGTCATCGAGGTCTTCAAGGCCCATAACATCCGCTATTTCTTCTACATAGGCGGAAACGACTCCCAGGACACGGCCGACAAGATCTCCAAGCTCGCGCAGCAGCAGGGCTACGAGCTGCGCGTCATCGGCGTTCCGAAGACGATCGACAACGACCTGACCGGCACGGACCACTGCCCGGGCTACGGCAGCGTCATCAAGTACCTTTCGACCACCATCCGCGAGATGGCCTGCGACAACGAGGCGATGGGCCAGGGCGACCTGGTCTCGATCGTCGAGGTCATGGGACGCAGCGCCGGCTGGATCGCCGCCGGCACGGCCCTGGCCAAGCGCCGGGACCACCCCCACGATCCGCCGCACCTGATCCTCCTTCCCGAGGTCCCTTTCAACCAGGAGAAGGTCCTGGAGGACGTTAAGCGCGTCCTGAAGCGCGAGAAGTACTGCCTCATCGTCGTCGCCGAGGGTCTCGTCGACGCCGACGGCAACTACCTCGCCGCTGATTCCGCCACGGACGCCTTCGGCCACGCCAAGCTTGGCGGCGCCGGAGAGGCCCTGGGCGAGATCATCGAGGGCGGCATCCCGAACGCGAAGGTTCGCGTCGCCCGCCCCGGCCTGATCCAGCGCGCGGCCGCCCACGCGGCCTCGAAGACGGATTCCGACGAGGCTTTCCTGGCCGGCCAGGCCGCGGTTCGCGCCGCGATCGCCGGCGAGACCGACAAGATGGTCACGCTGCTCCGCGGCGAGACCGAGCACTACACGGTCGAGACCGGCCTCGCTCCCCTGAGCGAGATCGCGAACGGCACGAAGAAGCTCCCCCGCGAGTGGATCAACGAGGATCTCGTCAGCATGAACTTCCAGTTCCTGCGCTACGCCCAGCCCCTCATCCAGGGCGAGGTCACCCTCCCCTATGACACGGGTGTCGCGACCTACGCGCGCCTCGACAAGGTGCGGGTCGACAAGGTCCTTCCGGCCTACGAGGTCTAAGAGGCCTTTTCTTTCAAAAGCCGCGCCGAAGGGCGCGGCTTTTTTGTACCCGCTTAACGGGGCGAGTCGGCGGCCCGGGCTGCGACAAAGGGCTCCTCGCGCAGGTCGGGCGCGCGCTTGCCCGCCAGGAGCTGCCACCAGACCCTCGCGTTCGCCGCCACGATGACGGCGACGAGGATAAGGAAGGTGCCCGTGACGGCCGCGTCGACATGCGCGTTGAAGGCCTGCCTCGGGGAGGCGGCGACGCGGGCCGCGCTCAGGAAGCCGAGCCTCGGGTCCGGGCTCATGATCTTCATCCAGCCGGCTGTCATGGTCACCGCGAGGAGCCATGCGAGCGGCAGGAGCGTGACCCAGATGTGCCTGGCGCGCCCCATCTTGATCAGCACGGTGGTCCCCAGCGCCAGCGCGATGACGGCAAGCAGCTGGTTCGCTATGCCGAAGATCGGCCAGAGCGAGTTGATGCCCCCCAGGGGATCAATGACTCCCTGGTAGAGAAACCATCCCCAAGCGCCGACAAAGAGCGCCGTGGCGCCGACGTTGCCCACCGTCGAGCGCGTGTCGGCAAGCGGCTTCCACAGCATGCCGAGGAGATCCTGGACCATGAAGCGCCCGATGCGAGTGCCCGCGTCGATCGTCGTCAGGATGAACATCGCCTCGAACATGATCGCGAAGTGGTACCAGACGGCGAGGGCCGCGCGGCTGTGGAAGACGCCCGAGAGCATCTGGGCCATGCCGAGGGCGAAGGTGGGGGCGCCGCCGGCGCGCCCGACCATGGTGCGCTCGCCAACGCTTGCGGCCAGGGCCGCCATGTCCGCTGGATTCACCGCGAAGCCGAGGGCCGTCATGTGCTGCGTCACCGCGGAGACGTCGCCCTTCATGTTGATCGCGAAGTACTGGCCCGGGGCCATGGAGCAGGCTGCGATCACCGCCATGACGCCGACGCACATCTCCGTCATCATGGCGCCGTAGCCGATGGTCCTTATGTCCGCCTCCCTCGCCAGGAGCTTCGGGGTCGTGCCCGAGGAGACGAGCGCATGGAACCCCGAGATCGCGGCGCAGGCGATCGTGATGAAGCAGAAGGGAAAGAGCGGGCCGGCGAACACGGGGCCCGTGCCGTCGATGAAGCGCGTGACGGCCGGCATCCTGAGGGTCGGGCCGAGGATCACGATCGCGATGCCAAGGGCCGCGATCGTGCCGATCTTCATGAAGGTGCTCAGGTAATCCCGGGGCGCCAGCAGCAGCCACACGGGGACGATCGAGGCGGTGAGGCCGTAGCCCATGATCCACCAGGCGAGCGTCGTGCCCTTGAGGGCCAGGATCGGCTCGAGAGCCGATCCCGCGATGAACTGCCCTCCCCACACGGCGGCAAGGAGTCCCAGGACTCCGAGGACCGTGGCCAGCCCGAGCATTTTCTTGTCGTGGCCGCCGGAACGCAGCGCAAAGCCCATGGCGACAGCGACCGGCATCGTGGCCGCGATCGTGAAGACGCCCCAAGGGGATTCGGCAAGCGCGTTGACGACGACAAGGCCGAGGACTGCGAGGAGGATGACCGAGATCGCGGTGATGCTGACGAGCGCCGCGAGACCAGCAAAGGGGCCGACCTCCTCGCGCACCATCTGCCCGAGGGACTTCCCTCGGCGCCTCACCGAGCAGAAGAGGATGATACTGTCGTGGACCGCGCCCCCGAGGACCGCCCCAACAAGAATCCAGAGAAGGCCGGGAAGGTAGCCAAACTGCGCGGCGAGGACGGGTCCGACGAGCGGGCCCGGGCCCGCGATCGCGGCGAAGTGGTGGCCAAACACGATCCAGCGGTTGGTGCGGACGAAATCCTTCCCGTCGGACTGGATCTCGGACGGGGTCGCCCTGAGCTCGTCGATTGTGAGGACGTTCGCCATCAGCCACGCGGAGTGGAAGCGGTAGGCGACGGCGAACGTGCAGGCTGCGGCGACCACCATCCAGAGGGCGCTCACGGGCTCGCCTCTCGCGAGGGCGAGGATCGCGATGCTCCCGGCTCCGGTGGCGGCAACGGCGCACCAGCCGGCAATGCGGACAATCCTGGCAAGGGGGTTCGGGGCCGCTGGGGTCATGGGCGACTGGGGAAGCGAGGAACGTTGTGTGATTCGCGCGCTCCGATCAAGCGCATCGGCGGGGCACTTGTTGGTTTGCCTCCCGGAACGGCCGGCTCCCATGATCGCTCCCCCGCCCGATGCCGAGCCACGACCCCATGGAACCCAGTGCAAACGCGCAGAAGAGCGGCCCCCCGTTCCTGGTGCGGGCCATCGTTCCGGTGATCCTCTGGGCCGGACTGCTTTACCTGGCTTTCCGGATGCCTCCCGACGGCAAGGAGCATGCGAACCTTGCCCAGTTCCTCGGCCGCTTCCACCCGATCCTGCTGCACCTGCCGGTCGCGCTCCTCGTGCTCGTGCCGGCGATGGAGATCCTCGGGCGCCGCCAAACTCTCTCCTATCTCAGACAGGCGGCCGGCAGCCTTCTTTCAATCGCAGCCCTCCTCTCCTATGTCACGGCGCTGGACGGCTGGCTCCTCGCGTGGAGCGGCGGCTACCGCGGGCACGATGTCACGATCCACATGTGGGCGGGCCTCTCCTTCGCGGCCGCCTGTGGGCTCGCGGCGCGCGCTAGGTGCGCCGACATGCCCCGGTTCGCCTATCCGTTGATGCTGACGATCGCGGTCGGCCTTATGGTCTGGGCGGGGCACTTCGGTGGATCGATCACCCATGGCGACACCTACATGACGGACAAGATGCCTGGCCGCGTCCGCGTTCTTCTCGGAATGCCCGCGGTCGCGGTGAAGGAGTCCGCAGAGGAGAAGCCTGCGGCGGCGGTGCAGCCCATCAAGGCCGGCCCCGGCAGCGCCGACCCGGCCAATCCTGCCTACTTCGCCGTCCACATCGCGCCCCTCTTCGCGCGCAGCTGCAACTCGTGTCACAGGCCCGAAAAGCACAAGGGGGGCCTAAGGACCGACACCTACGCCCAGCTCATGAAGGGCGGCTCGGACGGCGCGGCCGTCATCCCCGGAAACGTGAAGGACAGCGAGATCCTGCGGCGCCTGAAGTTGCCGCCGAGCGATGACGACTCGATGCCGAGCGACGGGAACAAGCCCTTCACTCCAGAGGAGATACAGATGCTGGAGCACTGGATCGCCGCGGGTGCAAAGGGCTTTTGACGCGGGAAAGTGGACCCGCTAGGGTGTCCGGCATGTCAGGTCCCGTCATACGCCAGAAGCTCGTCCCCCCAGGGGGCCACCAGCGCGTGCTGCTGCACTCGTGCTGCGCGCCCTGCTCCGGCGAGGTGATGGAGGCCCTGAAGGCGTCGGGGATCGACTACACGATCTACTTCTACAACCCGAACATCCACCCGAAGGAGGAGTACGAGCTGCGGAAGCAGGAGAACATCCGCTTCGCCGAGACCGAGGGCGTGCCGTTCGTGGACGCGGACTACGACACGGACAACTGGTTCGCGCGCGCGAAGGGCCTGGAATGGGAGCCCGAGCGCGGCGCCCGGTGCACGATGTGCTTTGACATGCGCTTTGACCGTACGGCCCTCTACGCCCACGAGCACGGCTTCCCGGTGATCACGAGCTGCCTCGGCCTCTCGCGCTGGAAGGACATGGACCAGATCAACGCCAGCGGGGAGCGCGTCGCGGCCAACTATCCCGGCATCACCTACTGGACCTACAACTGGCGCAAGATGGGCGGCGCAAACCGCATGGTGGAGATCGCCAAGCGCGAGGAGTTCTACCAGCAGGAGTACTGCGGCTGCGTCTATTCGCTGCGCGACACGAACAAGTGGCGCATGGCGAACGGCCGCGAGAAGATCGAGCGCGGCGAGAAGTTCTACGGTGTCGAGGCTTCGGAGCCGTCATCGGCAGGCGCCGACGAGGCATGAAGCCGCAGATCGAATACCGACTCCTCACTCCGGAAGACTATGACCAGGCGCTCTCCCTTTGGCGCAGCTGCGATGGCATGAGGATTGGCCAGGGGGATGACAGGGTGTCGTACTCCCGATATATCCTGCGCAATCCGGGGCTCAGCTGGGCCGCCTTCGATGGGAGCTTGATGGTCGGAACGGCGCTATGCGGCCATGACGGTCGCCGGGGATTGATCTACCACTTGGCGGTATCGGCCGCGAACCGCGGGCAGGGCATCGCCAAGGTGATGCTCAAGAAAGGCCTGGACGGCCTGCAGGAGTGCGGCATCGAGCGCGCGATGATTCTGGTCCTGAAGGACAATGCCGTCGGCCAGGAGTTCTGGATTTCCCAAGGCTTTGAGCCAGTCGACATCGCCGTGACCATGGGGATCGATCTCAAGCAATAATTGGGTCGCTGCGGTTTAACCCGCATAACGATTTAGCAAACCTCCTAAGCGCCATTTCACGTGATTCGCGTTCCTGCTCTGGAATACGTAAAATACCTCTCCGCTCTC
>DASRSJ010000141.1:0-6311 GCA_035656555.1 Opitutaceae bacterium
ACGAAGAAGCTGTGTATAACGTCCTCCGAGCTCAGGACAATGCGCACGGGATGATTGAGGCGCACATGGACTGAGTTGAATTCGCGCCGACCGTCGTCATGGGTCACATCCCACATCCACTGCCGGCCCACGACGTCGATCTCTGGAAGGCCCGGCGGGATCCGCTCCATCGCCGAATACGCGCCAGCGCCCTCAAAGAAGAAATATAGGAAGACGGCCAGGGTCACCGAGGTCCACGCAGTCTCGATCTTCCAGGTCGCCAGCTGCAGGGGACCGCGCGGCGCCTTCGAGCCGCGCCTGAACCGCACGAGAATGATGATTGTCAGAACAGCGAGAAGCACGCACATGGCCGTGCCGGCGGCCAGGAGCTGGAGAACCAGCGAGTCGATCCGCGGGGCGGCGCTGCTGGCGGAGGGCAGCCATTCGGCGAGGGATATCGTCTTCACGTCGTCCCCTTTCCCACCCTGCGGCGTTCCTGGGCGAGCATGAAGGCGATTGCACCGAAAAGCGCGACAACCGTGGCTGCCACCGCGGCGGAGAGGCCTACCCACACGGCCCCCCAGTGCCTGCCGTGCTCGCCGCTGCCTTGGAAGCAGAGGAACACGAGGCCGAAGACCGAGTCGCCTGTCTGGTTCGCGGAAGCGCGCTTCAAGGACTCTGACAACCGGGTGGAATCAAAGTCTATCCCCATGAAGTAATTCGAGATGACCCCCTCGGGCGTAAGGACGATCAGGCCGCTTGGGTGAGCGAACTGGCCCGACTTTGGATCGTAGGAATAGTGGAAACCGGCGGCCCGAGTGAGCGCGGTGATCGAGGCGCCGGTTCCGATCAGGGTGTTCCAACCCGGGCCCGCGCCGGGACGCCCGTAATGGCCGATGTCCTGGAGGCGATGGACGGCGGCTATGTCAGCGGTGTCCGTGGGATCGATGCTGATGGTTATAACCGTGAAGTCCGATCCGGCGCTTTGCCTCAGTGTCCTCAGGGCGTCGATGGCCCCGCTTGAGACCAGGGAGCACATCTCTGGGCATCTGAAATAATCAAAGATAAGGACAGACGGCTTTGCCCCAAGATAGGCGCGCAGAGGCCGGATCATGCCGTCGGAGCCGGTGAAGGGCGTGTCCAGAGGGACCGTCTCGCCGATGCGCTGCTCAAAGCCCACGGCCTCGGGGCGGTCGCCGGCGAAGACGGCTGCGGGAAGCAGAAGGAGTAATCCAAGGATGAGTCTCATCGCTTTTCCTTGGCCGCCTCGTCGGCGACCAGATCCATGGCCCTCGAAAGCGGTATTCTCACGATCCCCGCTTTGCGATCCACCCATGCATATCCGCCCATATGGACCTCCGACTCCCGCTCATAGTCCTGCCACGAGCGCTGAATGTCGGGACGGGACTGTGCTCCGCCCGCAAAGGGCGTCGTGCCTGGCGCCACGGGCTGCGCTCGGGAGAACCTCACCGTCGCCGCACCTCCGAGGATGCCCGCGACCACGAGAAACAGAAGCGCCGCCGTGATTAGGCCTACCGTCCCGGCGGAAGCATCGGAGGGCTCGTGGCGTGGTCGCGTGGTCCCGGGCATGCTCATGGTGCAACCCCCGTCATCCGTGCGATGCGAATATAACCCACTGCGAAGAGCGCGGCGGCGGTGCCGACCACCCCAATGATGGCAAGGTCAGCGCCCAGGCCCGGGCTGCCGTGTGCCGGCACGATCACCCAGAGAAGATAAAGCCACTGGCCTCCGAGGACGAGAACGGCCCCCAGTGCGAGCGAGGGTACCCGGCTCTTCACCCGGCGGCTGAGGAGCATGAAGAAAGGGACGGCGATGCCGAGCAGGGCCACGAGGCCGATCACCCAGCGCCAGTCCCCCGAGGTTCTTCTAAGGTACCAGCTTGTCTCGGCCGGCAGGTTTCCCGCCCAGATGATGAGGAACTCGCAGAAGGTGACGTAGGCCCAGAACATGAGGGTCGCGAGGAGCAGGTTGCCCCAGTCTATCCCTACAGTCCTGCCAGCCCCGCCCCTGCGGTCCGGCTGCAGGCCGCAGGCAATACCAAGGATGAGCGCCAAGGCCAGGGCGCTCACGACCTGCGATGCCATCCACACGACGGGAAACGCGGTTGAATGCCAGCCGGGCTCCAGCGATTCAAGCCAGTCGTCGGCGACAAAAGTCGACGTGAGGAAGGTCAGGACAAGTCCCGCAGGGCCGACCCATGGCCGCGTGTTAAGCCGCGGATCCGACGTCCTTCCCGCCCCGTCCCGCAGCCAGTGCCGAATGACCATGAACACGGCCCAGGTCGCCACAAACCGGATCATGATGCCAAGGCGACCATCGTACCCAAGCCAGGCGCCATGGTTGACCGGCGCGGGGTGCGAGGGAAAGGACGGGAAGAGCGCCAGGGGAAGAAGGAGGAGCCAGACCCAAGGCAGGAGCCGCACGCCGGCGCCCAGGAAACGCTCGATGCCTTCCGTCCACTGCCCCCCTGTCGTGCGATGGATGAGGGAAATGAGGACCGAGCCAACGCATGGGGCCAGGCACGCGAAGACCGCGAAACGGTAGGCTATCGGCAGCCATGCGGACTCGAATGCGGCGGCCGCGACAAAAATGAGCGCGCAGGCCGACGCGACGCGAAGCGAACGAGCCTCCAGGAGTGGAAGGATTGCGGGGGAACCTCTCATTGGGCCTCCAGTCTTTCCCTCTCACGCGTTGGAACATCCGCGGGCGTGGCGTACTGGCTTCTTTGCAGGGCGCGGACAAAGGCGACGATGGCCCACCTATCCCTCGGGCCTATCCTGTCCCCAAAGCCGTACATTGCACCCGAGCCGTGCGTGATGGCCTCAAACAGCCTGCCGGGCGGCTCGGAGCGAAGCCCAGTTTCGTGGAAGGATCGCGGCGCCGGAAAACCCCTGAGGACAACAATCCCCCGACCGTAGCCATCGTCCCCGTGGCAATCCGCGCAGAAGACGGCATAACGCTCCCTGCCCCGCTCCAACAAAGCCCGGTCAACGGTCACGGGAAAGGCGACCTGCCAATTTCCGCCGATCCGGCCATTGGACAAAGGGTCGGCGGGGCCGGAGGTCCCGACGGCGAGCGTGTGGGCGGGAGGAACGCGTGACGCAGCGCCGTCGGCAAAGAAGGTGCTTCCGTCCCCGGCCCGGGCATTCTCTTGATGCTTCATGTTGTCGCATCCCCCAAGCAAGACGGCGGACAGCGCCACGCAGACGACTGCTTTCGCTCGCACATTCATGGCGGGAGCACCTCGACGGACTCCGCGCCCGCCTTGATCAGCGCTGCCCGCGATGACAGCTCCGAATGCCGCCTTGTCGGCCTTACGCAGATGAAAAATCGGTCCTGTGTGGCCCGCTGGAACCGTGCGGCGGAGAAGACGGGATGATGCAGTCGCGGGAAACGGGCAAGGAACAGCAAAGTGGCAACCCCGGCCAACGCGGCCGAAAGGACTGTGAGCTCGAAAGTGACGGGTATGAATGCGGGCCAACTATTGAGGGGGCGGCCGCCGACATTGATGGGATAGTCGCGTGCGGCGTACCACTGCATGAAAAAGGCCGAGATGCCCCCTGTGATGCCGGCCACCAGCATCACGACCCCTATGGGGGTGGGCAGCCTGGGGAGGACCTCTTCTTCGCCGTCTACGGCGTAGGGCGTGTAGGTCTCGATTGAGTTGTACCCCTCCCGCGCCAGTTCACCAAGCGCCGTGAGGTAGGACTCCTCGGTGTTGAATTCGCCGAGGATGCCGAATGACGAGGGTTTCAATGCCCTGCCCTCCCTTCCTTTACTACCAGTGCGCGCATCTCGGTCATCGAGATGGCAGGCAGGAACCGGATGAACAGGAACAGCAGCGAGAGGAAGAGCCCGATCGTGCCCGCAAACGTGCTATAGTCCCAGAAAGTCGCGTGGTAGAGGCCCCACGACGAGGGCACGAAGTCGCGATGCAGGCTCGTCACGACAATGACAAAGCGCTCAAGCCACATGCCGAGGTTGATGGCCATCGCCACGGCAAAGAGCGCCAGGGTGTTTCTCCTCACCGCGGAGAACCAGAGGAATTGTGGAGCCGCGATGTTGCAGGCGACAAGCGCCCAGAAGTACCCGGCGTAGGGGCCAACCAGCCGGTTGACGGCAACATAGCGCTCATAGATGTCGCCGCTGCGCCAGGCGCCGAAGAACTCGCTGAAATAGCCGTAAGCGACGGCGAGGCCCATCGTGAGCATCACCTTCGCCATCAGGTCGAGATGGCGGTCTGTGATCATGCCCTTCAGCCCGTAGACAGCCCGCAGTGGGATCACCAGGGTCAGAACCATGGCAAAGCCCGAGAATATCGCTCCCGCTACAAAGTACGGCGGGAAAATGGTCGAGTGCCAGCCAGGCAGGATCGCGATCGCGAAATCCATGCCCACGATGGAATGGACGGACACGACAAGCGGCGCCGCCAAGCCGGCAAGGATGAGGTAGAGTTTCTTGTAGTGGTGCCAGTGGGTACCTTCGCCTCTCCAGCCTAGGCACAGGAGACCGTAGACCCGGCTGCGCATCGGGGTCGCGGCACGGTCCCGCAGGGTTGCCAGGTCAGGCAGCAACCCAACGTACCAGAAGAGGAGCGAGACCGTGGCGTAGGTCGATACCGCGAACATGTCCCAGACAAGCGGGCTCCGGAACTGCGGCCAGAGGCCCATGGTGTCGGGATATGGCAGGAGCCAATAGAAGTACTGCGGGCGGCCCAAGTGCAGGAGAGGATAAAGGCCCGCACATGCGACCGCGAAGAGCGTCATGGCCTCGGTGAACCTATTGATAGAAGTCCGCCACTCCTGGTGCAGAAGGAGGAGGATGGCCGAGATGAAGGTCCCCGCGTGGCCGATCCCGATCCACCAGACGAAGTTCACGATGGCGAAGCCCCAGGCGACCGGCATGTTGATGCCCCAGACGCCGACGCCCTTAACGAAGATCCACGAGATGGAGGCCAGGAGAACCATGACTCCAAGAAAGGAGGCGAGAAATCCCATCCACCAGAAGCGCCGATGCGGCCCGTCGAGTGGGATCGCGCTCACCGTGCGGGTTACGGATTCGATCGTCTGGCCGGGCGCGGCTAGGCCGGTTTCTCCTGCCTCCGTGCTCATGTGCCTGTGATACCGGCGGGCCTCGCCAGGTAGGTTGTCCGTGGACGCGTGTTGAGTTCGCCCAGGAGACTGTAAGACGCGGGTTGCGCCTTGCGCCGCGCGACTGCGCTCGAGGGGTCGGCTATGTTTCCGAAGACAATCGCCCCTGTCGGGCACGCCTGCTGGCAGGCTGTCAGGATCTCGCCGTCCCGGATCGGACGGTCCTCCTTCGAGGCTCGAATGCGCGCCGTGTTGATCCTCTGCACGCAGTAGGTGCATTTTTCCATGACACCCCGGTCGCGCACGCTGACCTGGGGATTTTCCTGGAGCGTCTGGGGCGAGTCGGCCTTGAGCCGGTAGTCCAGAAAATTGAACCGGCGCACCTTGTAGGGGCAGTTATTGGAGCAGTAGCGCGTTCCGACGCAGCGGTTGTAGACCATCTCGTTCAGGCCCTCGTCATTGTGGACCGTGGCTCCGACGGGGCACACGACCTCGCAGGGCGCCTTCTCGCAGTGCATGCAGGTCACGGGCTGGCTGAGGATCCGCGGGTTTTCCGCGTCCCCGTCAAAATACCGGTCGATGCGGATCCAGTGCATCTCCCTCTCGCGGGCCACCTGCTGCTTTCCCACTACCGGGATGTTGTTTTCAGCCTGGCAGGCAACGACGCAGGCGTTGCATCCCAGGCACGCGCCGAGGTCGATCGACATGCCCCAGGAATATGCCCCGGGTTTCCAATCGGGATAGAGCGACGTCGTCGGGTCGGCCGGCCGCTCCTGCTCTCCGACGATCCTAACGGGATTCCTTCCCTCCATGGAGAAGTGCCTCTGAGTCGAGACGAGCGCATACGTACCGCCGGTGCGCCTGACCTGGAGTCCGTCGATCTCCCACGTCGCGGAGTCTGGCCGCATCACGTAGGCGCTGAATCCCCTGCCATTGCCGACCGATCCGGCCGCCGTTCGTCCGTACCCGAGGGACAGGGAAACGCAATCGGGAGCGTGGCCGGGCATGACCCAAGCCGCAGCCTCTGCATGCAAGCCTCCGGCCGACAGGAGAATCATGTCGCCACTTGAGATACCGAGCCGGGACGCAAAGGCCGGACTGAGAAGTGCGGCATTGTCCCACACCAGCTGTGAAGCCGGCTTGGGAAGCTCCTGAAGCCATGCATTATTCGCCCAGCGGCCGTCCCCGATGGTGGGGTCCTGGACCAGGACCAGCGAAGCT
>DASRSJ010000142.1:0-9986 GCA_035656555.1 Opitutaceae bacterium
GAGGTGCTCGGCGACGGCGCCGGAAATGACCCGTGTCTCGTCCCAGGTCGTCGGCACGATCTTCAGGAAGTCTATCCCGGGCTTGCCGCGCAGGTCGACCGGGTGGTCGGCGACGCACATCACCGGGCTGTCATAGGCAACGAAGAGGGCCAGCTGGCCTGCGCGGGTGCCCTGGACCTGGGTGGGGGTGACCTGGGTCTGGAACTTGTCGGCCTGGCGGTTATTGAAGCCGCCGGGAGTGAAGTCGCCGGGACCGGCGAGGAAACGGGTGAAGGGCAGCGTCAGCCTGTGCTCCGGGGTGACCCGCTTGCTCCACTTGTTGTACTCGTTGCCGAGGATGCCCTCGCGCGTGATCTGGTTGGGCCAGGTGCGGATCATGCCCGTCGGCTTGTACGCGCCGTGGAAGTCCACCAGGAGGTGGTGCTCGGCCGCGCAGCGCGTGATCTTCTCGTACCAGTTGACCATCTCCTGGTCGTCGCGGTCCATGAAGTCGATCTTCACGCCGGCCAGGCCCCACTTCTCGTAGAGCGCGAAGGCGTCCTTGTACGCGTCATTCCTGTCGACGTCCGTCCAGTAGAGCCAGACCCAGAGGCGCACGTTGTTCTCGGCGGCGCATTTCAGCAGGCTGTCCATCTGCACCACGGGCACCGGGTGGAGGATGTCCGAGTCGGCGCGCTTCCAGTTGGAGTACCATCCGGCGTCGATCAGCTGGTAGGGCCAGCCCATCTCGCCCGCGAAGTGGATGAAGTCCTTCATCGTCCCGGCGTCCATCTGGCCGAGCCCCGACCACCAGGAGTCCCAGGCCATCATGCCCGGCTTGACCCAGGAGGGGTCGGCGATGCGGCAGGGCGTGCTGAGGTTAACGACCAGGTCGCTCTCGACGAGGCGCCCGGGCTCGCTGCCGATCATGAGGACGCGCCAGGGCGAGGGGTGGGGCAGCGTGCCCTTGACGAGGCCGTCCCCGTCAAATCGCGGGGCCAGGCGGCTTCGCAGCGTCACGGCGGACGTGCCGGCGGCCTGGGGCTCGCGCTCGAGCCACATCCCGGCCCAGTCATAGAGGTCGGCCTCGGTAATGGCAACCCAGGCGACGGGCGTGTCCGTGAGGAACGGCATGCCGGTCGCGGTCGTCGTGGCGATGTCGGAAAGGCGCTGCTTGCGGAATTCCCACTCCTGCGAGCCCCGGAAGCCGCCGCGGGAGTCGTAGGCGTCGGGCGGCGAGGCCGCGTGGTCGCCGGCGTAGCAGGCGCTGTCGGTCGTGAAGGCGAACTGCGTCAGTTCCTCGTCGACGACGAACTGGCTCGTGCCCTCGCCCTTGGGGAGTTCGTAGCGGAAGCCGACGCCGTCGTTGAAGACCCGGAAGACCACCGAGAAGGTGGCCTTGGCGTCGTTCTTCTCCCGAAGGATCACCGTCAGCTCCCGGTGGTTGTCGCGCACCTCGCGGCGCTTTCCGAGCGGGTTGGTCCAAATGCTGTCGACCTCCGCGTGGGCTGAGTCGACGAGCGACACGTCATCCCCCAGGACGCCGCGGGAGCGGACCCGCAGGCCCAGCCGGGATTCGTTCAGGAGCGCCTTGCCGTCAACCGTGACTCGGTAGCCGAGGGGCCCCGTCGGGTTCACATAGACGACGATGTGGCCGTCGGGGGACGCCACCTCGAGTTCCTGCGTCGGCGAGGACGTGTCGAGGGCGCGCGCGGTGAGCGCGAGCGCAAGGAGGGTCAGCGGGGCAAGGCGGAGCAGGCGGAAGGCCATGGCATTGGGGGGTTCGCCCTCGGGGTGAAGGGGGAAGGGCGCTGGGGTTATGAACCGGCAACGCCCGGGGCCTGTCAACGGCTACGAAGCCGCGAATTCTGATTTATCAGTTTCCTAATCAGATGTGCGGAGCACCCTCAGAAAAATCTGTGGAGGTCGTGACATCGGCCGAAGATTCAGCCTGTGCGATCGCATCTGAATTCATTCCAAATTCAGTTAACAGCCTAGCCTTCAGAGCGTTTCCGGGTCTTTCCATTACGATGTCAATTGGATGAATATCGCCGTCTGCAGAAAGAAGCACATTTCGTGAATGCGCATCGGCCGCTACCACGTTGAATTTAGTGTGGTAGAAAAATCCTTCGCTTGAATAGAGATGTGATTCGCGAGAGCCAATTTCCGAAAAGTAGTTTCGGATTTGGTCCAGACGTGCGGGAGGATGGACCCGATCTGCGTAGATCCACGGCTCAGACGCGACGATCTCCCTATGCCCTTGGTACCCAATGGCACCCACTAGCGAAATGTCGGCTCACTGTAGACCTCGGTCACGGAAAGAGGCCTGATCGTTACGGACCCGTTCGGGCGCCTTGAATCTACGGGCTGGATCTTGAAGTTCGAATGGAAAAAGAGCTCTTACAATGATCTGACTCTAGTGAATGGATAGTTATGCTTGGTGGTTCGCCATCTCCTGCGCCTTCAGTGAGATCTCAGCCGCCTTGAAAGCGTGCGCCTGCGTCATCGCGGACTCGGTGCGGTGGATGCAGTCCTCGATCAACTGCCCGAAGAAGCGGAAGCCGACCTTCCCCGTCACGTTGATGTGCTGCATGCCGTTACCGTCAACGATGTACACCTGGTCGCCCTGCTTCTCGCGAGCGACGTCGACGTACTTGCGAAGCTCGATCGTGCCCTTTGTCCCCACGATGAAGGTGCGCCCGTCGCCGAAGGCGGGAAGACCGTCGGGGGTGAACCAGTCGACCCGCACGTAGCTTAGGGCGCCGGAATCACCCGTGAGGCAGGCCTCGCCGAGGTCCTCCAGTTCGGGCGTCTCGTGGTTCGCGTAGTTGCCGGCCACGGCGTAGGTGACCTTGGCATCCGAGGAGCCCGTGTAGGTCAGAACCTGCTCGAACTGGTGGCTTCCCAGGTCGCAGAGGATCCCGCCGTACTGCTCCTTCTTGAAGAACCACTCGGGGCGCGTGGCCTTCGCGAGGCGGTGGGGCGCAAGGATCGTCAGGGAAACCACCTTGCCGATGGCGCCACTCTCAACCAGGTCCGTCGCGAACATCGCCGACTCGTTGTGGATGCGCTCGGCGTAGTAGACCATGTGCTTGCGCCCGGTCCTGGCGACGACGGCCCGCGATTGCTCGAGCTGGGCCAGGGTCGTGAACGGGGCCTTGTCCGAGAAGTAGTCCTTGCCGGCCTCCATGACCGTGCAGCCGAGGGGCCCGCGCTCGTTCGTGATGGCGGCGGCCGCGACCAGCTTCACCTCCGGGTCGGAGAGCACCTCGTCCATGGAGCGCGCCACCTTCGCCTGGGGGTATTTCTTCAGGAAGGCGTCGGTCTTCCTAGGATCCGGGTCGTAGACCCACTTCACCGTGGCCCCGGCCTCGGTCAAGCCGTTGCACATCCCGTAGATGTGTCCGTGGTCGAGGCGCACGGCCGCAAAGTTGAAGTCGCCCGCGCCGACGACCGGGTTCGGCTTGCCCTTCGGGGCGTAGTTCATGCCGTCGGCCTTCTGGAAATCCTCGGCGGCGAGGGGGCGGGAGGACAGGGCGCCTACGGCCGCCGTGGCGGCTGCGGCACGGATGAAGTCGCGACGATTCATGGGGGTGCTGTTGGGGGTTTTGCCGTGGCGGGGTTGCCTCTGTCGGCTCGACAGGAAAGAAGCCTTGAATCAAAAGAAAGCGAGCCGGGCGATCATTCTGACAGGGCCGGACGGCACTTCCACAATGAAAATACGGATCATACTCCTCGGCCTGGCGGGCATCGTGGGTCTAAACCCGGCGGGCCTTGCCGCCGATTTTCCCCCTGTGCCGACGGCGCACCCGACCGAGCCCCCGACCCCGACGCCTGCGGCCCCCAAGCTGTCCCCCTATGGTGCCATCCAGTCGCTCGTCGGCGGCACGTGGAGCGGCCTCCTGCCCGCGGGCCCGGACGGCGTGGCCCCGACGATCGACCTACACTTTGCCTGGGCCGAGAACCGCCACGGGGTCAGGTTCGCCTCGACGATCGTCAAGGGAAACAGGCGCGTTCCCTACGTCAGCGGCATGTACGCCTGGAACGCGGCCAAGCATAAGCTCGAGATGTTCTACACGGACTCGACCGGCAGCCTGACCGAGGGGACCGTGGCCCCGGAGGGCAACGTCCTCGTCCATGAGCTCACCGAGGCGAACAGCGACGGCTCAGTGGACTCCGTCCGCGTGAAGCTGACCAAGGTCGATGACGACGTCTTCACGAACGAGATCTTCCTTTTGGCCGACGGCAACTACGCGAAGATCGCGGAGGTGCGCTACGAGCGCGAGCCCGACTACAGCGGAAGTCACCAGCCCTGAACGCGCTTGATGCGCAGCTGCTGGTAGAGGTCGGGCGATAGCTCCTGCAGGAAGCGGCTGGGCGTCAGCATGAGGCCTCCGGGGCCGGGGCGCGACGCGATCTTTGGATAGCTGAGGTAGAGTTCGTTCCTCGCGCGCGTCACCGACACGTAGAAGAGCCGCCTCTCCTCTTCGACGTCGCCGGCCTCGATCGAGCGCCGTCCGGGGAACTGCCCGTCGGCCAGCCCAATGACGAAGACGACGTCGTACTCCAGGCCCTTCGCCTGGTGAACGGTCGTGAGCTTCATGGCCTCCATGTCGGGGTCCGCGCTGCGGTCGCTAGTCTCGCTGTTGAGGAGGAGGATCTGGGCCAGGAAGTCCTGCATCTCGTCGTACTTCTGGGCGAAGCCGACCAGGGCCGTCAGCTCATCGAGGCGGTCCTGGTAGTCGGCGTAGGCGCCCTTCAGGTAGTCCCCGTACCACCCGTCGATCGCGGTCTCCACCGTGGCGGCGGGCTTGCCGGTCTGCATGGCCTCGTAGACCTGCTTAAGCGACGCGACCAGGGCCTCCCAGTCGACCCGGGCATCCTTCGGGACCTTGGCGTGCACGTCCTCGGCGGCCAGGGCGTCGACGAAGTTCTTCTGGAAGTCGCGGGCCTCCGTCAGGGCTGCGGCATGGATCTTCTGCGCGCCCTTCTCGCCGACCTTCGGCAGGAGGACGGCCACCCGCTCCCAGGCCTGGGTGTCGGAGGGATTGTAGACGAAGCGCAGGAGCGCCACCAGGTCTCTGATGTGCTGCCTCTCGAAGAACTTCACGCCGCTCGTGATGTGATAGGGGATGTCGGCACGCGCCAGGGCGATCTGGACCTCGACGGCCAGGAAGTGCGAGCGGTAGAGGACCGCAATCTGGCTCAGCGAGACGCCCTCGTCCTCGTGGAGCGAGCGCACGCGCTTCACGATGAAGTCCGCCTGCTCCTTGTCGTCGAGCGTCTGCACGACGAAGGGCTTCTCCATGTGCCCGCGGGCGGCGCGCAGCTCCTTGTCAAAGTGCCGTCCCTTCGGCTGGGCCATCAGGACGCCATTCGCCAGGTTCAGGATCTCCGGGGTGGAGCGGTAGTTGGTCTCGATCCTGTGGATCACGGTCCCCGGGTGGCGCTCGGGGTACGACATGATGTTCTCAAAGTTGGCGCCTCGCCACGAGTAGATGCACTGCGCGTCGTCGCCGACCGCCATCACGCGGTGGTGGGAGGCGATCGTGTCCACGATCTGCGCCTGGAGCGTGTTCGTGTCCTGGTACTCGTCGACCAGCACGTGCCGGAAACGGTGCGAGAAGTAGGTCGCGACCTCGGGCGACTGCTTTAGCAGCGAAAGCCAGAGTTCGAGAAGGTCATCGTAGTCGCACACCTTCTGCTCCCGCTTGCGCAGCTCGTAGGCCTTCGCGAAAGCCGGCAGGCGCTCCGCGATGTCGGAATAGTGCGGGAAGTACTTCTGGACCGTCGCCTCCGTCGTCAGCTGCGTGTTGCGCGCCAGGGAAATGACGCCGAAGAGGGGGCCGGGCTTCGGGCGGGTCTTGTCCTTGAAGAAGGTCCTGTCCTGGGACTCGACCGTCTGCTTGAGCAGCCGCTCGGACTCCTCGGCGTCCAGGATCGTGAAGTTTTTAGCGAGCCCGATCGCGTCCCCGAACATCCTAAGCGTGCGGTGGCCGATCGAGTGGAACGTGCCGCCCCAGAAGCGCCTGGGCTCGATGCCGCTCAGCTCGTGGACGCGGTGCAGCATCTCCTTCGCCGCCTTGTTCGTGAAGGTGAGGAGCAGGATCTCGCCTGGGCGCACGCCTTGCGAGAGGAGCCACGCCACGCGGTAGGTGAGGGTCCGGGTCTTGCCGGAGCCGGCGCCTGCAAGGATCAGCAGCGGGCCGGGCTCGGCCGTCACGGCCGCAAACTGCTCGTCGTTGAGCTGCGCGCGAAAGTCGATATGCGGGACCGACTCGGGAGGGGGAATGGGATCCAGTGAAAAATCCATTGATGCCTCGAGGCTATGCCTGCTGTGCCGCAGGCGCCAGCTCCGCGGTGCGGGCCTCGGGACCGATCAGGGCCAGGACGCCCACGGCCACGGCGACGACCGCGATCACGGAGCCGAGCGCGAAGGAATAGTTGCCCCCGTGGCTCTCCGCCAGTTTGGCCTGGAAAGGCCCCAGATAGGAGGCGCCGAGGTTGCCGAGCTGGTACACGAGTCCCGGCAAGGTGCCCCGGACGGCGGCCGGCGAAAGCTCATTTAGATGGGCGGGAACGGCGCCCCAGGCGCCCTGGACCGCAAACTGGATCATGAAGGCGCCGACCGTAAGCCCGACTAGCGAGCCCGTGCCAACCCAGAGGGGAATCATCGGAAGCGCGAGGAAGGCCGCGGCCGCGATCGCCTTCCTGCGCCCGAACACCTGGGAGAGGCTGCCAAAGACGATTCCCCCGGCGATGGCGCCCAGGCTGTAGACGACGGCGATCTTGGAGATCGTCGACTGCGGCAGGCCGCGCTGCTGGCCGAGGAATCCCTTGGGATAGAGGTCCTGCGTTCCGTGGCTGAAACAGTTGAACGCCGTCATGAGGACGATCATGAAGATGAGGAGCGGCCACTTCTCTCTGAAGACGGTCCAGAACTCCGCGCTCCTTTTCTTGGGATTGGCCTTTGCCTCCCTGTCCCGCGCGATCCAGGCCGGCGACTCGTGGACGCCCATGCGGATAAAGACGATCAGGATGGCGGGCAGCGCGCCGACGATGAACATCCCGCGCCAGCCGATAAGGGGAAGGAGCGTCCACGCGGCGACGGCGGCCAGAAGGTTGCCCATGGGATAACCCTGCTGGAGGATGCCGGAGACGATGCCGCGGCTGCCTGCCGGGACCGTCTCCATGCAGAGCGAGGCGCCCACGCCCCATTCCCCGCCCATCCCGATCCCGAAGATGGCCCGCAGCACGAGGAAGACGCTGAGCGACGGCGCGAAGCCCGACCCCAGCTCGACCGCGGTGAAGAGGAGGATGCTCGCCATCATTGAGGGCCGCCGCCCGAACTTGTCCGCGATGACGCCGAAAATGAGGGCGCCGACCGGGCGGAAGGCGAGGGTCAGGAAAAGCGCGTAGGACACCGCCGATATCTTCGTCTGGAACTCGCCGGCTATCCGGTCGATCACCATGACGACGATGAAGTAGTCGAAGGCGTCCAGCATCCAGCCGAGGTAGGCGGCTGCGAACGCCCGCCACTGGGGAGGCGTGAGCCCCTTGAGCGGCGCGAACGGGTTCAAAGGAGGGCCAGGTCGCTGCGGTGGACCACCTCGATGCGCTTGCGCGAGGGGTGGAGGGCGCGAACCTGGTCGCCCTTGAGTCCCGCGATGGCGGCCATTTCCTTCGAGGCGAACGACGACTTGCCGCGGGCGATCACGGCCCCGTCGGGACCGGCAATGTCGACCACGTCCCCGGCGGCGAAATCGCCCTTGGATCCGGTGACGCCGACGGCGAGCAGGCTGCGGCCCTGCTCGATCAGGACAGGCACGGCGTGGAGATTGATCGTGATCGTGCCGGACGGCCTCTGGAAATAGGCGAGCCAGCGCTTCTTGGCCTCCAGGTGCAGGCCGCTCGGGACAAAGAAGGTCCCCGGTCCCGTGCCGGCCAGGAGGCGCGTGATGATGTCGGGCTCCGCGCCGCTCGCTATGAAGACGCCGCATCCCGACTTCGTCGCGATCTTCGCGGCCGAGAGCTTGCTCACCATGCCGCCGACGGCGGTTTCGCTTGTCGTGCCTCCGGCCATCGCCTCGATGTCCGGCGTGATTTTCTCAACCACCGGCACGATCTTGCCCGTGCCCTTCATGTCGACCAGGCCTGGGGCGGTGGAGAGGATGAGGAGAAACTGGGCCCCGACCAGGCTCGCGACCATGGCCGAGAGCGTGTCGTTGTCGCCGAAGCCGCGGCCGACCTCCTTGATCTCGGCGGCGCTGACGGCGTCGTTCTCGTTGATGACCGGCACGGCGCCGTAGCCGAGCACCTGGGAGAGGGTTTCCTTGACGCCCAGGTAGCGGTTCCTTGCGCGCAGGTCCTCGTGGGTCAGGAGCACCTGGGCGACCGTGATCCCGTGCGGCTCGAAGCCCGCCTGCCAGGTCTGCATGAGGAGGCTCTGGCCGACGGCGGCGCACGCCTGCTTGAGCGCCGTCTCCGACGGGCGCTTCTTGAGGCCAAGGCGGCCCATGCCGAGGCCGACGGCCCCGGAGGAGACGACGATCACCTCGGCGCCCGTGGCGCGGAGTGCCGTGATCTGCGCGCAGACCTCGGCGATGCGGGCGGTGTTCAGCTTGCCGACGCCGGACGTCAGTACGCCCGTGCCCAGCTTCACGATCACCTTGCCCGGTGTTTTACGGGGCGTCAGCATGCCGCCGCCGCTCACACTGCGAGCAGTTCCTTCTCCTTGGAGGTGAAGTGGTCGCCGATGTCCTTGATGGCCTTGTCGGTTGCGGTCTGGATGTCCTTCTCCAGGCGCTTCGTCTCGTCCTCGGGAAACTTGGCCTTCTTGACCGACTCCATGATGTCGCGGCGCACGTTGCGGATGTGCACCCGGCCCTCCTCGGCGATGCGGGAGGCGGTCTTGACGAACTCCTGGCGGCGCTCGCGGCTCATGTCCGGCAGCGGGATGCGCACGATCTTGCCGTCGATCTGGGGATTGAAGCCCAGGTTCGCGGCCTGGATCGCCTTCTCGATCGCCTTCGTCAGGCCGGCGTCCCAGGGCTGGATCTGGATCATGCGCGAGTCCGGCGTCGTGATGGCCGCGCATTCCTTCAGCCTCATCATCGAGCCATAGGCCTCGACCATGACGCCCTCGACCATGACGGGCGTGGCCTTGCCGGTGTGGATCGAGGAAAACTCATGGAGCGTGTGGTCCAGGGCCTTCTTCATCTTCGTGTTGGCCTCTGTGAGCAGGGGATGGGACATCGTCGTGGGGGTTTTAAGGGTTACAAATCAGGCGTGGACGAGCGTCCCGACCTTCTTGCCGGTGACGCCCCTGAGGATCGCATGGTCCTCATGGAGGTCCAGGACGAGGATCGGGACGTGGTTGTCCAGGCAGAGGGAGAAGGCGGTCGAGTCCATCACCTTTAGGCGCTGCTTGAGCGCGTCGATGTAGGAGATGGTGTCGTACTTGACCGCGTCGGCGTGCTTCTTCGGGTCCTTGTCGTAGATGCCGTCGACCTTGGTCGCCTTGACGATGATGTCGGCGCGCATCTCGGAGGCGCGAAGCGCAGCCGTCGTGTCGGTCGAGAAGTAGGGGTTGCCGGTGCCGGCGACGAAGATGACGACGCGGCCCTTCTCCAGGTGGCGGATGGCGCGCCTCAGGATGAACGGCTCGGCGATCTGGTTCATCGGGATGGCGCTCTGGACCCGGGTCGTCACGCCCATCTTCTCAAGGCGGTCCATGATGGCCATGCCGTTGATGACGGTCGCCAGCATGCCCATATAGTCGCCGGTCGTCCTGTCGACGCCGCGCTTTTCGCCGGAGAGGCCCCTGAATATGTTTCCGCCGCCGATAACGACACAGATCTGGACGCCCAGATCGTGGATTTCCTTCACCTGCTTGCAGGTCCTCTCCAGGGCATCCACATCTATCGGATCACCCGATTTTTCACCCCCCAGAAGCTCCCCGGAGAGCTTGAGAATGATGCGTTTATATTTCACCCTGGGATCGACGG
>DASRSJ010000143.1:0-1956 GCA_035656555.1 Opitutaceae bacterium
TCCTGTTCGAGTACCTGGAGGTGTTCTACAACCGCGTCCGGCTTCATTCCTCCCTGGGGTTCTTATCCCCGGCAGATTTTGAACGGACGTACAACCAGACCCACCGTTAACTTCGTGTCCACTTTTCTTGGGGAAGGCCAAGGGACATGCGCTCCGATGGGGATAGACCACCCCGACGGATCGGGACGGTCATTGGGTGATCCCAGGGTGGATGGACTGCGGGCCGACAGCGCCCCATCGACTTCGGCCCGGTTGATACCCTTGCGAGCAGGTATAGCAGACGCCTCCGCAGCCAAGGCAGACACTGCCATACTCTTCCCCGATCCGCAAGCGGTTTCGCCACGGCGAAACGAACTCGGTGCTGACCAGTTCGCCCGCGCCCGTGTTGGCGACCCACTGAACCAGACGGACAACTCGCACCCTACCGACAACCGCCTCGGCCGGTTCCCCAATCCGCAACCAACCAGTTCGTATACATCTGCCGCCGCAATAGATACAAACCTCGCCACTTCGCATCTTTCCCCCGAACAAGCCGCCATCGCCCGCTACGTGTGGGAATCCACCAACCGCGTCATCCTGATCCGCGGCGCCGCTGGAACGGGGAAAACGCACACCATGCGGACCACGATCGAGGGCATTGACCGCCCGGTGGTCGTCCTGGCCCCATCCGCAGATGCCAGCCGCGGAGTCCTGCGTGGGGAGGGCTTCAAGAAGGCCGACACCATCGCCCGCTTCCTCCTCGACCGCGACCTCCAGAAGCAGGCAAAGAACGGTGTCATCTGGGTGGACGAAGCCGGGCTGCTCGGCATCCGCCAGGTGCGGCAGGTGTTCGATGCCGCCGAGCGTCTGAACGCCAGGGTGGTCCTGCAGGGCGATCGCCGGCAGCATGGATCGGTCGAACGCGGGGCCTCTCTCCGCGTGCTGGAGGAATATGCCGGCCTGCCCGTCGCTGAGCTGCGGGACATCCGCCGGCAGCGGGGCCAGTACAAGGCCGCGGTGGAATCGCTCTCCAAAGGGGATGTCCTTGACGGGTTCGACAAGCTCGACGAGTTGGGCTGGGTCCGGCAGGCCGACGATAACGCTTCCCTGGTGGAAGACTACATCTCGGCCCTGAAGGCCGGGAAGTCGGTCCTGGTCGTAGCCCCGACCCACATGGAGAGTGATGGCATCACGGCTGACATCCGCACGCGGCTCAAACTGATGGGCGTCGTCGCCGGAGAGGATCACCACGTCCTCCACCTCGCCCCTCTGAACTGGACGGATGCCGAGAAGGCCGACCTGGCCCACCGTTCAGATGGATCGGAGGTGCTGGTCTTCCACCGCAACTCCGGAACCTTCCGGGCCGGGCAGCAGGTCCGGATCGCCGACTGGCAGAAGGGCGACCGGTTCAGCAGCCCGTCGCACTTCTCGGTCTACCGCCTGGCGAACCTGCCCGTCGCCGCCGGGGACACCATCCGCATCACGGCGAACGGGACGACGAAGGGGAAGCAGCACAAGCTGAACAACGGCGCGGTGTACGAGGTCAAGGGCTTCGACAAGGACGGCGACATCGTCCTGGCCAACGGCTGGACGCTGCGGAAGAACTTCGGCCACCTGGCGCATGGGTACGTCTCCACCTCCCACGCGAGCCAGGGCAAGACAGTGGACCGCGTGCTGATCGGGATGGGCGGCGAGTCGATCCCGGCGATGTCGAGCGAACAGTTCTACGTCTCCGTATCCCGCGGCCGCGAATCGGCGCGGATCTACACCGACCTGGCCCCCGACCAGCTGCGGGAGGCGATCCTGAAGACCGACCGGAGGAAGTCCGCGACCGAACTGGTGGGCCGGCCGAAGCGGACCCGCCGAGAGAAGCTGTGGTCGCTTATGCGGAACGCCCGGGACCGCTTCACGCGGTTGCGCGACGGGCTCTTCGGTGGTAGCAGAGAAGCGAACAACCAGGAGAGCCACCATGACGGA
>DASRSJ010000144.1:0-12260 GCA_035656555.1 Opitutaceae bacterium
GTTCGCGACATCACGCAGCGCAAGGAGCTGGAGGCGCGCTTCTTCAGGGCGCAGCGCCTGGAGGCCATCGGCTCCCTGGCGAGCGGCATCGCCCACGACATGAACAACATCCTGGCGCCAATCCTCATGTCCGCGCCACTCCTTCGCCTCGGGCTCTCACAGGAGGAGACCGACCAGACGCTGGAGACCATCGAGACGAGCGCGCAGAGGGGCTCGGACCTCGTGAAGCAGCTCCTCACGTTCGGCCGCGGCGTCGAGGGCGCGAGGCGCCTCGTAAGGCCGGAGATCCTCGTTCGCGAGCTCGCAAGCATCTCGCAGCAGACCTTCCCGAAGAATATCCGGGTGACCGGCGAGTCGCAGAAGGGCCTGTGGCCCATCATCGGCGACTCGACCCAGCTTCACCAGGTGCTCCTGAACCTGAGCGTCAACGCGCGGGATGCCATGCCCGAGGGTGGAATCCTCACGATCAAGGCCGAGAACATCACGTTCGACGAGGACACCGCCGCGTCGACGTCGGGCGCGCGACCAGGCCCTTACCTGCTCCTGAAGGTCTCGGACACGGGCATGGGCATTCCCCCCGCGATCCTGGACAAGATATTCGACCCGTTCTTCACGACCAAGGACCCGGGCAAGGGAACGGGCCTCGGCCTCTCCACCGTCATCGGGATCGTGAAGAGCCACGGGGGCTTCGTCTCCCTGAAGAGCGAGATCTCCAAGGGGACCTCCTTCGAGATCTACCTGCCGGCCTCGCCCAAGGGTGAGGAGACCGAATCGGCCGAAGGCGCGGCCTCGGCGCCAAGGGGCGAAGGTGAAATGATCCTGATCGTCGACGACGAGAAGAAGATCCGGGACACGATCCGCGACCTGCTGGTCAAGTACGGCTACCAGGTGACCACGGCGGCCGACGGCGCCGAGGCAACGGTCGAGTACGCCCGCCACGGCAAGGACATCAAGGTCGTCATCACCGACCTGGAGATGCCCATCATGAACGGCGTGACGCTGGTCCAGGTGCTCAAGAAGATGAATCCGTCCCTGGCGGCCATCGTCTCAAGCGGCATCGCCAGCGCGGAGGACATGGACAAGAAGAGGAAGGACCTCGAGGACCTTGGGGTGAAGCAGATCCTGACCAAGCCCTACACGGTCGTGGACATCCTTCACGCGCTCGACCAGATCCGCAAGGAGCGCAAGAGGCGCAGCTAGCGGGTATCCCTCAGGATATCCCGTGCTGGACGCAGAGGCGAACGAGGCCTGCGGCCTGGTTCACGCCGAGCTTGGCCATGATGTTCGCGCGGTGCTTGTCGATGCTGCGCGCCGTGAGGTCGCGCTTAACGGCGATCTCCTTGGAGGAGAGCCCGGCCACAACCAGCCGGGCAATGGCAAGCTCATCGGGCGAGAGGACGAGCCTGGGGTCGGTCGATTTGGCCGGCTTCACGCCCGCCGCCGCCTCGTCCTCCACCGGGTCCGCGCTGAAGAACAAGGCCCCGGACATCACGACATCGATTGCCTGGAGGAGCTGCGTGTACGGGGCCGTCTTGTCGACGTAGCCGTTCACCCCGAGCTTCATGAACTCTGAGGGCTTCCGCTTCATGTCGTTCGAGGTGAGGATCAGGATCAGCGTCTTCGGCGCCTTGCTCTTCATTTCGATCGCGATGTCCCAGCCGTTCTTGCCCGGCAGGTCCAGGTCCACGATCAGGAGAGTGGGGGCGTCCTTAAGGCAGTAAGCCAGGCCTTCGGCCCCGTTGCCGAACCCGACGACATCCTTCCAGCCCCGCTCCTTCAGCAGCATGATCTGCATCATCTGGCGGATCATCGTCTCGTCCTCGATGAGGACCACCTTGGGCTGCGAACGCGCTGGATGCGGGGATTCCTGCGCTTTAGTCATTGTTAATCTGCGGCCAAGGAAAGCAAAACGTTGCTCCCCAAGCAAGGCAGATGCGCCCCGCCCAGGTCAGTTGGTGGCTATCCACCGTATCTCGGGCGCCTGGTACTTCATCCCGACCGCCACCTGTTCGGTGCCGTCGCTGCTCACGTTGACCACTGAATCGGAGACAGTTGCCTCATAACGGGATGGGACGTACTGCGGATCGACCTTAACCTGCCACTTTCCCGGGCGGACCGTGTAGAACGAGGCCTTGCCCTGTTCGTTCGTGAGCTCGGAGAGGACGCTCCCATCCTCCTGGCGGATCAAGTGGACCAGTATGCCGCCGACGGCCGCCGCTGCGACCCCTGGGAAGTCGGCGCTCGAGCCGGAAAACTGGACAAAGACCTTGCCGGCCTCCTCCGCCGAGAGCGCGACCTGCTGCGCGTCGCCGCGCTCCAGGCGCACCGTGATCGGCAGCTTTTCCACGATCAGGCGTTCGGTCCCGAGCGAGTGGGGGTCGACCGCGAGGGTGTAGGTGCCGGGTTTAAGCTGGGTGAAAGCGTAACGGCCCTTGTTGTCGGTCACGGCGGTTCGGCCGTTCAGAACCACGACGACGCGCCGCAGCGGATCTCCGCTCACCGCGTCGACGAGTGTCCCCGTTACCTTGCAGCGCGCGGAGAGGGCGGGGGCGGGAAGGTTGAGCGGCCTCGTATAGGAGACCGAGAACGCGACGTGGCCGTCGGAGCCCGGGGCCTTGCCAGAGCGGGTGACCCGCAAGGCCACCGTCTGGTGGTCCTGGAACTGGTACCCGGCCTCGGCGAAGAAATAGGAGCGGCGGGCGGCGTTTCGCGAGTCGTACACATTTTCCCCGGCCTGGACGGTCGCCGAGAGGTGGGGCGTCAGCTGCGCGTGGGCCGAGCCGCCGTAGGTGCGGGTGTGGGCCGCGACGGGCGAGTAGGGGTCGTTGCCGGTCGAGACGAAGACGGAGACATCGTGCCGGGCGTCGGGCGTCCACATGGCCGAGGTGTTGGTCCTCTGGACCGGGGAGCGCTGCACGTCGCCCTCGCGGACCGTGAGCGATCCGGCGCCGATCGTCGTGGCGAGCATGAAGTGCTCGAAGGTCTTCCTGGCCCCGAACTCGAGCGTGTTCTCAAGGTAGCGGGTCGGCGTCGCGGTGAAGTCGAAGGACCTGTCCGCATGGACGGCGTCCAGCGAGAACTCGATCAGCTTTGTCGGGTGCCACGTGATCCCCCCGGACTCCGCCGACTCCTTGTTGCTCGCCACCCGCTCGCCGGGAAGGCTGAACGCATTGGAGTAGGAGCGGAAGTTGTCCTCGGTGCGCAGGTCGAGCTGCGGGCTGATAGCCTGGCTCAGCGTGCCCTCCAAAATCCGCGCCTGGCGGAGCGCCCCAAAGTAGGCCTCCCCGTAGTTCTCAGCCGTGACGGCATACTTCGTGTCGCCCGGGTTGCCATCGAAGGCGAGTCGCTCGGCGAAGGGGCTGCCCTTGGCGCCCTCGGGCCTCTGCGGCGTCGCCCCAATCTCCATCTGTCCCTCGAGTTCCGGTCCGCCGGCATAGGTGGCCTCGGCCGAGACCGTGGCATCCCTCTTTCCCGCGAAGTCCTGCAGCCGCCCCTCGGTCTTCTGGAGCACGTTTCCCGTCAGGGTGACGTCGTTGTCCAGCTCGTAGCTCGCGTAGGCGCCCGCCTGGTTCTCCACGCTGGCGCTCTCGCGGCTCCTCATGGCGAAGGCACCGCCGCTCCAGGAGGTGTCCCCGGCAAGGGTGAAGGCCCCGCCGGAGCCGAACTGCGGCCGGGTTGTAAGGGGAGAAAGGCTGTAGATCTCGTTGCCGGCCTTCCAGGAGACGTTCTGTCCCTTGTAGTCGACGCTGTACTGCTCCGGGTCCCGGAAGAATCCTGCGTCATTCGTCCCCGCCGATCGAAGAAGATAGGACAACGTGGAGCCGTCGTCCGCCCTCGAGGAACCCTCGAGGCCCACCTCGGCCCGGTTCCCGAGCCCGGGATCATGGATTAGCTGCGTCGTGAAGAGGGAAGGCCACGCAGGTGCCTCCTCGGTCGCGGCCGTCGTGTAGACCTCCGTGAAGACGTCCGCGTTTGCCGTCGCGCCGCTGTTCGCGGTCACCGTGCCCCGGAGGGCGACCGTGATGCTGTGGGTCAGGTCCTTGGGAGGGGTGACCCGCACCTGGATCGGCATCACGGCGCCGGGTTTCAGGGTAAACTGAGCGGGGGACACGGTCGTCTGTGATCCCGTCGCGGCGACGGCGATGGCCCACACGTGCAGCACCGAGTTTCCCCGGTTGAAGGCGTCGAGCGTCACCGTGTAGGGCTCCCCGGAGACGGCCATCATGGGGACCTTGTCGGCCGTGAGCTCAAGCTTGTCGCTGTTCTGGACCGTCACCTCGACCTGGCCCGTGGCGACGACGGCGCCCGCCGGGTCGTCCGCGCGGGTCCAGTTGCAGCCGATCAGGTAGCCGCCGGCCGGGGCCGAGGAGGGCACCATGAGCGCCGCCAGGCGCAGCGTGGAGGCCCCGGGGGCGAGGATAATGGCCCCGTCCGGGGCTTCGTCCGTCGGGGCAAGCCTCCATTCGCTTGGGAGTACAAAGTGCTCCCTGAGGGCACAGGAGGCCGAGGACGTGTTCTTCAGGAGCCAGCTGAGTGTCACGATCTGGCCGGGAGGGGCGGCCAAGGCGTCGCTGCCGGCCGACTTGACCAGAATATCGCCTGCCAGGAGGGGGGTCGCCGCCGCGGCGACGACCGCGAGGGCGAGCCAGATCCGGCTAAAGGGCGAAGGATATCCGGGTGCCGACCATCTGGTCATGTCCACAGTCCACGAGCATCAGCGCGTTGTAGGCGCCCTTGGGAAGGCCGGGCAGCTCCACGCGGTAGCGGGTCGAGCAGTCCGGGTAAAGTCGGACGGCCTCGCCGCCAAAGCGTCCAAGCTTGGAACCGGAGGCGTCGTAGACCTCGATCCAGAGCTTGGGGAAGATGAGGCGCTCGCCGTCGTTGACGAGGTCCAGGAAGGCCACGGTTGCGGCCTTGCCCTGCACGAAGTCGTGCCTCGCGAACTTGACGCTTCGCCTGCCGCTCTCGCCAATGTCGCTGATCACCTGGATGCCGTAGCGCGCCAGGGTCTTGATGCCGTTCGCCGGGTTGCCGATCTCAAGCGGGGTCGAGTCCTCGACCATGATGATGCTCCAATAGCTGCCCTTGAGCGAAGGGTCGGCGGGTACCTTGCCGTGGTAGGGCACCGTGGCCGATTCGCCGCCGGGGATGCGCACGAGCGTCGTCCCGACGCTGATCCACGGGGCGTTGGAGTGGGGAAGGCTCCCCGGGCTCGCGAAATTGTTGCTGCCGTCGGCCGCGAAGGCGTAGTCCGTCTGCGAGATCCTCGCCGTCTCGGTCTCGGTGCCGGTGTTCTGCAGGACGATCGTGCCCTCGAAGGACTCGCCTGGGGCGACGCTCTGCTCCTGGGCCAAGGTGCCGAGGACGGCGATGGCGCCCCGGGAGGCCAGGGGCGCGGCGGCCAGGACGAGTGAAAGAAGGATGCGGGGATTCATGGGCTCAGGGGCTGACGGTGAATACGACGCCCGACATGTAGGTGCCGGGCGTGATGGAGACGGAGACCCCGCTCGCCGTCACCTGGAGCGGGATGGCGCTGCGGTCGAGGAAGCCGCTGAAGATGACCGTGTCGGTCGAGGTGAGTGTCACGGCGCTCGTGCCGCCCGTTACGGCCGAGAGGATCGGAATCGCGGTGCCGTCGCCCGTGCGGGTGACCGCGAGCGTGACCCCGGGGGGCAGGCCGGACGCCGCGACGTGCGCGGAAACCGAGTAGAAGAGGGTGAGCGGCGAGCCGGTGATCGTGGCCGTCAGCGCCGTCGCGGCGCTCGAGTAGCTCGGGGAAAGGTTGGTCCCCGCTCCGCCCGTCAGGTTCACCGCGGACAGCGACTGGCTCCAGCCGCCCGTCATCGTCAGGTTTGAGGCGCGAAGCGAGGCAGTGGCCAGGAGAAGGAGGACGACGAGGCGCTTCATGGCCCTGGGTGGTCCAACCGGGCCTTACGGGCCGGCGGTGAGGGTCAGCGTGACCGTCCTCGTGGTCGACGACACCTGTCCGGCCGCTGCCGTGGCCGAGAAGTTGTAGGTGATCGTGTTGCCGAGGGAGGCCAGGGTGGAGATGTTGGTCACGAGGTTCGCGGCCGTCGTCGTAAGGGTGGTGGATCCCGCGGACGTGGCGCCGGAGGGGGCGCCGAGGGCCACGGCCAGCGTGGTGCCGCTCGGCATCGCGGAGCTGATGGCGCCCGTGATCTTCTGGGTCGTCTGGTTGGTCGTCACGGCGTACGAGGTCGTGGCGTCGCTGACCGCATTGGGCTGCGAGCCGGCGGTGCCGGAGGAGACCGTCATCGTCCCGGGGTTGCCGGAGACCGCGATCAGGTTGATGGCCGCCACCGAGAAGGTGACGGTCTGGGTCGCGGTCGCCTGCGCGAACGCGCCCGTGGCCGATAGGGCCATGCCGACTAGGGCGAGGAGCAATGTTTTCATGCTCTAAATGTCGGTCCACCAAGGAGCGTTGAACACCTGTGAGAATACCTTGGGAGGGTGGAAATTACCCCGGCCGCGGGGTAGTTTTACCCCTCCCGTCCCGTGTTTTCACGTAGCGGCGGCCGGGGTCCGGGCAGCAAAAAGGGGCGCCGTTTCGGGCGCCCCTTGGAATTGTGCGGTGCCTTGCGGCGCCGGTCAGGTGCTCGGCGCGGGGGCCGGCGGCGGCATCTTCGCCATCGCGCTCTGGTCCGCGCGGTCGGCGATCATGGCGTCGTAGCGCTGGATCTCCATCTCGGCGTTGCGGCGGGCGACATCGGCCAGCTCGACCTGCTTGTCCATTTCGAAGGCTTCGCGGGTCAGCGAGTCCTTCTGCTTGTGGAGCGTGTCGAGTTCGATCGTGAGCTCGGAAACCTTCTTGGAGTACTCCTCGGCCGTGGCGTTGGACTTGTCCGTGTCCGCCTTGATGCGGGCCATCTCGGCGTTGTACTTGTCCTCCTTGTCCTTGGCGGCCTTGGCCTCCTCGGCGGCGCGCTCGATATTGCGCTTCTCGGCGTCGTCGCGGGCCTTCGCCTCGGCGATCTTCTTCTTCTCGTCAGCGTCAGCCTTCTCCTTGGCCACGTCGGCCCTGTGTGCGGCTTCCTTCGCCTCTGTCTCAGACCTGCTGGACATGTAGAAGACGGTGAAGATAGCCAGGAGAGCTACCGGGAAGAGGACATAAAACCATTTTTTCATGTGGGCGCCTTTGTGGGTCGTAAATTAGGAATTGCGCTTGGCGGCGGCGGCGGCGGCTGCCGCGGCTGCTGCACGGGCGGTGGCGGCGTCGGCCTCCTGGATCTTCGTCAGGACGTCGGCGAGCTTCACCTGGTTATCCTTTGCCGTCGTGATGTACTGCTTCACGAACACGAGCTCCTCCTGGGAGCGCTTCTCCTCGGTCTGGATCTTGGAGATCTCGTCCTTGGTGGCGGCGACATCCTTCTCGAGCTTGTCATTCTGGCGGATGAGCTTCTGGGCCTCCTGGTCGGCCTTCTCGGCACCGAGGCGGGCGTTCTCCCTGTCGTCCTTCTCCTGCTGGGTCTTGGCATCGCGGGCAAGGCGCTCGGCCTTGCGGACCTTCTGGGCCTCGACGGCGTCCTTGATGGCGGCCTCGCGGGCCTTGGCCTCGGCCTCCAGCTTCTCGTTCTTCGCCTGCTTGATCGCGGCGGCCTTGCCGGCCTCGACGGCCTCGTACTGGGAACTGAAGTTCCAGTAATAGGCGGCGAAGGCGATCAGGGCTACAACCGGGATTATGAAATAGAGTTTATTTTTCTTCATAGTGTCGCAGGAAATTAATTAGGCCTTGTCGGGTGCTGGGGCGGCGGGGGCCTTCTTGGCGTCGCGCTCCTTGATTGCCTCTTCGATCGCCGTCTTCAGGCCGAGGGACTGGTGGTCCGGCTTGCCCTTGGAAAGCTCGATCGTCTTGTCGATGGCGATCTTGGCCTCGTCAAACTTGCCGACCTCGTAGGCCTCGTAGGCCACGAAGAGCCACGCCGCCTGGGGCTTCGCCACGTTGCCGCGGTCGACCGCGATCTGGCTGTGCTTGTAGGACTCCTCGTTGTTGTCGAGGCCCTGATAGGCCTGCGCAATCTTGAGCTCGAGCTCGCCATTCGTCGGGAAGCGCTTGGAGGCCTCCTCGAGGACCTCGATGGCCTTGAAATCCTGATTGATCTGCTGGTACGAGGCGGCGAGGAGGAGCCAGTTGTTGAGGTCCGGGTCGATTGTGCCGCTCGTCAGGCCCTTGTAGAGGAGGTCCGCGGCCATTCCGTACTGGCCGATGTTATAGTAGAGCGTGAAGAGGGTGTAGTTGTCCCTCGAGGTCTTCATGAATCCCAGGGCCTGGGCGCGCTCGATCGTGTTGATCGCGCGAATGTTGTACCTCTTGATGATGTCTTCGTTCTTGTTCTTCGGGTCCTGCGCGAGGGCCATGTAGAACATGTTCAGGTCCTGCCAGTACGCCCGGCTGTTCGGGTTGTGGGAGAGGAGGAGCTCGAGGATCTCGGAGGCCCTGACGTAATCGTTCTCCTGCTGGAGCGTCGCCAGGAGGAACACGTACAGGCTGTCCTTCGGGTGGATGCTCATCTGGAGCGTCTTCTCGACCTGGGTGCGTGCCTTGTGGATCATGGCCGCGTCCGGGTGGGCGGGATCGTGGGCGACGGCCGCCGCATAAAGGAGCTGCGCGTAGTAGAGGGAGATGTCCTCGGCCGGCTTCGGGCTCAGCGTGAACCAGCGCTCGATGTAGTTGATCGACTTGCCGTAGGCCTGGACCTGGCCCTCGCGGTCACCCTTCAGGGCGTCCGCCTGCTGGTAGTAGAGCTGCGAAAGGAAGTAGAGCATGTCCATTTCCTGCTTCGCCGAGAAGAAGTGGTGCCTGTCGGCGATCTGGAGCGCACGCTCGAGGGGAGCAATGGCGCCCGGGTAGTCGCCCTTCTGGGTCAGGATCTGCGCCTCGGTCTCGTTGAGGAACGCCTGGTCGTAGCTGTCGGCCGCGGCGGCGGAGAGGAGCTTGTCGACCAGCGCCATCGCGCCGTTCCAGTCCTTGGCCTTGATGAGCGGGTCAAGCTTGGCCAGGCCGTCGCCCGTGGCGTCGGAGAGGGAGGGGGTGTCGTTGCCGCCGCCACCCTCGTCGTCGGCGCGCAGCCGGGTCGGGAAGGAGAGTGCGATCGCCACGGCCGTCAGGCCCAGCGCGAGGGATTTGGTAAATTTCAGGTTCGAAGCCACGTGTTAGTTGTCCTCGTTGAGTGTAAAGACGATCGGCACCTGCATGTGCGTGAAGACGGCATGGCCGTTCTTGCGGCCGGGGCGGAACTTCCACTTGCTGACGGCCTGGACGGCCGCCGCCTCGAACTCGCGCTGCGAGGAGTGGGCGGCGAAGGCGTTCCTGACCTCGCCGTTCGTGTCGACGATGAAGTCGACCAGCACCTCGCCGGAAATGCCGGCGCGGCGCATCTCAAACGGGAACTGGGGGCGGGCCTGGAACTTGGCAACCGGCTGCTGGTCGAGCTTCGAGATGTCGAACACCTCGACGCCGCCGAGGCCGGAGCGTGTCTCCGGGATCTTGACGATGTTCTTCGAGATCGCGGAAAGGTCGGGCGGCGGGGGCTCGATCGGCTGCACGAAGGAGTCGGGCGTTACGACCTGCGGCATGTCGTTCTGCATCGGGGGCGAGATGTCCACCGGGGCCTGGGGCTGGTCCTCGACGACGTCCGGCTCGTCGGGCTCGATCTTGGGCATCGAGATCTGTATCGTAGGCGTGTCGTCCTTGACCTTGGGCGGGGCCTTGAAGTGCGTGATGTCGCCACCCCATGCGATCAACGCCTCAAGCGTGATCGTGAAAACGAATCCGATTATCAAATCGCGGCGCATGTGTGTAAAGGGATGGGTCTCGTGTTACTTGCCGGTGTCGCTGACGCGGGTCTCGATGGAGACCTGCTCGATGCCGGCCTTGCGGATCTCGTCCAAGACGAAGACCGTGGGCCCGAACTTCGCGCGGCTGTCTCCGGAGACGAGGACGCGGGGCGTGGAGACTTGGCTCTTGTAGGAGTGAAGCCTCGGGGCGACCTCATTGGCCGTGATCGGCTCGCGGTTCCAAAAATAGGTGCCGGCGTCGGAGACCTGAAGGGTCACGAGGTCGGGGTCCGGCGGCGCGCTCGAGGGCTGCGCTACGGGCAGCTGAACGGGCACCGACTGGATCCTGCTCAGCGAGAGCGTGAAGAGGACGAATGTCGCCAGGAGGAAGAAGATGACGTCGATGAGAGGGATGATCTCGATTCGAGCCTTCTTTTTTCCGTCTACGGGTCTTGAGCTTCCACCTGCCATTTTAGTGTGTCCTGGAGTTAGAGTGTTAGGAGCTGGGCGACTTGGCCTGCGTCTCGATCAGCACCTTCTGGATGCCGACCTTGCGGACCTCATCGAAGACATAGATCACGGACGAGAACGAGGCTTCGGTGTCCCCGTTGATGAGGATTCGGGCGTCGTCCGGATGCTCTATGTGGAAGGCCTTCAGCCGGGTGAGGAACTCATCCAGCGTGATCGGATCCTTGTCCCAGGCCATCGTGCCCTCGGACGTGACCGTGATGGTCGCGGAGCCGGAAGGGTCGCGCGGCTCGCCCGTCTCGGAGGACGGGAGCGCCACGTGGAGGCCCTGCGACTTGTTCAGGGAGAGCGTGAAGAGGACGAATGTCGCCAGCAGGAAGAAGATGACATCGATCAGCGGAATGATCTCGATGCGCGCCTTCTTTGCGCCGCCGGTGCTTCGTGGACTTGATCCAGCCATGTTGTGAGGGCCGGTCGCCTTACTTAGCCAGGGAGTTCTTCGTGATGAGGATCTCGAGGGCGTGCGAGGCGTCTGCAATGTCCTGCTTCGTCTGTTCGGAGCGCGCATTCAGGATGTTGTAGGGGAGAAGGCAGGTGACCGCGATTCCCAGTCCGCACATCGTGGCGATGAGGGCCTCGGCGACGCCGCCGACGATCGTGTTGGCGGCCGCGCCGATGTCGGAGCCCGCGGCACCGAGGGCGCCGAAGGTCTTCATCATGCCCGTGACCGTGCCGAGGAGGCCGAGGAGGGGGGCCGCCGTGATGCAGGTGTCGAGCGTGGCGACACCCTGCTGGTAGCGGGCGAGCTCCTGCGCCGAGGCGCGGAAGAAGGCGTTCGACATCGAGTCGAGGTGGGAGAGCGAGTAGACAACGATGCGGGCAACGGTGTCGTTGCTCTTCTTGCCGAGTGCCATCGCGCCCTCGATGTCGTTCTTCTCGACGCACTCCAGCATCTTCTCGACGACCTCGGGCTCGCGCTGACCGTTCTCACGGATCAGGAAGAGCAGGCGCTCGATGATGACGGTGAGGCCGACTGTCGCGAGGAGCAGGATCGGCCACATCATGAATCCGCCGGCTGCGAACAGCTCCATCGGCGTTTTGTTCAGGAGGACTACGAAGGCTAGGTTGGTAATCATGGTTTAGAAAGAGCGTTGCTGCTGGTTAAAAAGTTTTTGCTGAACGGCCGGGGGTCAATTTCTCGGGATTGGGGTGATTGTGAAGATTCAGAGGCGATTCATCTGCAGGAACTATGCCGCATTGACTCGGGGACTCTCTGAAACCTGCTGCCAAATGCGCTGGAGTGCTGGCAAAATTGGGGACGGGACAAGAAGGGAATGCGGATCAGTGTTCATCAAAACAGGGGTGTCAACCCACATTTCTCTCGAGCCAAAACAAAACCTGTTTGGGTATGATCGCAACAATCAGATGGGGTAATAAATTTGAACGCTGACAACCAGCGCAGAGGTAAAAAACGCGGACAAGGTGGGGGGTACCACCCGCATAACGCCGCGTGTCGTGAAAACCCTTCGGGGAATCCCGAAGGAAATTGGCTGCCCGGCTAGGACTCGAACCTAGACAGAACGAGTCAGAGTCGTTCGTGCTACCATTACACCACCAGGCAGTGGAAAAAACTCCGGCGCTGTCGCCGGCCTAGGAAGGTTGGAGCGGCAACCGCGCATTTGCAATGCGGGCTAAAGCGCGTCCGACCTACCTAACGATAATCAGCTTATGAAAGAGCAACGGGGCGAATGTTCGAAGTGGGCAGTCGCTCCGGACATTTTCGATCGGGGTTCTGACAGTCGATCTCCTAAGCAAATGCACATTGGCGATGGGATCGGCAACGAATTTCTTCGCCAGAAAATGGATGCCTGCGGGTTTCCCGGACAAGGCAAGCTGTGCACCTCCATCCAGATGGAAAATAGAAAGCCGGGTGTCGGGATCGAACCGACGACCACGCGATTACAAATCGCGGGCTCTACCACTGAGCTAACCCGGCA
>DASRSJ010000145.1:0-7380 GCA_035656555.1 Opitutaceae bacterium
GCGGTCCTGACCGCCGGCTTCGTGATCGGCGGAGACGGCACGGACACGCTCCTTATCCGCGGCATCGGCCCGACGCTCGCCAAGTTCAACGTGGGCGGCGTCCTCGCGACCCCGATGGTCACGGTCTTCGACTCGACGGGCAAGGCGGTCGCGACCAACACCGGCTGGGGCGGTGACGCGACGCTCGCCGCGGCCTTCACCAAGGTCGGCGCCTTCTCGCTTCCCGCGACCTCCGCCGACTCGGCCGTCCTGCTCACGCTGCCGGCCGGCAGCTACACGGTGCAGGTCGCCAGCACGAATGGCTCGACCGGCATCGCGCTCGTCGAGGTCTACGAGGTCCCCTGAATTTAGGAAAAAACCTGAAAGAGGACCGCGGCTTCGCAGCCGCGGTCTTTTTTTAGTCCTTCTGCTCGGCGGTCGCCCCGAGGGCCGCCGCGATGGCGCAATCAAGGCCCTGGACGCTGACGGGCTTCGTCAGGTGACCGGAGAAGCCCGCTGCCTGGCTCCGGTCGACATCCTCGTCCATCCCGAAGCCGGTGAGGGCGATGCCGATCACCCCGCGGGCCCGGAACTCGGTCATGAGGTCGTAGCCGGTACCGTCGGGAAGCCCGATGTCGGAGATCAGGAGATCGAAGGGCTCGCCGCCGATCGCGGCGCGCGCCTCCGAGGCCGAGCCTGCGCTCACGACCTCGTACTTGCGGCGGAGCAGGAGCCTCGTCAGGGCGTTCCTTGTCGGTTTGTGATCCTCGACGAGAAGCACGCGCCGCGTGCCCTCGGTGCTCCGGGGCGTGGAGTGGGGGACGGAAGCCCCGGAGGCCTGGCCCGGATCCGCGGGCTGCGGGGTTTCGCTGCCGGGCTGGAAGAGGGGAAGCTCGACCAGGAAGGTGGCACCCTGGCCGCGGCCGGGGCTGCTGGCGCTGACGAAGCCGGAGTGCTGCTCCACGAGCATCTGGGAGATGACCAGGCCAAGCCCGAGTCCGCCGAACTTGTGCGGCCCGCCGTTCGAGGAATGGTCCCCCTGGGAGAACGCCTCGAAGATGCGCCCGATCTCGGCCGGCGTCATGCCGATGCCGCTGTCCGTCACGCTGATCGCGATGTTGTCGCTCTCCTCGATCGTCTGCGTCTCGATCGTGATGGAGCCGCCCTCGGGCGTGAACTTGATGGCGTTCTTGAGCAGGTTCCAGAACACCTGCTTTAGCCTCACGTCGTCGCAGAGCGCCATGTGGCGCGCCGCGTCGAGCTTCAGGACCACCTTGAAGTGCTTCAGGGCGATCTCGGACTGCACCATCTTCATGGCGTCGCGCAGGATCACGTGGACGTCGAAGGGGTGCAGGTCGATGACCAGCTTTCCGTGGGCGATCCTTGAGATGTCCAGGAGGTCGTCGATGAGGCGGGCCTCCATCGTGATGTTCTGGGCGATCATCTCGAAGTCCGCGCGCACGTCCTCCGGAAGCTTGTGGTCGTTGGCGGCGTCGCTCGCCAGGAGAAGGACGGGGTTTAGCGGCGTGCGCAGCTCGTGGGAGAGGCGTGCCAGGAAGTCGTCCTTCGCCCGCGAGGCCGCGAGGGCCTTGTCCCTCGCCAGCATGATCTCCTTCTCGACCAGCTTGCGGTCGGTGATGTCGCTGATGACGGCGACGAGGCCCACGACCTCGCCGCGGCTGCCCCTCTCGGGCTCCTGGACCACGTGGATCCAGCGGTTGCCGAAGGCCGGGTGGCTGATGTTCGCCTCAAACTCCATGTGGCGGCCATCGAGCGTCGCGTCGAACTGGTGCCTGAAAATCTCGTAGGCCTCGTCGCCGATCACCTTTGAGAACGGCTGGCCGGCCAGCTGCTCGTGGTCGAATCCGAACCTCTCTGCGAAGGTCCGGTTCGTGAACTTGAGGCGGTGCTCCCGGTCGCACTGGATGAGGAAGACCGGGGCGTGGTCGGTCACGAGCTGCAGCTGCGCCTGGCTGTCGCGAAGCGCCGCCTCCCGCTTGCGAAGCTCCTCGTTGGCGCTCAGGAGCTCCGAGGTGCGGTCCTTCACGCGCGTCTCCAGGTCGTTGTTCGCGAGGAGAAGCGCCTTCTCCGCCTTCTGGCGGTGGGCGACCTCCTGTTCCAGGACGGCGTTCGTGGCCGCGAGGGCGCGCGTCTTCTGATAGAGGTCCACCGTGACGGCGACCTTGGACTTCAGGATCTGCGGGTTGATCGGCTTCGTCAGGTAGTCGATGGCGCCGCTCTCGTAGCCCTCGAGGATGTCCTTCTCCTCCTGGTAGTAGGAGGTGAGGAAGATGATCGGGATGTGCTGCGTCCTCTTGCGCTGCTTGATGATCGTGGCCAGCTCGATGCCGGTCATTCCCGGCATCTGGATATCCAGGACGATGACCGCGAAGTCGCCTTCCAGGAGGAGCATGAGCGCCGCCTCGGCCGTCAGGGCGCGCACCAGGTTGTACTCGGGCGCGACCAGAACGCTCTCCAGCACGTCAAGGTTCCTGGCCTCGTCGTCGACCAGCAGGATCTTGACGCGGGTGTCCCCGTGACTGTCGCCCGCCCATTGCAGGCCCACGGAACTGTCACCGGATGTCGACATGGGGTTTCGCCCGAGGGGTGTCACCGGTAAAGCCAGACGCGCAGGAGCGTGAGGAGCTCGTTCGTGTTGACGGGCTTGGCGATGTAGTCGGAGGCGCCGGCGACGAGGCACTTGTCGCGGTCGCCCTTCATGGCCTTGGCGGTGAGGGCCAGGATGGGCAGCGAGCTCGCGCGCGGGTCCTTGCGGATCTCGCGCATGGTCTGGTAGCCGTCCATCTCCGGCATCATGATGTCCATCAGGACGACCTTGATGCTCGGGTCCTTCTGGATGATCTCGATCGCCTGGCGGCCGTTGTTGGTGCTGATGACGTCCATCTCCTGGTTTTCCAGGAGGGTGGTGAGGGCGAAGATGTTGCGGGCGTCGTCATCCACGATCAGCACCCTCTGGCCCTTCAGCACGTCGTTGGAGGTGTGCAGGCGGTCCAGCATCTGGCGCTTGCCCTCGGGCAGCGTCGCAACGACGCGGTGAAGGAAGAGGGCGGTCTCGTCGAAGAGCCGCTCGGGGGACTGGACATCCTTTACCAGGATGCTCTTCGCCACGGTGCGAAGCCTCTGCTCCTCCTCCTTGCTCAGGTCCTTGCCGGTGAAGACGACGACCGGGATGTCGCGCAGGTTCGGGTCCTCCTGCAGGCGGTCCAGGAGGTCAAAGCCCGTCATGTCGGGCAGCCGCAGGTCCAGGACGCAGCAGTCGAAGGGCCGGTCGAGCAGGATGTCGATGGCCTCGGACCCCGTGGAGGCCGTGATGATCTCGATGTCCTCGCTGCCTAGGAGCTCGACGATGCTCTTTCGCTCGATCTCATTGTCCTCGACCACGAGGAGCCTCTTCACGTGGGGCTCGACGAACTTCTTAATCTTGTCGAAGCAGTGGTCCAGCGCCTCGGCCGTCGCGGGCTTCACCGTGTAGGCGAAGGCGCCGCGTGTCAGCGCGTGCGAGCGCTCCTCCTCGACGGATATGATCTGCACGGGGATGTGCCGCGTGGTGGAGTTGTGCTTGAGGTTGTTCAGCACGGTCCAGCCGAGCATGTCCGGCAGGAACACGTCCAGCGTGATGGCGGTAGGCTGATATTGGTGGGCGAGGGCTAGAGCCGAGGTCCCGCGCGTCGCCACGATCCCCTTGAAACCCTTCTCGCGCGCCATGCCGAGGAGGACGCGCGCGTAGTTCGGGTCGTCCTCGACGATCAGGAGGCGGTTGTCCCCGGGCGTCAGCGAGTCGCGATCGTCCTCGATGACCTCTTCCTTCGCGGCCGGCAACGGCTTGGACGGCTGCGGGGCAGCATCCCTGCGGCGCTCGTTTGCCGGCTCCGCGTAGCTGATAGGCAGGTAGAGCGTGAATGTGCTGCCCTGGCCCTGGACGCTCTGCAGGCGGATCTCGCCGCCCAGCAAGGTCGCCAGCTCGCGCGAGATGGCGAGGCCGAGGCCCGTGCCGCCGTACTTGCGGCTGGTGCCGGCGTCGGCCTGCTGGAAGGCCTCGAAGATCAGCCTGTGCTTGTCCGGAGCGATGCCGATGCCGCTGTCCGTGATCGCGAACGACACGACCTTCGGCGCGTGCTGCAGGACGGTATGGCCGGGTGTCCAGCCTTCCTGGGCCACCTGCACCTTGACCGAGACGGAGCCCTGGGAGGTGAACTTGAAGGCGTTCGAGAGGAGGTTCTTCAGGATCTGCTGCAGGCGCTTAAGGTCGGTGTTGATGACAGGCGGCAGTACGGGGGAGAAGGCGACCTCAAGCGGCACGTTCTTCGCCTCCGCGATGTGCTTGAAGTTGCGCTCGACCGAGTCGCGCAGGGACCCGAAGGCTATCTCCTCGACGTCGACGGTCACCGTGCCGGACTCGATCTTCGAGAGGTCGAGGATGTCCGTGATCAGGTTGAAGAGGTCGGAGCCCGAGGAGTGGATGTTGCGCGCGAACTCGACCTGCTTCGGCGTCAGGTTGCCGACGCTGTTGTCGGCCAGCTGCTGGCCGAGGATGAGGATCGAGTTCAGCGGTGTCCGCAGCTCGTGGGACATGTTGGCCAGGAACTCGGACTTGTACTTCGAGGTGAGCGCGAGCTCGGTAGCCTGCGCCTCGAGCGCGCGGCGGGCGTGCTCGACCTCGCGGTTCTTGCGCTCGACCTCGGCGTTCTGCTCGGCGAGCTGCATGGCCTTCTGGGCCAGGGCCTCGTTCGTCTGCTGGAGCTCCTTCTGCTGCGACTGGAGCTCGACCGTCAGCTGCTGCGACTGCTGCAGCAGGCCCTCCGTCCTCATGGTGGCCTCGATCGTGTTGAGCACGACGCCGATAGACTGGGTCAGCTGCTCGAGGAAGGTGATGTGTGTCGGGCTGAACGCGTGGAGCGAGGCCAGCTCGATGACGGCCTTCGCCTGGCCCTCGAAGAGCACCGGCAGCACGACGACGTTCATCGGCGAGGCCTCGCCGAGGCTGGAGTGGATGCGTGTGTAGTCCCCGGGCACGCTGCTAAGCAGGATCCTCTGGCGCTCGACGGCGCACTGGCCGACCAGGCCCTCGCCCATGGCGATCATCTCCGGCTGGTCCGGACGTGCGGCGTAGGTCGCCAGGAGACGCAGGACCGGCTTCTGCTTCTCCGTCGCGTCCATCTGGTAGATGGCGCCCTGCTGCGACTCGACGAGCGGCGCCAGCTCCGAGAGGAGCATCTTGCCGACCGTGAAGAGGTCGCGCTGGCCCTGGAGCATGCGGGTGAACTTCGCCAGGTTGGTCTTCAGCCAGTCCTGCTCCTGGTTCGTCTCCGTCGTGCCGCGGAGATTGTAGATCATCGTGTTGATGTTGTCCTTGAGCTCGGCGACCTCGCCCCTGGCCTCGACCTCGATCGAGCGCGTCAGGTCGCCCTTGGTAACGGCGGTGGCGACGTTCGCGATGGCGCGCACCTGGGTCGTGAGATTGGCGGCAAGGAGGTTCACGTTGCCGGTCAGATCCTTCCACGTTCCGGCGGCGCCCGGCACGTGCGCCTGGCCGCCGAGTCGGCCCTCGACGCCGACCTCCCTCGCCACGTTCGTCACCTGCTCGGCGAAGATCGCCAGGGTGTCGGTCATGTTGTTGATCGTCTCGGCCAGGCCGGCGACCTCGCCCTTCGCCTCGACCGTCAGCTTCTGGCGCAGGTTGCCGTTGGCCACCGCGGTCACGACCTTCACGATGCCGGACACCTGGTCCGTCAGGTTGGCCGCCATGACGTTCACGGAGTCGGTCAAGTCCTTCCACGTTCCGGCCACCCCGGGCACCGCGGCCTGGCCGCCGAGCTTGCCCTCGGTTCCGACCTCCCTCGCCACGCGCGTCACCTCCGAGGCGAACGCCCGGAGCTGCTCGACCATCGTGTTGATGGTCTCCTTCAGCTGAAGGATCTCTCCGCGCACATCGACCGTGATCTTGCGGGAAAGGTCGCCGTTCGCGACGGCGATCGTCACTTCGGCGATGTTGCGCACCTGGGTCGTCAGGTTGTTCGCCATCGAATTCACGTTGTCGGTGAGGTCCTTCCATGTGCCGGCGACGCCCGGCACGGTCGCCTGGCCGCCCAGCTTGCCCTCGGTGCCGACCTCGCGGGCCACGCGCGTCACCTCGGAGGCGAAGCCGTTCAGCTGGTCGACCATCGTGTTGATCGTGTTCTTGAGCTCGAGGATCTCGCCCTTCACGTCGACCGTGATCTTCCTCGAGAGATCTCCCTTGGCCACGGCGGTCGTCACGTCGGCGATGTTGCGCACCTGGGTCGTCAGGTTGTTCGCCATCGAGTTCACGTTGTCCGTAAGGTCCTCCCAGGTTCCGGCGACACCCTGTACCTGCGCCTGGCCGCCGAGCGTGCCCTCGGTTCCGACCTCGCGGGCCACGCGGCTCACCTCGGAGGCGAACGCGTTCAGCTGGTCGACCATGGTGTTGATCGTGTTCTTGAGTTCGAGGATCTCGCCCTTAACGTCGACCGTGATCTTGCGGGAGAGATCTCCCCTTGCCACCGCCGTCGTCACCTCGGCGATGTTGCGCACCTGCGAGGTGAGGTTGGTCGCCATGGCGTTCACCGAATCCGTGAGATCCTTCCATGTGCCGGCCACGCCGGGCACCGCGGCCTGGCCGCCCAGCTCGCCCTCGGTTCCGACCTCCCTCGCGACACGGGTCACCTCGGCGGCGAAGCCGTTCAGCTGATCGACCATGGTGTTGATCGTGTTCTTCAGCTCGAGGATCTCGCCCTTCACGTCGACCGTGATCTTTCGCGAGAGATCGCCCCTCGCGACGGCCGTCGCCACGTGCGCGATGTTTCGGACCTGGCCCGTCAGGTTGGCGGCCATGAGATTCACGTTGTCGGTGAGATCCTTCCACGTGCCGGCGACACCCTGCACCTGCGCCTGGCCACCCAGCTTGCCTTCGGTTCCGACCTCGCGGGCCACGCGGCTCACCTCTGAGGCGAAGCCGTTCAGCTGGTCGACCATCGTGTTGATCGTGTTCTTTAGCTCGAGAATCTCCCCTCGGACGTCGACCGTGATCTTGCGGGAGAGATCGCCCCTCGCGACAGCCGTCGTCACGTCGGCGATGTTGCGCACCTGGGTTGTCAGGTTGTTGGCCATCGAGTTGACGTTGTCCGTCAGATCCTTCCACGTGCCGGCAACGCCGGGCACCGCGGCCTGACCGCCGAGCTTGCCTTCGGTGCCGACCTCGCGGGCCACGCGCGTCACCTCGGCCGCGAAGCCGTTCAATTGATCAACCATCGTGTTGATCGTGTTCTTGAGCTCCAGGATCTCGCCCTTCACGTCGACCGTGATCTTGAGTGAAAGGTCTCCGCGGGCCACCGCCGTCGTCACGTCGGCGATGTTGCGCACCTG
>DASRSJ010000146.1:0-6985 GCA_035656555.1 Opitutaceae bacterium
CCATCAAGGCAGAGCTCGAGCAGGAATGCGCCGACAAGGACAAGGAGATCACCGAGATGAAGGCCGAGACCGACGGCAAGGACACGGAGATCGCCGAACTGAAGGTGGCGGCCGAGGAGCGCAAGGCCGAGATGGAGTCCATCAAGGCAGAGCTCGAGCAGGAGTGCGCTGACAAGGACAAGGAGATCGGGGAACTGAAGACGGAGGCCGACACAAAGGATTTCGAGATCGCGGCCCTCAAGGTCTCATGCGACGAGCGCCAAGAGATCGTCGTCAGGCTGGATGCCGGTCTGAAGGCCCACATCGCGGCCTCAGGCGCTAGGGAGCGGCAGATTGCGGCGCTCGAAGCGGACCGCAAGGCGCTTCAGTCGAGACTGGACCTGCTAAGCACGCTGCCCCCTGACGCAGAGGGGATTGCGATCCTGGTGAAACACAAGGATGTCCACATCTCGAATCTCGATTCCATTATCAAGAACAGGGAAGCCCGCATTGGAATTCTCGAGGGCGAGATCGCTAACTACGCCAGCGGGTACGCCGGCACCGAGCAGGCAAAGCACTACGGCAAGTTGCTGGCCGAGAAGGAGGCCGTGATCCGCGAGCTGCACCGAACGTGCGTAGAGCGCGGCGTCGTTATCGACGAATTGGTCGCCACGGGATCCCTTTCAACTTCGGAAATCAGGCGATTCTGGATTGGATTGAAGGCCGCACTGCGCAACAGGATCGCGCTGCCGCTCACCCGTTGGTTCTCCCAAGCCGCCGTCGATAACTACTGGATGCAGATCGGTGTCCTCAGGCAGTACGAGCCCCGCGCCATCGTCTGGGACAAGCGGCTCGCCAAGGCTCCCTCCCCCGCTTCCGACTGGCCGAAGATCGGCATCGTGACGCCGAGTTACGGGCAGGACGCCTTCCTCGAGAGCACGATCCTGAGCGTCCTCAACCAAGCCTACCCGAAACTGGTCTACGTCGTTCAGGACGGCGGCTCGAAGGACTCCAGCCCCTCGATCATCGCCCGCTACGAGTCACGCCTCCACCACTGGGCCTCCGAGAAGGACCGTGGGCAGGCCGATGCGATTCGAAAGGGGTTCACCCACCTTGAGCCGGAGCTCGGGCCAACCGACCTCATGGCCTGGTTCAACTCGGATGACCTGCTGGCCCCGCGAGCCTTGGCGCGCGTAGCGGCCTATTTTGCGGCTCATCCCGACATTGATGTCATCTACGGGCACCGGATCATCATCGACGAGAATGACCGTGAGGTTGGGCGCTGGATCATGCCACCCCACGAGGCCGATTCGATCGAGTGGATCGACTATGTCCCGCAGGAAACGCTGTTCTGGCGCAAGCGGGCCTGGGACATGGCGGGCGGGATCGACCCGAGCTTCCAGTTTGCCCTGGATTGGGACCTCCTGGCCCGCTTCCACAAGGCCGGGCTGAAGATTGTCCGCATACCCTATTTCCTGGGCTGCTTCCGCGTCCATTCCCTCCAGAAGACGAGCCAGGTGATCCACACTACAGGCGCGGACGAGATGGCGCGGATTCGCACGCGGTTCCACGGCGCGAGCAGCGATGAGACTGGCATGATCGAGCGCCATGCCCGCCGGATCCGGTACCGGGGCGCGCTGTGCGCCCGGCTCCTCGGCTCCGGCATACGGTGGTAGGAGCTTGTTTTTTCCACGTGATTTCCGAAATCTCTTCCCCTTCGACTGAATGATACCGCTTCTCCTCGTAGCCTTCCTCTTCACCTACCTCTCCGTCATCGGACAGGCGGTGGTGAGCCTGTTTAGGCCGAGGACCGGGGTGCTGTGGAGTTGGTTCGCCGCCCCGTCGATCGGACTGTGCCTCCTTCTTGTGGTCCTTACCCGGCTGAACGTCTGGGGCATCCCCATCCGAACGGCGGGCCCGTGGGCGACAATTGCCCTGTTGGTCGTGGCGGTGGTGATCCTTGCCTGGAGGCGGCCGAAGCTCCCGCTGCGCAAAATGGCGCCCTTCCTCATCATTGCTGCAGGCTCCCTGATCTATACCGGCTGGCCCGCGCTGCGCTTCGGCTTTAACTGGATCTCCTACGGCAACGACGACATGGCGAACTACTGCCTGGCGGCGGAGCGGTTCCTGGCGCACGGCTACTACGACGTCCCGTTCCAGACCGACCTAGAGGGTCGGGACTACGCCCAGCATTACTGGTTCATGCACGCCCTGCAGCAGATACGGCCGGGCTCGGAAATCGCCGTGGCGTGGGTCTCCTCGCTGACGGGCAAGCACGCGCATGAGGTGTTCATGCCGACCATCCTGATGCTGAGCCTGATGCAGCTCTTCGGGCTCGGCTGCGTGGCCATCTGGAAAGGCCGGTACAGGAAGATGGCGATCCTCGCCTTCTTCCTCTTTGCGACAAGCCCGCTCTTCAGCCTTGGAACCCTCTACCAGCTGATCGCCCAGGTCGGAGGCCTGGCCCTTCTCCTCGTGATCGGCTCCATGCTTTTCCGCTCCCGGGTTCCGAACGTCCGAACGATGCTCGTCGCGGGTATCCTGACTGCTGGCCTCGGCATCTACTATCCGGAGGTATCTCCGTTTGTAGCCCTCGGCGTCATCCTTGTCGCGCTGCGTTTCTGGGCTTTCGAGCGCCGGAAGCTTGGCCTGTACACACTTTTCATCTCCGGAGTTGCGGCTCTGACGTTCATCCTGATTGCGAGCAACACGTACGAGTTCATCAACACGCTCGTCATGCAGTCGGCCGGTTCCGCAGGACTGGGCGAAATGGCGGAGATCAACGACCAGAGCGGAGGCCTGGTCCTCTTCCCTTGGACGCTCGTGCCTTCTTTCCTGCCGATGCTCTTCGGGTTGCATCCTTTCGGCAAGGTGGGCGTGGACCCGCTCATCTCCTGCCAGATTGTCGCGGGTGTGGCGCTCCTCGCCTACTTCGGCTGGCGCACCTGGCGCAATCTGATGGACGGCGCGCCCTCCGGTTACCTTGGAACCGTCATGATTGTCCTGGGAATCTACCTCTTTCAGAAGGGCCAGGACTTCGGACTCTTCAAGCTGGCGATGTACGCGCAACCCGTGATCACGCTCTGTCTGGCACAGGGATTTGCGATCTTCCTCTTTTCACCCACCGCCAAGGTCCGCCAGCGCGCAAAATACGCTGTTGGGCTGTTCTTCTGCTGCACAGCGGTCTCCCAAATCTACTATTCGTATGCCTCGCTGGGAACATATGGCGGCGGCCTGACCGAGGTCGTGAAGGGCTCACAGCTCGGCGTCGGCTTCAACCCGCCGAAGAACCTCAAGTACGAGGGGATCGAGAGCGACATCTCGAACGTCGTGAGCGCCAAGATGCTCGCCATGTACACGGGCGGCATCGACACGCGCTTCCTCTCGCGAAGCTACATGGACAACATCGCGAATATCGCGGTGCTTAAGTTCCTGAGGACGCCCGACCCGGACCTTGGGCCGCAGGCGCGCCTCGTCCAGAAGCTGGCGCTCCTTCGCTTCATGCTGCCGCCGGAGCTCCTGAAGGACGACATTCCCGACTACCGCGTCGTCACAATCCACAAGGAGGCGAACAGCGTCGTGTACGCCAACAACTGGACCGAGACCAGCTCGAGGCACCTCGACAACAACGACCGCCTCTTTGTATCGATCCGCACTGACCTGGACCACTTCAACAAGTGGAACAACGGCGACGGGTGGACCAACCAGGGCATGTACCAGTACAAGCTCGAGAGCCAAGTGAAGGATCGCCTGGTCTTCGTGCATTCGGAGCTGAGCCCGCACTATTATTCCTCGGCCAGGTTCAAGGCGTCCTTCTTCCAGCGCGAGTCGGAGCCCATCTCCGACGGATCCTATTTCCACGGCACGGGCGAGTTCACAGAATTCCACATCGTCAATCCCTCGAAACGGTTGCGGATGATCATCGATTTCTCGAGGACTTCCCTGGGCGCCGGTCGCACGCATCTGCCCGAAAAGGCCATCGTCGTGGGAGAGAACGACTACAAGATCCCGTTTGTCGGCGACGGCTCGGCCCGCGTGGTCACCGATATCCTGGAGCCCGAGTTCTACGAGGGCCAGGCGTATCTCACGGTCGACTTTGGAGACCCAGCCAGGGTCATCGAGAAGGTGAAGACCGGGCTCATGCGCTGGTACGGCGTCAACTACGCGCTGGACGACCGCCGTCTCGTGGGCTTCACCCGCGACATCTCAGTCATCACGGACGACCAGTACCGCTCGATGCCCCGGCCGCTGAAGATCAGCAAGTTCCCGGATGACCTCCTCAACAACAAGGGCCTTGAGTACTCCGGCATCTACGAGGACGGCTGGATTGGGCGGGACGCCTTCTTCAGGCTCGGCGCCTCGCACACGGGCCAGGTCCTATATTTCAAGGGGTACATCCCCTACATCCCGCGCTTCGTTAAGGACGGCATCGACGCCACGATCTCGATCAACGGCAAGCCGACGGAGATCGTGAACCTGAAGTCCGGAAAGTTCGAGCTCACCCGCCTCGTGAAGGAGGCCACGGACGTGACCTCCATCTCGCTGCACTTCTCGGACGCCCAGGTCTACGATACCGACAGGGACAAGCGCGCTGTCTCGGCCTTCGTGGACGAGATATCCATTGAGGATGCGCCGGACTTCGCGAGCTTCCGCAGCCTGGCCAACTCCGCCGGCGAGAAATTCGTCGTCAACGGCATCGATGCCGACGGCTGGATCGGACGCTCAGCCGAGTTCAAGGCCCCCTCGTTCGACGGCTTCAGGGTCTTAAAGCTCGACGTGGAAATGCCCGGATGGGCTCCGATCGCCACCAACAACATGATCGCCTCCGTCGACGGTCGCCCGATCAAGTCCGCCGTTGTACCCCGCCAGACCTTCGAGAGCGTGTATTTCCCGCTCCCCCCGGGCCCCCAGCACTCAGTCCAGCTGGATGCCGCCTCGGTGTTCCCTCTTCCCGGGGACGGCCGCCAGCGTTCCTTCCTGATCAAGAACATCTCGTTTGAGAACCTCACCCAGCCGGACCTCTTCGCCCGGGGGTGGCACAAATCAGGCTACCTCTTTGGGATCGACGGCGCCGACACGGACGGCTGGGTCGAGACACGCCTCGCCCTCAAGTTCCCGGCAACCACGAAGTTCACCGAAGCGATCGTCCAAGTCGTCCGCTACCCCTCGAAGAAGGACTACCCTCTCTCGGTCAAAGTCGACGGCAAGAGCAAGAGTGAGCGAAGCCTCGGTCTCGACCAAACTGAGACGGTCAAGATCCCGCTTTCAGCCCTCAAGGAAACAGCCGCCGAGTTGTCGGCCTCCGAGGAATTCACCCTGGGGACTGGAGACAGCCGCTCGCGCTCATTCCGCGTAGTCAACATCGACTTCGACTAGCATTAGCGCACAATAACGTCCTCCAATGCTCCTCAGCCTCGTCGTCCCCGTTTTCAGGGAGGAAAAGAACATCCCCGAGTTCATCCGCAGGATCACTCCGATCCTCTCCTCCGTAACCGAGGACTATGAGATCATCTTCTCGATGGACCCGTCGCCCGACCGGACGGAGGACGTCATCCTCGAGCTCAGGGGCTCGGACCCAAGGATAAAGCTGCTCAAGTTCTCGCGCCGCTTCGGGCAACCGATGGCGAGCCTTGCTGGCATGGAGTACTCCTCCGGAGAGGCCGTCATCGTGATGGATGTCGACATGCAGGACCCGCCAGAGCTGATCCAGCAGATGGTGACCAAGTGGCGCGAGGGCTACGACGTCGTCCTTCCCCAGCGAACGCGCCGCACGGGCGAACCGTTCCTCAAGAAGCTCGTGGCAGAGACCGGCTACAAGGTCATCAACAAGATCGCTGACGTGAAGATCCCGCCCAACTCGGGCGATTTCCGCCTCATGTCACGCCGCGTGGTGAACGAAGTTGTCAGGCTGAAGGAAAGCCACGGATTTCTCAGAGGCATGGTAGCTGTAGTCGGCTTCAAGCAGTACCTGCTCCCGTTCGAGCGACCCGCGCGCTTCTCCGGCGAGACCAACTACAACCGGTTCTTCGGCTCGCTGCGGATTGGCTTCAACGGCATCTTCTGTTTTTCGACGTACGCCCTGACGCTCAGCACCCAGTTTGGCTTCGCGATCGCAGGCGTTTCCTTCCTTATCGCACTGGCCTATCTGGTAATGAAGCTCTGCGGCTTCCCCTTCCCCGTCGGAAACCCGACGCTCGTCATCCTGATCCTCTTCATGGGCGGCATTCAGCTGATCAGCGTGGGCATATTGGGCGAATACATCGGCCGCATTTACGAAGAGGTCCGCGGAAGGCCCCGTTTCATCGTCGATCGCGCCGAGGGCTTCTCGGCAAAATAATTGAACATGCAAACAGCGAAATGGCCCAAGGTGCAGCCCCCGATGACCGACGAGCAGCGCCGGATCAGCGACGAGTTCATGAAGCTCTGGCATGTGCAGCTTCCAGGGAAGTACGGCATCGTGGAGAAGTTCAACCACAGCTTCCCGGCCAAGAACTCCCGACCCGGCTTCAAAGCCACAATCGAGATCGGGGCGGGTCTGGGCGAGCACCTGCACTACGAAACCCTGACGGCCGAGCAGGAGGCCAACTACGTTGCGGTTGAGCTCAGGGAGAACATGGCGGCGGAAATCCGCAAGGCCTTCCCCCGCGTGCAGGCGATCACGGGCGATTGCCAGGCGAGGCTCGGGTTCGAGGACGGCCACTTCGACCGCTATATCGCCGTGCACGTCATGGAGCACCTTCCCGACCTGCCTTCGTGCATCAAGGAGGCCTACAGGCTGCTCAACAGGGAGCGAGGGCAGCTCCTGATCGTGATTCCCTGTGAGGGAAGTCCGGCGTATTCCCTTGCCCGCAAGATCTCGGCTGAGCGCGTCTACAACCGTCATTTCAAGGGGGGATACAAGTGGCTGATATCCAGGGAGCACATCAACCGTCCCCATGAGATACTGGCCGAGCTCGATCCTTACTTCGAGATAGAGAAGAAGGTCCTCTTCCCACTGCCCTTCCTT
>DASRSJ010000147.1:0-7780 GCA_035656555.1 Opitutaceae bacterium
CCCGCGGGGATTCCAGTGATTCTACGCAAAAGCGTTCGCAAAATCTCCTGATCGCCATTATCGACAAGAAATCCTGTCTTTCGAACCGCCTTGATCTGGTTCGAAATGATGCGGCGGGCGCCCTTCAATTACCTGGTCCAAAGCTAACAAACGGGAAGGTGCGACAAACCCGGCGAGACTATTACTGATAAAGGACATTACGCTTGCAATGAATATTTCCGACAACCATTTCTCGTGGGTGACGCCGGCCATCTCCTCAAGCGATACACGCCACCAAACATCCCGCACTATTCTGATCACGGGGGCCTCCGGTTACCTTGGCGGAGTCCTCCGCGAAGGGCTGCGGGACAGCTTTCGGATTCGGCTCACAGACCGCGTTCCGTTGACGATGCCGCTTTCAGGCTCTGAGGAGTTCCATCTGGCGGAGCTAAGCGACCTCGATGCACTCGATGCCGCCATGAAAGGCGTGGACGTCGTGGTTCACCTTGGCGGCAATCTGCAAGACGGACCGTGGGATGCCATACTCCCGGACAACATTGTCGGAACCTACAACGTCTTCGAGTGCGCGAGACGTCAGAAGGTGCAACGGGTCGTCTTCGCCAGCAGCCATCATGTCGTGGGCTACTACCGCCGCGAGCAGAGGATCGGCGCCGACGAGCCCGTTCGGCCAGACAGCTTTTACGCAGTCAGCAAAGTCGCCGGCGAGGCGCTCGGTCGACTCTATGCCGACAAGCATGGTCTCAGCGTCATTTGCCAAAGGATCGGTGTTGCGCGCCAGCGGCCGCCGCATCGGCGATCCCTTTCCAACTGGGTCAGCGAGCGCGACTACCTTGAGCTTACCCGCTGCTGCATCGAGGCCCCAGAAGTACATTTTCTCGTGGTTTTCGGAGTCTCCGCGGGCAGCGAAAGCTTCTATGATAACTCCGGCGCTGAATTGATCGGATTCAAGGCCCGGGACAACGCTGACAGCTACCGGGCAGAGGTCTCCTCTGTTGTTTCGGCCGCAGAGGCGCCCGTGGCCAAACTTTTCCAGGGTGGCGCCTTCTGCGCCGCCAGCTTCGATGGCGACACCGACGCCATAGATTAGTTCTCGAGTGCAAGGGTCCAACAAATCGAGCAATATCCCGACCGAGTTTCGATTGGTTCCGCGCACCATTTGAGCCCCCAATGTTCGCAGCCCCACCCATCATAGCCACCGAGGTGTTCGCAAGAGTCCCAGAGGACCTGCGGATTCGCGGACGTCTCTCCGACTGGGCCTCGGTACATAGGCCAGGGAAGCCAACGCATTGCTTCCTGGAGGGTCCCTCCTTTGACCGTTCGGGCGACCTTTATACCGTTGATCTGGCCTGGGGACGTATCTTTCGCATCAAGCCAGACGGTACCTTCAGTGTGGCAGCAGAATATGATGGCCAGCCGAATGGCCTTAAGATCCATCGCGACGGGCGAATATTCGTTGCCGACCGCATCCATGGTATATTGAGCCTGGACCCTGCGTCGGGCAGCACCGCGCCTGTGGTTGGAGCATACGAGGGGATCCCATTTCAGGGGGTCAATGATCTCGTCTTCGCCCGGAACGGGGACCTTTACTTCACGGACCAGGGAATGAGCGGTTTGGAGAGCCCGACCGGTCGCGTGTTTCGATACCGCGCAAACGGCACCTTGGAGATGCTTCTCGACCGCATTCCCAGCCCGAACGGCCTTGTCCTAAGCCGGGAGGAAACGACGCTCTATGTGAATGTCACGAGGGACAACGCAGTCTGGCGGATACCGATGAGCCCGGAGGGCGCCGCGCGCAAGGTTGGCGCCTTTATCCGTCTGAGCGGGGGAATCGGGCCGGACGGTCTGGCCATCGACTCTGCAGGAAATCTCGCCATTGCACATCTGGGGCTAGGCGTCGTCTGGCTGGTTTCGCCGATGGGCGAGCCCATCGCCCGCATACAGTCTTGCGCGGGAGTCGAGACCACCAATGTCGCCTATGGCGGGCCCGAGCGCCGGGAGCTCTACATTACAGAGTCGGAGACCGGCCAGATCCTGAAGGCCACCCTACCCTCACCCGGATGGCCAATGTTCTCGCACGGATAAAGACGTCCAATCAACTCACCACCACGTGATCAAAAACGACAACAACCTCGGTGCAGACCCGGTAGGCCATGCAAACGTTCCGACTGGCTCCAGACGGCCCATCGACCTGCGCAGTGACACGGTCACGCAACCGACACCGGCAATGAGGGAGGCAATGGCGCAGGCCCGCGTGGGCGACGACGTCTACGGCGAGGACGAAACCGTGAATGCGCTGCAGGAGAAGGTGTCGGCCCTGTTCGGCATGGAGGCCGCCTTGTTCTGCCCGTCAGGCACCATGACAAACCAGATCGCGATCCGCGCGCACACCCGTCCGGGCGACGAAGTCATTTGCGACCAGCTTGCCCACATCTATTTGGCAGAAGGGGGCGGCATCGCGGTCATATCGGGTGCATCAGTCCGACTGCTGAACGGATGGAAGGGAATGTTCACGGCGGCGCAGGTCGCGGAGAATATAAATCCGATCGACGATTCACACTTTCCCCGGACCCGGCTGGTCGCGATTGAGAACACGGTGAACCGCGGCGGGGGCTGCTGCTGGGATTTGGAGGAGATTCAGCGCATCAGGAACACCTGTGACCTGAACGGACTTGCCCTGCACCTGGATGGTGCGCGGATTTTCAACGCAATGGTGGCGCGCGGGGAGTCGGCCAAGAGCCACGGGGCGCTGTTCCATTCCATTTCAATATGCCTATCGAAGGGATTGGGCGCCCCGGTCGGCTCCATCCTTCTCGGGACGCAGGAATTCATCGGCTATGCGCACCGCCTGAGGAAGGTGTTTGGCGGCGGCATGCGCCAGTCGGGCTTTCTTGCCGCCGCCGGGATCTATGCACTCGACAACCACGTGGCGCGCCTGAAGAGCGACCACGACAAGGCCCGCTACGTCGAGCGCGAGCTGAAGTCGCTGCGTGGATTGAAGACCGTGCTCGCGGCAGAGACCAACATCGTGATCTTCCAGCTAGATGCATCGGTCAGCCCCGAAAGCCTCCTGAAGCATTTGAGCGGCCTTGGCATCATCGCTCAGAAGATTGGCCCGCAGACGATCCGCATGGTCTTCCACTTGGACATCACCGATTCCCACATGGAGGTCATCACCTCGGCAATTCGCACTTTTGCCCAATGACAAGGCGCCTTCAGAAGGCGCCGTCGCCTGCGACAGCCGCTTTCCGTGAAGGCGCTCCGAGCCTGGGATGCATCGCTGACGACATTACTGGAGGCATCGACCTAAGCGGCACGCTTACCCAGCGGGGCTTTCGGGTAATACAGACAATAGGGGTCCCGACGAGCGGCCTGGTCCTGAAGGGCGCCGACGCCGTCGTGATCGCATTGAAGGTTCGGAACATCCCCGCGCCGCGGGCACGGGTCATGTCCTCGAGGGCACTGGACCGACTCAAGGCCCTAGGTTGCAGGAGGTTTTACTTCAAGTATTGCTCAACCTTCGACTCGACCCCGGCGGGTAACATCGGGCCGATAATCGACAAGCTACTCGACGGCCTGCGCGAGCCCTTCACGGTCGCCTCAACTGCTTTTCCCGCAGGCGGTCGCACAGTGTACCATGGTCATCTTTTTGTGGGTAATACGTTGTTGAGCGAATCGGGAATGAGAAACCATCCCATCACGCCAATGACCGACTCGAACCTCGTTAGGGTGCTCCAGCGGCAGACTCGCTCACGTGTCGGTCTGATTCCCTTGGAGGCCGTTGAGAATGGGGCTGGCGACATACGCGCGTCGATCCGCCGCCTGACCAAAGCTGGCGTACGCATCGCCATAGTAGACGCGGTCACGGACAAGCACCTTGTGTCCATCGCTTCCGCGGTCTCGGACCTTACACTGATAGCCGGAAGCTCGGGACTTGCTAGGGGATTTGCTCCCGGTCGTCGGCCCCGTGGCAATCCAGGTTTCGGCGCGGTTCCGCGCGGGTTTAGAGCAATCATCGCCGGGAGTTGCTCGGAAGCAACCATGCGGCAGCTTGCCCATGCACGCCTCGCCTATCCTGCAATGAGGCTTAAACCACAAGCGCTTCAAAGGAACCCAACACTTGCCGTGCGCACGCTGCTCTCCTGGGCAAAGTCCAAGGTGGCCCATGATCGCCCGATCGTGATCTACAGCGGCGGCGAGCCTTCACTGGTTGCCCGGGAACAGGCTGGGATCGGCGCTCTCCGCTCGGGAAGATTGGTGGAGACAGCTCTGGGTCGCGTAGCCGATGGCCTCGTCAAACTTGGCGTCCGTCAGTTGATCGTGGCCGGGGGGGAGACCTCGGGGAGTGTGATGAAGGCGCTGCAGGTGGCCGCCCTCCGGATCGGTCCCCAGATTTGCCCAGGGGTAAACTGGGCCACGACAATGGGCAACAAGACGCCGATCGCGGTCGCCCTCAAGTCCGGAAATTTCGGCGACACGGAATTCATGACCGAAGCGTGGTCCTTGCTCGATGAAAACGGAAAACGAGGCACGTGATCGGATCGTCGAGATCGGGCGCAGCCTCCACAACAGGGGCCTGAGTCCGGGCAGCAGTGGCAATATCAGCTGCCGCGTGCCGGGTGGATGGCTCCTGACGCCGACTAATTCATCCCTGGGCAGGCTGGAAGCATCGTCGCTGTCCAAGCTCGACTGGGACGGGAACCTGGTCGGAGGCGATAAGCCGAGCAAGGAGAGCCCACTGCACCTGGCACTGTACCGGAACCGGCCCGGCGCAGGCGCAATTATTCACCTTCACTCAACCTACTCCGCAGCGGTGTCCTGCCTCGAGGGACTGGACCCTTGCAGCTGCATCCCTCCCCTCACGCCGTACTTCGTGATGCGCGTGGGAAAAGTGCCGCTCATACCTTATCGCCGGCCAGGTGACGCGGCTCTGGCGCAGGACATCGGCCGCGCGGCTCCCAAGCACGCCGCCGTCCTGCTGGCCAACCACGGTCCCGTAGTTTCCGGGGCGGACTTGGACGGCGCCCTGAATGCCATCGAGGAGCTCGAGGAGACTGCGAAACTGCTGCTTCTGCTGAGCGGCCAGCGAAGCAGGGAGCTCACACGGGGTCAGATAGACGAACTTAAGGCCCACTTTGGGGCGCAATGGGACTGAAAGGCTCTTGGCCAAATGAAATCGGCACCCCAGATCGTCCAATGGCTAATGCTGGCCCTTCTGGCATGCGCTCCATGCTCAGCCCTTCCGGATGGTCCCCCTCCAGTGGACGTTGACCCGGCCCAGCCCCACATTCCAGGGCGGTCCTTCAGTCTCGCGGACTTTGGGGGCCATCCGGACGGAATCACGCCGAACACCATCGCTTTCCAGGACGCGATCCGGGCCATCGATGGCAATGGCGGCGGCACCCTCAACGTTCGCCCGGGCATTTACGTCACCGGCCCGTTTGCCTTGTGCAGCGGCATGAACCTGCATCTGGACCCGGGGGCAACCATCGTGTTCTCGACTGCTGCTGGCGAAGGGGCCCGGGGCCTCCTGACGGCGAGCAACGTTCACGATATCATGGTCTCGGGAGCCGGGACCCTTTTCGGGAGTGGAGATACCTGGTGGCACAATGTCATCGAATCCAAGAAGACCCACTCCCCCATTCCGCAACGACCCTATCTCGTGCTCTTTGACACCTGTCAGCGCGTGCGGATTGAAGGAGTGACACTGACACATTCCCCCTCCTACAACCTCGTGCCAATCCGCTGCTCCGACGTGACCATATCGGGAATCTCGATCTACAACCCAGCGGACGACAGCCCAGAGACCGAGGGCGTCGATCCTGAGCAGGTGCGAAATCACCTTTTGCGCGAATACGCCGATGACGCACCCAACACGGACGGCATCGATCCTCTGCTGTGCCAAAGGGTACTCATCACCCACTGCACGATTGACACCGGGGACGACGATATCGCGATCAGCTCGGGCAGGTTCAAGACCGGGTTCTCGAGTGATATCCTGATAACCGACTGCACATTCCTTCACGGTCACGGCTGCTCGATCGGCAGCGAAACCCGGGGGGAGATCAGGAACGTGACCGTGCGCCGCTGCCTCTTCAGGGGCACGAAGGTTGGCATTCACCTCAAGTCGGCCCGGGACAGGGGCGGACTTGTGAGCCACATCGTGTGCTCCGACTTGACGATGACCCATGTGGGCGAGGCGATACTCATTACGAGCCAATATCCCAAGATCGATATAAGCATCTATTTCCGACCCTACCTCGGGAAATTCGCGATGGACCTTGCCGACGGAGGCCGGGAGGAAGCCCAGCAGGTCACCCCAGAAACGCCGCACTGGGAGGATTTAGAGTTCAGGAAGATAACCGCCACCTGCATCTGGGAAGCCGGCCTCATCCAAGGTCTGCCCGAGATGCCGGTTGATGGCATAACGTTGGACCGCGTCAGTATCGAGGCCCCGACTGGGCTCCACATCAACTATGCCCGCCACCTCACCATTCGGGACCTCGAGGTGAATGTGCACAAGGGCGCCTCTGTGATCGCAGGCGCAGGCACTGAGGCGGTCACCCATTGAATCGAACATGAAAACAACCCCCTACGTCATTTGCCTGCTCGCTCTACTTCCATTCACCGCGAGGGCCGCGGCCTCAGCTGCCGCTGATGCCACGGTCGCCCAAGACGGCTCCGGCCAATACACATCGATTCAGGACGCGATCGAGCATTCGCCCCACCGATCGAGCAAGAATGACAAGCGGTGGGTCATCCTCGTCAAGAATGGCACCTACCACGAGTTGGTCTACATCCAGAGGGAATACCTCAACCTCGCGATCATCGGCGAGGATGCAGACCACACCATCCTGACCAACGACCTCAATTCGAAGATGGTTGGCCTCGATGGCAAACCGATCGGCACGTTCGGGACCCCCACGCTTCATGTCGATTCCGATGGGGCGATATTCGAGAACCTCACCGTCTCGAACACGGCCGCCCCTGGGGTCGGACAGGCGCTGGCGCTCAGAGTAGACGCCGACAGAGTCGTGTTCAGAGGCTGCAAGTTCATCGGCTTTCAGGACACCGTGCTCCTGAACCGCGGCAGGCAGTATTTCGAGGGATGCACGATACAGGGCCTTGTCGACTTCATCTTTGGCGGGTCGACCGCGTTTTTCGAGCACTGCAGCATTATCTGCCTCCACACGATCTACACCGGCTTCGTTACGGCAGCCTCGACTCCAGAGGACCAGCCCTTTGGGTTTGTTTTCCGTGACTGCACCATCAGCGGTCCGGTGCCGGACGGAAGATCCGCCCTCGGACGCCCGTGGCGGGAATACGCGAAGGTGGTGTACATCAACACCAACATGTCCGGCGTCATTTCACCCGCTGGCTGGGATAACTGGGACAGTGCAGCCAACGAGAAGTCGGTATTTTACGCCGAGTATAACAGCACCGGCGCTGGCGCAAACCCGGGGTCCAGGCCCTCGTGGATAAAGAGGCTCACCGAGCAGCAGGCTGCGGAATACACGATTGCCAACGTGCTCGGGGGTGACGATCGGTGGAAGCCAGCGCCTTCCATTGCTCCCGCTGCAAAATGACCTGATCGTTCAGGCATCCTCCTTTCTTATGCGAAATCTCACCCTAGTGTCCGCAACGGCTCTCCTCGTCTCCTTCGCCTTTGCCCTTTCCCAACCGGCGCACGCTGAACCGGGTTCCGCAGACATCGATCCTCAGCTGGGGCTCTCCACAATCCCACTCTGGGAACAGGGCGCTCCGGGCGCGCTTGGCAACGATT
>DASRSJ010000148.1:0-3204 GCA_035656555.1 Opitutaceae bacterium
CGATAGGTGCCCTGGTCGTTCTCGGATACGGAGGCTGGCTCGTCGTTCAGGGCCAGATGGGAGTCGGCACTCTCGTGGCCTTCAACGCCTACATCGCCTTCGTCTTTCCTCCAATTGTCCGGTTCGTGGACCTTGCGACTATCTTCCAGAGGGCGAACACGGGTTTGGAGAACGTTTTCGCCCTCCTGGACACGAAGCCCGAGGTGGCGGACCTGCCGGACGCGACGGCCCTTCCGGCCATCCGGGGCGACGTCGAGTTCCGCCGTGTAAGCTTCGATTACGACCCGGCGTTCACTCTGCCCCGCGGGCCGCGCACGCTCCGGGACGTTTCCTTCAAGGTCGAGGCGGGCCAGATCGCGGCGATCGTGGGTCCTAGCGGCTCGGGCAAGAGTACCATCATTAACCTGCTCGCCCGCTTCTATGACCCCGTATCCGGCGAGGTCATGGTCGACGGCCGCGATATCAGGCACGCGACCGCCGACTCGTTCCGCCAGCAGATCGGCATCGTTCTCCAAGAGAATGTCCTCTTCTCGGGCACGCTCGAGGACAACCTGAAGTACGGCAAACCTGACGCCACGAGGGAGGAAATCATAGCCGCTTCCAAGACGGCTAACGCCCACGACTTCATCGTGGCTCTGCCGGACGGCTACAGCACGGTTGTCGGCGAGCGTGGCGCCCAGATGTCGGGAGGCCAGAGGCAGCGCATCGCCATCGCCCGTGCGATCCTTAAGGACCCACGGATTCTCATCTTTGACGAGGCGACAAGCGCCTTGGACCTCGTTTCGGAGCGGCTGATCCAGGAGGCCATGGAGCGCGTCATGAAGGGGCGAACGACCTTCATCATAGCGCACCGGCTCTCGACGATCCAGCTGGCCGACCAGATCCTCGTGATGGACGAAGGCAAACTGGCGGAGCACGGTACCCACGCCGGGCTTCTCGAGTTGGGCGGCCTCTACGCCCGCCTTCACGCCCTCCAGTTCAAGGAAGCCGAGTAGAGCCCTATCGCCGCTCGCTGGGGGCTTGCGCGAGCCGGATGCCGACCGGCTCGATCGTAATCAGGCGCTCACGGTACAAAGCCCCTATCGCCTGCTTGAAGGCCTTCTTGCTCACGCCGAATGCATCCCGGATCTCTGCAGGCGAGCTGGCGTCGCTAAGGGCGAGCCTGCCCCCTCGCTTGGCCAGCGCCTCCAGAATCTGCTCCTTAAGTGGCGCAACCCGCCCATAGCCCGAGGGATTGATGGCCAGATCGATTTTGCCGTCCGGCCTTACCGCCCTGACGTAGCCGTCGATCTTTTGGCCTATCTCAAGGGAACCCGGCAGCTCGTTGTGATAGAGAAGGCCGACATGGGCGCTCGCGATGATAGCGTTATAGCCCAGCTCCGTTCGCCCGTAGACCAGGAGGTCGACCGCCTGTCCCTCGACATAGTCTGGGGGCACGACGTTGAGGTGCCTGTTGAGCCTGGTCGTGGCGACGATCCTGTCCGTCTTCAGGTCCACAAAGATGTACACGACGACCATCTCGCCGACGTTCACGCGGCGGCTCTGCTCCCTGATGGGCAGAAAGAGGTCCTTGCTTAGGCCCCAGTCCAGGAAGGCGCCGACTGCCGGGTTTGCGCTGATCACCCGGAGCGCGACAAACTCGCCCACGACGCCCTTCGGAACCTCGGTCGTGGCGACGATCCGGTCCTCCGAGTCGCGGTGGACGAAGACGTCAAAGGACTCGCCGGGTATCGTTCCCTGGGGGACGTAGCGTCCCGGCAGGAGGATTTCTCCCCTTGCGCCGCCGTCCAGGAAGACCCCGGGCGTCGCCACCCGTGTCACCGAAAGCGTGCACCTCTTGCCGATCATTATCGTCACGGCAACAGCGTGGGGTATCCATGCCTTGCTTGACGAGCGCCATGTGGCCGCGCCCATTCGGGACCAAGGTATTGCTGTCGACCGGCCCCGCTGAATCGAGCATTGTGGACACAACCCCGGCTCCAGCCGCCCCGTATCAGAGGGAAAACCCCGAATCCGACCTCCTTTCACCCATGCTCTACAAGACCATCGAAATGGCCCCGAACAAGAAGATCGCCCTTGTCGCTCACGACAACAAGAAGCGCGACCTGATCGAGTGGGCCAAGTTCAATCGCGACCTCCTCGCCCACCATAACGTCTACGCGACGGGCACGACGGGCGCCGTGCTCGAGAGGGAGCTCAAGTTCCCCATCAAGCGGCTCGAAAGCGGGCCGCTCGGGGGCGACCAGCAGATCGGATCCAAGATCGTGGAAGGCGAAATCGACTTCCTGATCTTCTTCTGGGACCCGCTTGAGCCGCAGCCCCACGACCCGGATGTGAAGGCTCTTCTGAGGATGGCCGTGGTCTGGAATATTCCGATCGCGTGCGACAGATCTTCGGCGGATTTCATCATTTCGTCGCCGCTCATGGACTCCACCTACCAACGCATCGTCCCGGATTATTCCGAGTATCGTAAGCGCCCGATCCCCGGGGAACCGATGGTAATTGCCCCTTCCTCGAGGGAAAAACCACAATAGATCCATTATTTGGATACAGCAATTATGTCCGCGGGATCGGGAAAAACGGCCGGTTCACCGTATCTTCGGCGGATGAATTTTTTTTCGTTTCGCTTACGACAGTTGTTTACAACGCCGCGCGCTTAGTCGAGAATGAGGAACGCTTTCGGAAAAATTAATTTTCCGAATACCAGACAACCCAACGAAAAAAGATCCACCATGGCTAAGAAAGCTACCAAGAAAGTTGTGAAGAAGAAGACGGCTGCGAAGAAGAAGAAGAAATAGTAGGTTTGAAGCGCCGATGAGGCGAGGTGGGAGAGTTTAGTACTCAGGAATTAGAAGGCGCCCTGCAGTAATGGGCTATCGGTAAGTTTAAGTGATAGGCCCTGGCTCCCCTCGCCCATAGTTTTTTCAGTCGGCAACCGCGTAACAATCTCGGTGCCAAGGAGTCTGTGATGGCATGGACGTGGCGACGGCTCCGGAAGTGCCAGCGACCGCTGTCGACCCGACAGTGGCTAGGCCATTATTTTCCGTCGAGCAGCTCTCAGAGCATGCGCGCCTGCTGGCTGTCGAGCACCAGGCTGTAATTCACCAGGGACCGAACCGTCTCCTGCCGCGCCTGGACGAGAATGAGGAGCGGCTGCGAGGGTACAACCGCGACACGTACGTCGCGGACAAGGCGAGGCAGATC
>DASRSJ010000149.1:0-17595 GCA_035656555.1 Opitutaceae bacterium
CTCCAGAGCGCTCGAACTCAAAGTGGCGGCGGCCCCGGATGCAACCGACGAACCCCAACAATCCTTCCGTCCGGATGAAGTCATTGAGACTTTTGAAAGCCAGGCTGCGCTGAACCTCCAGACCAAGAATTATGCGGCCGCGATTAGGAACATCGATGAGGCAATCGCCCTCGATCCCGCGCGGGCGGGCGAGTATGTGAAGCGAGGCTCCATTTTCTTCGAGATGGCCGACTGGAAGAATGCTTTGGCGGATGCCTCTAAGGCGCTGGCGCTCTCCCCCGGCTTGTTTGATGCCCTTAGCCTTCGTGGCGCCGCGCACGAGAAACTGGGCGAGCACGCCGACGCGATCACCGACCTAGATGCCGCGATATTGACCCATGCTGAGTCAGCGGCGCCGTTTACCTACCGGGGACGGGCTAAATCTAACTTGAAGGACTTCCGCGGCGCGCAAACGGACTTCAATGAGGCAATTCGCTTGGATCCCACCAAGTCCGATCACTATTCCGACCGTGGCGACCTGGCGATCATGCAGAAGGACTATGACGGGGCCGTTGCCGATTTCGACCGCGCAACCTCCCTGAGTCCCGAGCGGGCGTCTTTATGGTTCAAGCTCGCCAACGCCAAGGCACTGAAGACGGACTACAAGGGTGCGCTCGGGGATTTCGACCGCGCCATTCAGCTTAATCCGTCCTATGCTGAGGCGTTGTCCCACCGGGGTGAGGCAGAACGCCTGCTGGGGGACCTAAACCGGGCGATCGCGGACTATAACCAGGCCCTTCAGGTCGATCCGGATTTTCACGACGCCCTTTATTTTCGCGCCGGAGTTGAGCTTAAGATGCGCGACTACAGCCAGGCCGTTGCCGACCTTGACCACTTCATTTCGTTAAAACCGGACTATGCCCCTGCATATTACTTCAGGGCCACCGGTCGATTCGGACAAGGTGACTTTCAGGGTGCAATCGCGGACATGGACCGCACCGTCCGACTCGATCCAACCAATCCGGACGGCTATACCGCGAGGGCAGGATTCAGATGGGCGCAAAGGGATTTCGCAGGTGCGGTCACGGATCTTGACCGGGCTATCGGCCTAAAACCCGACAACGCCAAATTCTACGGATTTCGCGGGATGACGAAAGGGGTGCTGAACGACCACGATGGCGCCGTGGCGGACCTGAGTCGTTCGATCGCCATAGACCCAAAACTTGCGCTGTCCTACCAGCAAAGGGCCTCGATTTTCGAAAGGAACGGCGAATATGCGCGCGCCATCGCCGACTACAAAATGGCCGTTTCGCTGGAGCCCGAGAACGCGAATTCAAACAACGGCCTCGCATGGGATCTGGCCACCGCGCCAGAGGAGGAGCTCCGCGACGGAAAGGACGCAGTGCGGCTGGCTACGCATGCGTGCGAAATCACCGAATGGAAAGCCGCGGAGTTGATCGATACCCTTGCGGCCGCGTGCGCTGAATCCGGAGATTTCGAGTCGGCAGTCAAATGGGAGACGAAATACGTCACGCTAGTCCAGGATGCGCAGAAAGTTGCAGACGGCGGTCAACGGCTTGCCCTCTACGAGAAAGGCAAGCCCTTCCACGATAAGCCCAAAGCTCCATTGCCGAAGCTATAAGGGACCGGCTGACCTTTGTTAGTCGGATTCTCCGGCTTGGGCCCGAGCCCCTCGCAAAGGGCTCCGAGGCTTGGTGCGGTCGCCGAGAATCGAACTCGGGACACCTGCTTGGAAGGCAGAGGTTTTACCCCTAAACTACGACCGCGTGCCTGCGAGGGGTGATGTTTCCCCCCGCCAAGGGCACCGTCAAGCCTCCTCCTGCAATTAGGGTTTGCGGGCGGTACGGGCGCGGACCATCCCTTTCCGGACAACCCCATGAGCCACGTACCCTCTCCCGAACGCTACTCCAACCCCGCCCTCTACCGGCGCTGCGGCAAAAGCGGCATCAAGCTTCCCCTCCTATCGCTCGGCCTCTGGCACAACTTTGGGAGCGCGGACAACTTCCAGAACAGCCGCGCGATGGTGCTGCGCGCCTTCGACCAGGGCATCACCCACTTCGACCTGGCCAACAACTACGGACCCCCGCCCGGCTCCGCCGAGTCCACGTTCTGCTCCATCCTGCGCGGCGACCTGGATGCCCACCGGGACGAGCTCATCATCTCGACCAAGGCAGGCTACGACATGTGGCCCGGCCCCTACGGCGACTTCGGCTCCAGGAAGTACCTCTTGGCGAGCCTGGACCAGAGCCTCGGCCGCCTGGGCCTGGACTACGTCGACATCTTCTACAGCCACCGCATGGACCCGGCGACGCCGCTCGAGGAGACGATGGGCGCCCTCGCCCACGCCGTCCGCTCGGGCAAGGCGCTCTACGCCGGCATCTCCAATTACGACGCCCCGACGACCGAGAGGGCCTCGAAGCTCCTGCGCGAGATGGGCTCGCCGTGCCTTATCCACCAGCCGAAATACAGCATGTTCGAGAGGACGCCCGAGAAGGGCCTGCTCGACGTCCTTACCAAGGAGGGGATCGGCGGCATAGCCTTCACGCCCCTCGCCCAGGGAATGCTGACCGGCCGCTACCTCCAGGGAATCCCCGCCGACTCCAGGGCAGGACACGACCCCCGTTTCCTGAAGCCCGAGAACATCACCGAGGACAAGCTGTCTCGTATTCGTAAACTGGATGCCCATGCGAAGAAGCGCGGCCAGTCCCTGGCCCAGATGGCGCTCGCCTGGGTGCTGCGCCAGCCCGCGGTCACGTCCGCTCTCATCGGCGCCAGCAAGGTGGCCCAGATCGACGAGAACCTCGGCGCCCTCAAGAACCTCTCGTTCTCCGAGGACGAGCTGAAGGCGATCGACGCGATCCTCGCGTAGGGCCCCTCGGTGAACCTGATCCTCCTCGAGGCCTCGGAGGCGGCGGCACCGCTCGCCCCCGACGACCCGAGGTCGGTCCACATCCTGAAGGTGCTGCGCCGCGGCGTCGGCGACCTCTTCGACGCCGGCATCGTCAACGGCCCGCGCGGAAAGGCGACGATCTCCTCGATCACCGCGTCCGGCCTAGGGTTCACTTTCGAGGCTACGGCCGAGGCTCCCGAGGCGGACCCGGTGCATCTTGTGGTTGCGATGGCTCGACCCCAGACGGCGCGCAAGATCCTGAACGAGGCCGCGGCCCTCGGCGTGTCCTCAATCCGGTTCTTCCAATCCGAGAAGGGCGAGGCGAGCTACGCGTCGAGCACCCTCTGGAGCTCGGGCGAATGGCGGCGCCACCTGATGGACGGCGCGGCGCAGGCCTTCGATACGCGCCTGCCTGACGTCCTCCACGCGGACACGCTGTCCGAGTGCCTCAAGTCACTCCCGTCCAAATGCATCAAGGTCGCGCTCGACAACTACGAGTCGCCGGAACGCCTTTCCCCCACCTTGCGGGCTCGGCCGCTCGCCCTGGCTTTCGGCCCGGAGCGCGGATGGTCGGCGTCGGAGCGCACGCTCCTCAGAGGGATCGGCTTCGATCTCGCGCACCTCGGCACGCGGGTGCTTAGGACCGAGACGGCCGTCGTCGCGGCCCTCGCGATCGTCAAGGCGGCGAACGCCTGAAGATCGCCACGCTCGGCTGCCGGGCGCCCCGGCCCAGGCGCTTCACGCAGTCCCAGCCAGCCGGCTCGACCTTCTGCTCGCCCGGCATCTCGAAGACGACAAGGCCGGCCCAGTCGGAGGGAAGCGCGGCGGAGAGCTTCGAGAACAGGATGGGCGCGACTTCCGGGATATCCTCGTAGGGAGGATCGACAAAGATGAGGTCGGGCAGCTCGCCCGTGCCCGCTGGCAGTGACAGCGCGTCGGCCTCGACGGCCGCCAATTCCTCGCCGCCCTTGCCCATGCTCTTGGCGACGGCCGCGATGTTCTTCCTCAGGCACGCGGCAGCCTTCGCGTTTCGCTCGACGAATGTCCCGCCCGAGGCCCCACGACTGAACGCCTCCAGCCCGTAGGCTCCGCTGCCCGCGAAGAGGTCGACGAAGCGCGCCCCGGGGATGCGCCCCGCAAGGCTCGAGAAGACCGACTGCCTCATCCCGTCCGTCGCCGGGCGCACGGCGTCGCCCCTTGGAACGGACAGCTCTATCCCACGGGCATTGCCGCCACTTATGCGCATGGGCCAATCCGCCGCAGGCGGGAGTCGAGCGGGAGTCTGGCCGAGCGTCTGGCCCATGGCGGAAGCATGGATGACCATCTACAGCCCAGGCCTGCCCGGTCAACACGGCTAAGCATGCCCATGAGAAAGGTTGTATCGACTGGACCCTTCCGCGGATTCGCCGGACGCTGTCCCATGGTTTCCTGGCAGCAGGTCAGCCTAGTTCGGCACACGCAGCTCGCGTGCACGGCCGCGATGATGGGCGCGCTTGCCGGATGCAATTCGACCACACCCCATTCAGGCGACCGAGCCTTGGTTTCCGTTTCCGCCGTCAACTACGGGAACCTGACGGACGCGGAGATGTTCGAGCGGATCAACGCGCCCGAGAACAAGGCACCCGACACCCCGCCGGTCACGCGCCCGGTCAAGCCGCTGTTCTACCTCATGCTCGCGGGCGAGGTCTGCCCGAACGACGTGACGCTCGACAACCTGTACCGCCCGCTGGCGTCCTCGCTCGAGCACCGGGGATATTACAGCGCCCTGGCGCAGGTGAAGGGAAACCGCCCGCTCAAGGTCGACTACCTGTTTCGCGTGCACTACGGCGTCAGGCCCTGGGAAACCCCGACGGTGCGCCCCGACCGGGTGACGTGGGGCAACGACGGCCTGCTGGGAAAGGAGTACAAGACCGGGCTCGTCAGCGACCAGATGTTCGATCCGCGCGCGGGCCTGAGCCAGCAGGAGGTGTTCTCCATGGGCCGCTATGTGATGGCGCTCAGAAACGTCAAAGGGCCCACGGGGATCTCGAGCGCCGAAGCGAACGCAAACAACGCCATCGAGGCCAAGACGTTCGCCCGGGATTTGGGCATAGGAGGCCCTCCCAGTTCCATGACCCAAGCAGCCCACGACTTCGCCTTTGTGGTCGTCGAGGCGTTCAAGCTGGCCGACGTAAAGAGAATAGACAGGAAGGCCCCCTGCGAGTGGATGCTCTTCGCAGCCGTGCCGATCGACTACGGCCAGAAGTTTTCAAGGGTGCTCCCGTCGATGCTCAAGGCCTCGGAGCCCTACTACGGCGCCACGACCACCGGCCTGCAGGTCAACGATGTGCCGCTCGGCAAGGTCGAGGTTGGCCAGCCGAGAGAGGTCAAGTAGTCCGGCCCGCTCGCCAGTCCCGCCCCAGCCACCCGGCGCGGGCCGCGAATCGCTCGCATCCGTCATTTGGTCGACATCATGGGGGCCATTCCCGCTAGGATTGGCCGATGGCCTGGCCGGTGTCCGATCACTTCAACGGGAAAACCTTCTTCAATCCCGGCGTGGTCGCGGAGCGCGGCCTGCGGGAGGTCTTCAAGTGGAAGATGAACAGCAAGCCGGTCCCGTGGCCCGACCACGTAGACGTTGTGCGGCAGCCGCTTCCGGCCCCCCCGACAGGCGAGGGCATTTGCGCCACCTGGATCGGGCACTCGACGTTTCTCCTGAGGACGGCGGGCCTGACGGTCATCACGGACCCCCAGTTTTCCAGAACCGCGGGGCCTGCGTCTTGGCTGGGCGCCAAGCGCACGGTGCCCCCGGCGATCCCGCTTGAGGAGTTACCCAAGGTCGACCTGGTCCTCCTCTCCCACGACCATTTCGACCACTGCGACCTGCCCTCGCTCAGGTTCCTGGCAAGGCGCGACAAGAGCGCCATCATCGCCCCGCTGGGGCACGGCGGCCTCCTCAAGGGTGCCGGCTTCGGGGACATCTCCGAGCTCGACTGGTGGGAAACCGCCCTACCCGCGCCCGGCGCCGAGGTGACGCTCGTTCCCGCCCGCCATTGGTGCCGTCGCTCGCCGTTTGGGACAAATATCCGCCTCTGGGGCGGCTTCATGATGAGGGCCGGCGGCCGGCTCACGTATTTCGTCGGGGACAGCGGCTATGAGGCGGGGCTTTTCAGCGAGATCGGCAGCCGCTGCGGCCGGCCGGACCTGGCGCTGATCCCGATCGGGGCCTACGAACCCCGTTGGTTCATGAGCACGGCCCACATGGACCCGGCCGAGGCCGTCCAAGTGCACCGCGACGTGGGGGCCCGCCGCAGCCTCGCCATGCACTGGGGCACCTTCCAGTTGACGGACGAGGGCCGCGAGGACCCGCTCCGGGAGCTTGCCCAGGCCCTCTCGGGTGGGGAGGACTTCACGGCCATCGAGCCCGGGGCCAGCGTTTTGACGTAGTTTTCGGGCTTGGAACGGGCGCGGGAGGGGAACCGCATTGCCCGAGGTGTGTCGGACTTAAATATCTTCCCCTGTAAACATTTGCACATCCGGCGCAGGTCGATAAGGTACCATGAAGCCCTTTTGACCGAGGACTCCAAGCAATCATGAACTTTGTCCGGCTCACCGCCCTTATCGGCTTAGCGGCCCTGGCCGCGCCGTGCGCGCGTGCCTATGAGGAGAACATCTGGCCATTCTACGTGGCGGAGAAGGATTCCGACGGCCAGACGATGGCGTGGCAGTCGGCCGGGCCGCTTTTCTTCTCGGAGCAGACCCCGGCGCCGGAGGCCGGCACGGCCGAGGGCTTCAGGCCGTTTTTCGTCAAGGTCACCGGTGCAGGGATCGTGCGGAAGGACTTCCTCTACCCTCTCTTCTTCGTCCGCAGCTACCAGGACGCCTACAAGTGGTCGATTCTGGAGCTCATCAACGGGGAGGGCCTCGACAAGAGCATGGCCGCCGACGGCGGTCCGACCGACCGCCACTTCGACATCTGGCCCATCTATTTCTCGCACGAGACGAAGGACCCGATCGACAGCTACCACGCGCTGTTCCCGATCTACGGCACGATCAAGTTCCGCCTCGGCTTCTCGAAGCTCATGTGGGCGCCCTTCCCGCTGTTCGTCGAGACCCGCAAGCGCCACACGACGACCAACTATTTCCCGTGGCCGATCATCCGGAACATCCACGGCCAGGAGAACGGCTTCGCCGTCTGGCCCCTCTTCGACGTCACGAAGGGCCCTGGGATCGCGAGCCACCAGTCCTACCTCTGGCCGCTCATCTGGAACAACGTCCTTGAGCCGGCTCCCGAGACGCCGCCCGGCTCGCCGCCCGCGACCGAGGTCGGCTTCCTTCCCTTCTTCACGAAGAGCCAGAGCCCCGCGGTCCTCGACGAGAGCTTTGTCTGGCCCTTCTTCGGTTTCACGGAGCGCACCTCGCCTTACCGCTACAGCGAGCAGCGCTACTTCTGGCCGTTCTTCGTCCAGGGCCGCGGCGACGACCGTTACGTGAACCGCTGGGGCCCGTTCTACACCCACTCCGATGTGAAGGGCACGGACTCGACCTGGATCGGCTGGCCGCTCTGGCACGTGACCAAGTTCTCCGACCAGGACATAGCCGAGAAGAAGACCCAGCTCCTCTACTTCGTCTACTGGGACCTGGACGAGTCCAGCATCTCAAGGCCCGGGCTTGCCCACGCCTCCAAGACGCACCTCTGGCCGCTCTACAGCTCGTGGGACAACGGTGCGGGCAGCCGCCAGGTGCAGTTCCCGAGCCCGCTCGAGGTCTTCTTCCCGTCGAACCCCGACATGCGCGAGACCTGGTCGCCGATCTTCTCCCTCTTCCGCTACGACCACCGGCCGACCGGCGAGAGCCGGACCTCCATCCTGTGGAACGCGCTCACCTGGCGCCACAGCCCCGGCGAGGGCCTGGCAGAGTTCCATGTGGGGCCCCTTCTCGGGATGGTAAGGAACCCAACCGGGGATAGATGGACCATCTTAGGATTCGATTTTGGTCCCAACCTGAACAAGGATAGGACTTCCAGCCGCTAAATGAAACAACTCAACGCGATCTTCGAGGGTGTGGGCAGCGTGGTCCAGCTGATGGTCCGCTCGCTGTCCTACGCCGGCACGCTCCCGCGCCAGTGGGGCCGCTTCGTTGAGCAGTGCTACATGATCGGCTACACGACGCTGCCGATCGTCGCCATCCTCAGCTTCTTCATCGGCACCGTCCTGGCGCTCGAGGCCGGCTACGCCATGCAGGACTTCGGGGCCAAGGAGTTCATCGGAAGCCTGGTCGGCCTCTCCATGGCCCGCGAGCTCGGGCCCATGATGACCTCCGTCCTCCTCGCGGGCCGCGTCGGCTCCGCGATCGCGGCCGAGCTCGCCTCCATGAAGGTGTACCAGGAGATCGACGCCCTCACGACGATGAACATCCCGGCGGCGAAGATCCTCGTCCTTCCCCGCCTTGCCGCCGTCCTCGTCATGATGCCGGTCCTGATCATCATCGCCAACATCGTGGGGTGGTTCGGAGGCTCGGTCGTCGCCCGGTACGTGAGCTACGTCGGCATCAGCCCCGAGGCCTACTTCGCGGCGCTCCGCCACTACACGAAGTTCAAGGACGTCATGAACGGCATGGAGAAGGCGGAGGTCTTCGGCTTCGTCGTCGTCCTGGTCTGCTGCGACATCGGGCTCAACACGCGCGGCGGCCCCCGCGAGATCGGCGCCGCCGTCACCCGCGCGGTCGTCGTCTCCCTTATCCTCATCCTGGTCCTTGATTACTTCGTGACTAAGATCCTCCTATGAGCGACCAAGCCGAAGTCTCCCAGGGCTCCTTCTGCAGCAAGACGCGCAACCCGTTCACGGGCGTCGAGGCGAACGCCGTCGGCGTCAAGGTGGACCATGTCTCCAAGTCCTACGGGGGCGTCGAGGTCCTCTCGGACGTCTCCTTCGACGTGAAGCCGGGCGAGATCTTCGTCCTCATGGGCCCCAGCGGCTCGGGCAAGAGCGTCCTCCTGCGCCACATCGCGGGCCTCGAGCTTCCCTCGAAGGGAACGATCACCGTCGACGGCCAGGATCCCTCCCTCGAGGAGACCCGCGAGAAGGTCCGCGTGGCCCTGGTCTTTCAGGCGGGCGCCCTCTTCAACTCGCTCAGCGTCTACGACAACTTGGCCCTCTACCCGCGCGAGCACCGCTCCGGCGACGAGAAGGCCATCGAGCAGAAGGTCATGCACGCGCTGAAGATCCTCTCGGTCGAGGACGCGGCGAAGAAGTACCCGTCCGAGCTCTCGGGCGGCATGAAGAAGCGCGTCTCGATCGCGCGCGCCCTTGTCATGGAGCCGCAGCTGCTCCTCTACGACGAGCCGACCAGCGAGCTCGACCCGGTCATGAGCGCGACGATCAGCGAGATCATCGCGACCCTCAAGAACGAGTACAGCGTGACGAGCCTCGTCGTGACCCACGACCGCTCGCTCGCCCTCACCATCTCAAACCGGGTCGGCATCCTGATGGACGGGAAGCTGATCACCCTGGGCACGCCCGGGGACCTGCAGAAGTCGAAGGATCCCCGGATCGTCGACTTCCTCAACCCGAAGATAGACATACAGAACCCCCGTTTTAAGAAGCTCGAAACCAAGGACAAATCATGAACACCGCGCAACAAACGGCCCGCGTCGGGCTATTCTTCCTCCTGGGCGTCGCCTTAGTCTGGGTGACCTTCGAGACGCTCAGCGACGGCAAGCTCTTCGAGGAGCGCAGCCACACTCTGATCGCGGGGTTCGCGGACCTTCGCCAGCTGAAGACGGGCGACGAGGTCCGCCTCGCCGGCGTCAAGGTCGGCTCGGTCCAGAAGACAAGGCTCGCCGGCCGCCGCGCCGAGGCCGTCCTGCAGGTCGACCCCAAGGTCCCGATCGCGAGCGACGCCACGGCGACGATCGTCATGGCCGGCCTCATCGGCGGCAACTACATCTCGATCAGCATGGGGACGCCCGGCTCGACGCCCCTGGCGGACGGCGCGGAGATCAAGACCGAGGTCTCGCCCGACCTGAACACGATCATGTCCGAGATCGGCGGCCTCGGAAAGCAGCTGCAGGACTCCCTCGGCTCGTTCAGCAAGGCCTTCAGCGGCGACGGCAAGGACGGCGGCGGTCTGATGCAGAAGCTCGACAAGCTGGTGACCGAGAACTCCGACCGGGTGAACAAGACGATGGCGAACCTCCAGGAGATCACGGACAAGGTGAACACGGGCCAGGGCACGCTCGGCCTCCTCGTGAACGACCCGAGGCTCCATGACCAGCTGCTCGCCACGGTCGCGGAGATCAAGTCGGCCGCGACGGACGCGAAGACCTTCGTCAGCAACGCCGAGGGCATCATGGACCAGATCAAGTCCGGCCAGGGCACCATCGGGACGCTGGTCTACGACCAGAAGGCCGCCGACGACATCCGCACCTCCCTCGCCAACATCCGCACGGTCTCCGACAAGCTGGCCAAGGGCCAGGGCACGCTCGGCAAGCTGATCAGCGACGACAGCCTCTACAACAGCGCGGAGACGACGATCAAGAAGGTCGACCGCACGCTCGACGGCCTCAACGACTCCGGCCCGATCACGGCCGTGGGCATCGCGGTCAACGCCCTCTTCTGAGCATGTCGACCACAGGCACGCCCGACGACGAGGCCATATTCCTGAGGGACCTGGTAAAGGCCTCGCGCCAGAAGATCCACCACGTCCAGTGGAAGGACCGTGACGGCACCAACCGCCAGACGGCGCTCACGCAGCCGGAGGTGGTGCGCCTGAACACGATCGCCGGCCGGGAGAAAGTCAGCAAGGCCGAGATCCTGCGCAGGGCGGCCCATGTCCCCGTCGAGAAGATCGTCAAGGCAGCCCCCATCCCGGTCGATCCCGGGGTCGCCTGAAGTCAGTCGACGAAGGCCAGCGGGTCCGAGCCCTCGAGGAACAGGCGAACGGCCCTTTCGAGGCCGGAGCGGTCCTCGCCGTCAAACCGCGCAGAGACCGGGCTGTCGAGGTCCAGGACGCCGATCACCTTGCCGCCTGAAATAAGCGGCACCACGATCTCCGAGCGCGACGCCGAGTCGCACGCGATGTGGCCCGGGAAGGCGTGGACGTCCGGGACGACGATCGTCTCCCGGCGCGCGGCCGCCGTGCCGCAGACGCCCTTGCCGACCGCGATCCGCACGCACGCGACCTTGCCTTGGAAGGGCCCGAGGACGAGCTCTCCCTTCTGCATGAAATAGAAGCCGGCCCAGTTGAGATTGGGAAGGAGGTGGAAGAGGAGGGCCGCCATGTTGGCCGCGTTGGCGAGGCCGTTCCTCTCGCCCGAGAAGACGCCCGAGAGCTGCGAGTTCACCTCGCGGTAGCTCTCGGCCTTGGTGAGGCCCGTCGTTGCTTTCAGCTCGTGCATGGGTTCGTGGTCTAGCCGTGGGGAAGGTTATACCTCGCGGCGTAGGCCGCAACCACGTCCGGGGGAATGATGTGGTAGCCGTTGTTCGGCTCGAGCGCCTGCTTCTCGTCCGTCGCCTCAAGCGAGATGTGGTGCCCGTCCACCTCGGCAATCTCGAGGCAGTCGTCGATGTCGTAGAGGTCGTCGGTGTGGAGCGACTGGGTCCCCTGGAGGAGCTCCTTCTTCGCGCGCGCCTTCACGTCCCTCTCCCCTGTCGCCACCACGAAGGCGTTGGCGTGGAGCTCCGTGAACTGTCCGGGAAGATACGCGCCGAGGTTGATGAAAAAAAGCCGCCTGGGACCGGCGGCGGCCTTGCCGTCAAGCGTCACCCGGAAGCCGTCGACGACCCGCAGCTCCATCCAGGAGTCCACGTGCAGCCGTGTCGGGTCGCCAAACCACTTGTCCATGAGCCTGTCATAGCAGGACTCAATCGAGTCCCCGACGACGAACACGACGTCGTGGAGCTCCGTGTTGCACTTGGGAGCCCGGCCGCCGAGGTAGACCGCGAAGAGCTTCTTTTCCATCGGGTGAATCTATCAAGGGGCGCCTCCCTTGCAAAGGCACGTTTCGTGCTTTTCGATATACTTTCAGGAATATAACGAAGGAATCCCATGCACGTCGAACCCGAGACCCGAGCCCTGCCCACAGGATGCACCTTCCTTGAATCGGACTGGCGCGCCCTTGCACCCCAGTGGTTCCCGGTGGCCTTCGCCAAGTCCGTCAAGGACTCCCCCGTCCCGGTGCGCCTCCTGGACGAGAAGCTGGTGGCCTGGAGGACGTCGGACGGGACGGCCAGGGTGGCGCGCGACCTCTGCCTGCACCGCGGCGCGCCGCTCAGCCTGGGCTCGGTCGCCGGCGACGAGCTGGTCTGCAAGTACCACGGGTTCCGGTACGGGCCGGACGGGCAGTGCGTGAAGATCCCCGCCCACCCCGGCGCCGCGATCCCGCCGAAGCTCTGCCTGCGCATGCATCCGGTCCGCGAGGCCTTCGGCCTCATCTGGACCCAGGTGATCGAGGACCCATCCTCGCTCTTCCCGGACTTCAGCGAGTGGGACGACCCCGCCTACGTCCAGATCATGCCCGACAGCGTGAAGATCCGCTCGTCGGCGGGCCGCCAGGTGGAGGGTTTCCTCGATGTGAGCCATTTTGCGACCGTGCACGCACCCTCGTTCGGAGAACCCGAGAATCCGGTCGTCCCGAACTATTCCGTCGTGCCGACGCCGGGCGGGTTCAAGGCCAACTATGTGAGCAGCGTCTCCAACTACTCCACGGCGCTCAAGCACATGGCCCCGGCGAATTTCAAGTGGAGCCGCCTCTTCGAGGTCTTCTTCCCTTTCACCGCCAAGCTGACGGTCCAGTATCCGCACGGCAAACTGCACGTCCTTAACGCCGCCTGCCCGATCTCCGCCAAGCAGTCCGAGATCTTTGTCCCGATCTGCCGGGACTTCGACAAGGACGCCCCGCTTGAGGACACCCTCGACTTCAATCACCAGGTATTCGCCGAGGACAAGGAGCTGGTCGAGAGCCAGTGCCCCGAGGAGCTGCCGATCGACCTCCTCTCGGAGGTCCACATCCGGGCCGACAAGAGCTCCATTGCCTACCGCCAGGGGCTCGCCCGGATGGGCCTGGGCCGCTCGTTCAGCGCCTAGGCCCGCCGCTTCTATCGGAAGAACCGGATCGAGAGCGGGTACTGGTAGTACACGCCCTCCGAGGCCTTCACCGCCGCCACGATCGAGCAGACGATGCCGGCGATCCCGATCGCGACCAGGAGGGGGATCCCGACAACGATGAAGATGAGCGGGACGCAGAGAAGGGCGTAGACCAGGAGCGAGAGGTGGAAGTTGAGGGCCTCCCTAGCGTGGTGCGTGACGAACGCGGAGTCCGAGCGCATCACGAGGTAGACCACCATCGGGAAGAGGAACGCGAGGAGCGCCAGGCCGAAGAAATACGAGAGATGGCAGAGGACGCTCCAGAGGCGCTCGCTTGAGGTGAAGCTGACGACGGGCGGTTGCGAGATGGGCATTTCGCCGAGGGGTGCTGTGGATTCTGAGGTCATTGGTAGTGTGTGTTAAGGCTGAGGTTTCCTGTATGCCCTAAGAACACCGGTGCACCCCTGGGAGTTGCACCGACTTGTACGCGCCCCAACCCGCTCGCCAAGGTCCTGCCTGACAGGGAAATAAGCCGACTAAAAATGCCAGCCGACGCTCAGCATCGGCCCGACCGCGTTCACCCCGGGATTGATATGGTTCAGGTACCGGTTGGAAACGTGCTGGAAATAGAGGCCCATCGAGGCGCTGAGCCGGCTGGCCAGCATCACCCGCCCCCCGAAGTAGGCGAGCCAGGTCAGGTTGAAGTCCTCACCCTGCCCGCCCTTGATCTCGTGACCCTTCGAATCGAGCCAGCCGAGGCCGCCTCCCGCCGCGAAGAACAGGCTCCTTGTGCGCCGGTGGTCCCACCACTCGAATATCCCCGAGGCGGTTCCACCGAGGAAGTGATGCTCGGGCCCCTCGGAGATCGGCTCCCCGAGGAGGCTGAAGCGGTTCCTGAGCACCAGGTCCCCTCCGAAGAAGGGCCGCACGGTGCCGACCAGCGGGCTCTTGAACGTGATCATCTGCGGCTCGAACGTGTAGGCGAGCGGCGTGGCGTCGCCCGAGAACTTCCACAGCACGCCGCTCTCGTAGTCGATTTCCCAGTGCTGCGTCGGGTCATAGGCCGGCTGCCCGGCCGGCCCCGTGTCTGCCCGAGCCGTCAGGGCGCCGACGAAGAGGCAGCAAAGGCAGAGCAGGCGGACGGCTTTCATGGACCCTGAGCAAACGGCATTCCCCGGCCACCGCAAGGAGCCGAATCACCCCTAGCCGGTTGACCCCGGGCCAGGAGCTTACATCTTTTCGGAAAGCACCCTTTTGGCCGCCCCCACCCCATGGGAATAATGCGGCCCCCACGAGCCTCACACCCGAAACACCTCACACCCATGACCACGTTCCGCCGCCTCCTCGCCTGTTCCGCCGCCCTCGTCCTTGCCGCCTCCGTCGCGCACGCCGCCGACTGGACGGAGGATTACGCCTCGGCCGTCGCCCAGGCCAAGAAGGAGCACAAGATGCTCCTCCTCGATTTCACCGGCTCGGACTGGTGCGTCTGGTGCCAGCGCACCGACAAGGAGGTCTTCGCCACCCAGAAGTTCAAGGACTTCGCGGACCAGAAGCTCATCCTCGTGAAGCTCGATTTCCCCAGGTCCAAGGAGCAGTCCGACGCCCTGAAGGCCCAGAACACGGGCCTGCAGGAGAAGTACGGCGTCGAGGGCTTCCCGACGCTCGTCGTCCTCAGCGCCGGCGAGAAGGTCGTCTTCAGCCAGCTTGGCTACAAGGACGGCGGCCCGGACGCCTTCATCGCCCAGTTCCCGAAGGCCGCGAACTGATCGCGGCCCGCGGGCCCTCAGAGCTTGGGACCGCGCTGCGCGAGCTTGCGCGCGCGTAGCCTCAGACCGTTCAGGCGGATGAATCCGGTCGCGTCGTTCTGGTTGTACCAGCTCTTCACACCCTCCATCGACGCCACCTTCGTATCGTAGAGGGAGTACTTCGATTTGCGCCCGCAGGTGATGACATTGCCCTTGTAGAGCTTGAGGCGCACGGTGCCGGTGACGAACTTCTGGCTCTCGTCGACCAGCGCCTGGAGGGCCTCCCTCTCGGGGGCGAACCAGAATCCGTAGTATACGAGCTCCGCGTACTTCGGGATCAGGGAATCCCTCAGGTGCATGACCTCACGGTCCATCGTGAGCGACTCCACCTGCCGGTGGGCGTGCATGAGGATCGTGCCGCCCGGCGTCTCGTAGACGCCGCGCGATTTCATACCGACAAACCGGTTCTCGACCAAATCGACGCGGCCGATGCCGTGCTTGCCGCCGAGCTTGTTGAGGGTCTTGAGGACGCCCGCGGGCGTAAGCTTCTTGCCGTTCACGGCGACGCAGTCGCCCTTCACGAAGTCGAGCTCCACGTACTCGGCCTTGTCCGGCGCGTCCTCGGGCGAGACCGACAGCTTGAACATGGCCTTGTTGGCCTTGGTCGTCGGGTCGAACCAGGGATCCTCGAGGATACCGGCCTCGTAGGAGATGTGAAGGAGGTTGCGGTCCATTGAGTACGGTTTCTTGGCCGACGCCTCGACGGGTATCTTGTGCTCCCTGCAGTACTCGATCATCTCGGTCCTGCCCGGGAACAGCTCGCGGTAGGCGTCGATCTTCCAGGGAGCGATGATCTGGAGCCCGGGCTCGAGCGCCATGTAGGTGAGCTCAAAGCGGCACTGGTCGTTGCCCTTGCCGGTCGCGCCGTGCGCGACCGCCTCGGCCTTGTGCTTCCTCGCGATCTCGACCTGCGCCTTCGCGATTAGCGGGCGGGCGATCGAGGTGCCGAGGTAGTACTGGCCTTCGTAGATGGCGTTGGCCCTGACCATCGGGTAGATGAAGTCGCGGGCGAACTCCTCGACAAGGTCGAGCGTGTAGTGCTTCGAGGCACCCGTCGCCAGGGCCTTCTTCGGGAGGCCCTTCAGCTCCTCCTCCTGGCCGATGTCGGCCGCGAACGTTATGATCTCCGCGTCATAGGTTTCGCGCAGCCACTTGACGATCACGGACGTGTCGAGTCCACCCGAGTAGGCGAGTACGATTTTCATAGCTCCCCAAGAGATTCCATCTAAGGCCAGACGACACAACTCTTTAAGGAATTACCCTACGTTTCCCGCTCGATCCACATGGTTTTACGTAAAAGAGCGGCTGGCGGCCTCGCCCCTCGCGGGAAGGATGGACGGTGGTCGATCGGTCTCCAACCACACCAGATGCACCTCACCTTCGAAACGGCAGGCTTACTGTGGCTTCTCGTTCTGCCCATCATGTGGGTTGCGTCAGGAGTCTGGGCCCATGGCGACGCCGAGAAACGGGGCAAGCCACCGGCCCTTGTAGCGATATTCGTGATGTTCGCCTTCTGGCCGATGGGATGGATCGCATGGGTCATCTGGCGGCCGGAGCCAAAACCTCCAGCCCCCCGAACCTTCAATCTCCAAGATTTCCGCCAGCAATAATCCACGCCCCGTCCAGAAGCCTTTACCCGATGTCCATCGCCCCCACGATCCTCACCGTGACCCGGCGCATCAAGCGGTTCACCCCTCTCTATCTGGGGAAAATCATGGGCCTCTGCTACGGCGTCATGGGCCTAGTCATATGTCCATTGCCCCTGCTAATGGCGAGGCCTGGGCGCCTTTGTATATAACCTGATTGCGACGTGGGTTGGCGGCATCGAAGTGGAAGTGGAGTGACGCCGTCAAACCCGAGGACCGTCCCCTTAAGACCATGAAGCGCACGCCATACGTTGTTCCTCTCATTGCCCTGGCAACACTTGTCTTCCTCCTGATCACACTTCGTGCAGGCGAACATCTGAGCTCGGTGCCGCTGACGACTGAGGAATCCATATCGCTCGCCAAGACCCAGAGCGCAGATGTGCAGGACCGGCCGAGCAAGTTCGAATGGATACTTCCCGAAAAACGATTTGTCCGCTACGTCATCGAGGAAAGGGACTCGAAGGTCATGCCGTGGCATTCATGGGAGGCGACCCCGTACAACATGGCCGTGAACAAGGGCCTGTTCATATTCCAGATCACCGACAAGCACTCGACGTCTCAAAACCAGAATGTCTGGACACTCGAAACGCGAATTGGAGGGAATTCCACGTTACTAGGAATGCCCTCCGCCGGATGGGCGGGCTCCAGATATTTCCTGCCCGTTGCATTGGGTGAGACCATCTCGACCTCACAGTCCGATGACCTCGACAATGTCTACGTCCTTACGGTCGGGCAGAGACAGTACCGGATACGGCTCGAGTCGAGCCAAGACCCGTTCCCCGGCACCTCAAACGTGGTTCGCTAGGCCGAGACGCAACCGAGCTTAGGTCAGACGGCTAGCGCCGCGACCGTGACCCACCGCCGGATTCGGAGGAGCATTTTTTGCCTTTTGGAGTGCTCCTTTCCACCGCGATTGCGCCACAGAAAAACCGCGTTTCATCTGCGGCAACTTTGGCGCGGCCAATCCGCATAGATTTACGTAAAACATCCTCTGGTGGGGATTGCTGCGGACGGGATTGTCATAGCCCACCTATACATGCGCAAGTTCCTCGCCGTCTTCTTCGGCATCGTCTCCGTCCTTTCAATACCCAGGCTCCTGTCCGAGATCCGCACCTCAACGGACCAGGCAGAGATCACGGGCTACTGCCTCTTTACGTTCGGGCTGGTCGCCGCCGCAGTCTACTTCTGG
>DASRSJ010000150.1:0-14463 GCA_035656555.1 Opitutaceae bacterium
GGATGACTGCGGCGCGCACTGCAGCGAGGAAGCTGGCCGCGGGGAGATTCTGCTGGGAATACGAGAAGTCGGCGCTCGTGGACTCTGTGCGCCGTGCGGTCGGCGTGTCCTGACCCCTAGTCAAACTGACGGCGGCTGTCCAAAGCGCTCTTCAGCGTCACGGAGTCGGCATACACGACGCCACCGCCGCTGGGTATTCCGAAGCCTATGCGGGACACCTTGACCATTGCCCCCAAGGGCAGCGTCTCCCTCAGGTAGTGGCACGTCGCCTCGCCCTCGACGTCGTTCGGAAGCGCGAGGACAAGTTCATCCACCCCGCCCTCCTCTATCCGGTCCTTGAGGCTCGCGATATTCAGGTCGTCGGGTCCAACTCCCTGAAGGGGGGAAAGCTTTCCGTGAAGCACATGGTAGCCGGCCGACCACGACCCGCTTCGCTCGATCGCTATCAGGTCCGGCACAGTCTCGACGACGCAGAGCGAACGCAGGTTGCGACGCGGGTCCGCACAGATCGCGCAGAGAACATCCTCGGAAAGGTTGCCGCAGCGCGAGCAGCGCCTCACGGACGAGGCTGCCTCGTTGAGCGAGGTGACCAGCGTCTGCAGCTGGTCGGGCTTCCCGAGGAGAAGATGTAGCGCAATCCGCTCCGAGGAGCGGAATCCCACTCCCGGTAGCTTGCGGAGCGCCTGCTGCAGCCTTTCGAATGCCGTTCCCATCGCCTAAAACATCCCCGGCATTTGGAACGGAGAAGTGACCTTCTTCATCTCGCTGTCATTTAAGTCCTTGGATTGCTTCGCGGCATCCTGGACGGCAGCGAGGATTGTATCCGCAATCAGTTTCGGATCCTCCTTCAGAAATTCCGGATCAAGATGGAGGGAAACGAATCGGCCGGAGCCCGTGATCCTGACCCTGATGGCGCCTCCTCCGGCAGCAACTTCAAGCTCACGCGCCTCGAGCTGCGTCTGGAGCGACTCGATCGAGCGCTGCATTTTCTGTGCGGTCTTTAGTAATTTGCCTACGCCTGCCATAATGGGGATGTATGGAGGCTCGGCTTGAAATAACGAGGCGTTTTTGCGCCGTTTGTAGCCTCCATGCGGAAGGCCCGTCGGAGGACCCCGTTGGGTGAAAGTACGCCACCCAGAATGATTGCACCTTCAATGACTTCCGTTTGCAATCTGGCGTCGGCAGAAAGGCCGAAAAGAATACCGGAAATGCTCAACTCATCTCGGCCGGCGGACTGCGCCGGCGGCATCCGCGGCGACGGCCGCAAATCCAGCCCATGTGCGGCATCGCCGGCATCGTAGCTCCAACGATCCTGGCTTCGGATCGCGAAGGTTCCGTCGGGCGCATGTGCGCAGCCATGCTTCACAGGGGACCCGATGATATGGGAATTGTGAGCCGCGGTCCCGCCACGATCGGGATGCGCCGGCTGTCTATATTCGACCCAACGAACGGCCGCCAGCCCATGGCCACCCCTGACGGTCGCTTCCACATCGTCTTCAACGGAGCGATCTTCAACTTCCCCGAGCTCAAGAACGAGCTCGAGGGACTCGGCTGGCGCTTTCGCACCCGCTGCGACACCGAGGCGCTCCTTTACGCACTGGTTGAATGGGGCGAGGAGGCCATAGGAAAATTGCGGGGCATGTTCGCCTTCGCCCTCTGGGACAGCGCAGAGGAGTCGCTTCTCGTCGCCAGGGACCCTTTTGGGATCAAGCCCCTGTACTTCGTGAATCGGGAGGGCCAGCTCGCCTTCGCGTCCGAGATAAATGCCCTAAAGAGGGCCGACTTTGGGCCGTTCGAAATAGACCCCATGTCGGTCACCGAATACTTGGCGTGGTTCGCCGTTCCCGCTCCCCGCACGATTTACCGGAACGTGCTCTGCCTGCAGCCGGGCGAGAGGCTGTTGTTCAAGAATGGAACGACAGACATCAGGCAGACGTGGTCCTACAAGGATATCGCGGCCGAGCCAGCGTGCGCGACGCGCGAGGAATTCGTGCGCGAGCTCAGAGTGCGCCTTGAGGATACAATGCGGGCCCACCTACTGGCCGACGTCCCAGTGGGCGCGTTCGTCTCGGGAGGGATGGACTCCGCGGTCGTCGTCGGGCTGATGTCGAGGGTTTCGAGCAACGCCCTGAAGACTTTCTCTATCGGGTTCGAGGAAAACGACTACTCGGAGGCGGACGAGGCCGAGGCCAACGCACGCCACTTCGGGGCGATCCACCACACGCGCATCCTCACGGGTGACGAGGTCGCGCGCGACCTGGACATGCTTCTCGATTCGATCGACCAGCCGACGGGCGACGGGATCAATACGTTCTACGCGAGTCAAACGGCCCAGCAAGGGGGAGTAAGGGTCGCTCTCTCCGGCCTGGGCGGTGACGAGATCTTCGGCGGTTATCCGTCGTTCAGGACCGTGCCCACACTGGCTCGGATGGTGTCCCGCTGGCAGCATGTGCCCGGGTTCCTCCGAAAGACCGGCGAGAGGATCCTCGCTGGCCAAGGCACGCGCGCCATGAAGCTCGCCGACTTCCTGTCGAATGCAAAGGATAGCCACGATGTGGCTTCCCTCTGCCGCAGGGTCTTTTCCGAGAGCCTGAGGCGCTCTATACTCTCCCCCGATGTCGCGGCCCTCGCTGCGGTCGCCGGGCCCTTCCATCCGCGGCTTGCCTCGATGCGCGCAAACGTAGGTGAGCGAACGGCTTTCTCTCTCGTGAGCGCCTGGGAAACCAAGACCTACATGGCGGATGTCCTGCTTCGCGACAGCGACGTGATGAGCATGCGCAACTCAATCGAGCTTCGCGTCCCCTTTGTCGATCGGCCGCTGATCGAGTGGATGTGGAGCCAGCCAGATTCCTTCAAGGCAGACCGCAAACGCCCGAAGTCCGTCTTGGCCGACGCCACGGCAGACATTCTTCCCCCAGGGCTCAAGGAGCGCCGCAAGCGCGGGTTCACGTTCCCCTTTCCTATCTGGATGCGCCGCGAGCTGCGCACTTTCCTCGAGGACACCTTCTCGTACGCTAATGTCGCAAAGAGCGGATTTTTCTCACCTGGCCCGGTCCAGGCGCTGTGGAAGAATTTCCGGGACGGCGGCGAAGACCACCAGTGGTCCCGCGTGTGGAGTATCGCGGTGCTGATCGCGTTCATCAACCGAAGCGGATCAGCCAACGCTTCGCTGGCCATGGCCTCCAACCTGTGAACTCCCTGCTTCTCGCACCCGAGCTGTTCGCCTCCGAGGGCGGCATCACACGGATCCTGCGCCTATACCTCAAAGCCATGAGCGAGATTGCGCTTCCCGACGGCCGCGTGAGCTTCCTCTCGCTTAACGACTCCATGGTGGATGAGTCGGATCTTAGACGGTACTCGGCGGGCAACGTCGACCAATGGGAGGTGTGCTCGAAGAAGAAAGTCCACTTCGTGATGGCGGCGCGCCGGCTCAGTCGCCGCTCAAACACGCTTGTCTGCGGCCACGTCGCGCAGCTGCCCGTCGCCTGGGCCGTGTCGCTGCTTAGGCCGAGCATCAAGTACTACCTGGTAGCGCACGGGATCGAGGTATGGAGGCCTTTCACCCTGCTCGAGCGGAGGGCGCTCAAGGGTGCCACGAAGATTTTCTGCGTCAGTGAGTTTACGAGGCAGCGGCTCCTCGAGAACTGCAACCTGCGCCCCGAGCGGCTCGTGGTCCTCTTCAACGCGCTCGACCCCTACATGGACCCGGTCACAGCGGTGCCGCCGATCCTGGGCGACCCGATCATCTTGGCGATCTCGCGTCTCACCTCCTCAGACAACTACAAGGGCATCGGCCACCTCATTGCAGCGATGCCTGCGGTATGCGAAGCCGCACCCAACGCCCGGCTTCGCATTGTCGGCCGAGGCAATGGCATGCCGAGCCTCCAGTCACAGGTCCGGAAACTGAACGTCTCCAAGAACGTCGAGTTCCTTGGATACAGGAGTGACGAGGAGCTCAAAACCGAGTTTGAGGGATGCCGCCTCTTTGCCCTGCCGAGCGAAAAGGAAGGTTTTGGCCTCGTTTACCTGGAGGCCATGGCGCACGGGCGGCCCTGCCTTGGGGCCCGTTCTGGGGGAGTTCCAGAGGTCATCACGCCTGAGACCGGCATCCTCGTCGACTACGGCAACGTGCCCCAGATCGCTCAGGCCATGCTCACAGGAATCACCCGTACCTGGGACATCGGGCTTCTGAGAGGTCGCGCCGAGTCGTTTTCCTATCTACGGTTCAAGGATCGCCTCGAATCCGTCCTCAAACCGTGAATCCCGACGAAAAAATGCCGGATAAAACTTTCAGTGCCGCGGGGCAGGAAGAGCTCGTCATCGAGGCGGGACGCGGAAGCTCCCATTACTGGCGGGATCTATGGATGTACCGGGACCTTCTCGGGTTTCTCACCGTGCGGGACATCAAGGTCCGCTACAAACAGACTGTATTGGGCATAGGCTGGGCTCTCATCCAGCCGGTTGTCACCACGTTCATCTTCACCTTCGTCTTCGGCAAGCTGGCGGCAATGTCAGCCGGGGGCGTGCCCTACCCCCTGCTTGTCCTTGCAGGGCTCCTTCCTTGGCAGTTGTTTTCCTCAGCGCTCGCGGGCTCCAGCGCCAGCCTCATTTCCAATGCGAACCTGATCTCGAAGGTCTACTTTCCAAGGCTCGTGATACCGCTCTCGTCGATGGGGGTGGCCTTGCTGGACTTCCTCGTCGTCCTCGCCCTCTACCTCATCTCCTCCGTCTGGTTTGGCCGCATACCCTCGTGGCACTGGGCGCTGCTTCCACTCTTCATCCTGGCCGCCTTGTTCCTCGCGTTCGGAGCCGGCCTTTGGTTCACGGCCCTGACCGTCAAGTATCGGGATTTCCGCTATATAGTCCCCTTCCTCGTCCAGGTGGGCGTGTTCATCTCACCCATCGGCTTTAGCACCTCGGTGGTCCCGAAGTGGAAGGGGCTCCTCAACATGAATCCCATGACGGGCGTGATCGACGCTTTCCGCTGGTGCTTGCTTAGCGACGGGCAGCCTTTCGAGACCCAAGGCATGCTCTGCTCGGTTCTGATGTCGACAGTGCTGACGCTCACAGGGCTGTGGTATTTCCGGAAGATGGAGAAGACGTTCGCAGACGTGATCTAGACACCGATGAACAACGATATAGCAATTTCCGTCGAGGGACTCTCCAAGAAGTACACCATTGGCCATCAAGTCCTGAACGACACGATGGGAGACAGGCTGGCGCGCGGACTGCGATCGGCCAAGGGCTGGTTCAAGGCAGGAGGCACAGATGCGTCCTCGACCGTCGAAGAGTTCTGGGCGCTTAGGGACCTTTCATTCGAGGTGCCTCGCGGCCAAGTGCTAGGGGTGGTCGGCCGGAACGGCGCCGGCAAGTCCACGCTCCTGAAGATCCTGTCCAGGATCACGGAGCCTACCCAGGGGCGCGTTACCATGCGGGGCCGTGTCTCAAGCCTGCTCGAGGTGGGCACCGGCTTTCATCCCGAACTTTCGGGGCGCGAGAACATATTCCTAAACGGCGCCATCCTTGGGATGAGCCGCTTCGAGATCGCCCGGAAGTTCGACGAGATCGTCGCATTCTCCGAGGTGGACCGTTTCCTGGACACCCCCGTGAAGCACTATTCGAGCGGCATGTACGTGCGGCTCGCCTTCGCGATAGCCGCACACCTTGAACCCGAGATCCTGATCGTCGACGAGGTCCTGGCTGTGGGCGACGCCCAGTTCCAAAAGAAGTGTCTCAACAAGGTGAGCGAGGTGGCGAAGACGGGCGGGCGCACGGTGCTCTTCGTGAGCCACAATGCCGCGGCGCTCCAGAGCATTTGCGACGCCGGCATATGGCTTAGCCAGGGGCGTCTAGCTGGCAAGGGGCCAATCAACGAGTGCCTGTCCGAATACCTCAGGACCGGAAACCAGCGCGCCGACTTCAGTGCGCCGAAAACGGAAAAGCCGTATATTACATCGGTACAGGTGAATCCTAAGGCACTCGCAGAGGGCAAGATCCAGGTTGAAGTGGGATTCAAGTCCCCGTTTCCCCTGACGCCCCCTGTCGTCGGGATAACGATGTCGTCCAAGTTCGGGATGCCGCTCTCGGGCGCCAATGGACGCATGGCCGGCGCCTCCTGGAACCCGGGTCCATCCACCGGCGGCATCGTCACGGCGTTCATCGACGATGTTCCCCTCCACAGCGACACTTATCGGCTTTCGGTTTACTTGGGCGACTCGAGCATGGACTACGACCAGAAGCTCGACGTGGTGGACTTCGATTTTGTCTCCCCCCGATTCCACCCTCAGATGCCGCCTCTCCAGATCATCGGCAACGGTGATTTCTCGTGGCGATGGGCCTTCAAAGGCGAATGAGCCGGCCTGTGAAAATCCTGATATCCGCCGATCCCTTCATACCCGTGCCTCCTGTAGGGTACGGCGGAATAGAGCGGATTATCGATTCACTGGCCAGGGCGTTCCGGAAAAGGGGCCATACCGTTGGCCTCGTGGCACATCCTGACTCCACATGCCCGGTTGATGCGCTGTTCAAGTGGAACACGGGAGGGACGGTTTCAAACGCCATGGCGCTTCGGCGCTTCACCCGCGACTTCCAGCCTGACGTGCTTCAGAGCTTCTCGAGGCTCGCTTACCTCGTGCCCCAGCTGGCGCGCCCTTTGCCCAAGGTCATGTCCTATCAGAGGCACACAGGCGGCAGCCAGATCCGGATCGCTTCGCTTCTTGGCGGCCGCTCGATGACGTTTACCGGCTGCAGCAAGTACATCGCGGAGATGGGTCGGCTCTCGGGAGGCGACTGGCGGGCGGTCCACAACTTCGTCGAGCTGGGCAAGATCGACTTTAGGGCGACGGTGGCAGCAAACGCACCACTCCTCTTCCTCAGCCGGATCGAATCGATAAAGGGACCTGACCTAGCGATCGAGATCGCAAGAATGTGCAAACGCCGGCTCCTTTTGGCCGGAAACCGTCCGACATCCGGGTCGGAACTCGAGTTCTGGAACAAGAAGGTCGTGCCTTTTATCGAATCCGGCGAGGTCGAGTGGGTTGGTGAAGTGGACGACGCCAAGAAGAACATCCTTCTCGGCCAGGCGGCGGCCCTCCTTGTTCCCATCCAGTGGGACGAGCCATTCGGAATTGTTTTTGCCGAGGCGCTCGCGGCAGGAACGCCCGTGATCACCTGCAGGAGAGGTGCCACCCCGGAGATCGTGGACCCCGGGGTCACCGGGTTTTTTGTAACGGATGCTGTGAGCGGGGTCGAGGCGGTCGGCCGTCTCGGCGAGATCGACAGGACGGCGTGCCGCAAAGCCGCAGAGGACAGGTTCAGCAGCGACGCCTGCGCGGAGCAGTATTTGTCGCTGTATCGGGAAAAAATCGGTGCCGCCCGCTGACCCGAACGATGAGTTCCTCCCAGACAAACCAGCCCCTCGACCGGTACACGAATATCGGTGAGCTGTCCGAGAAGGTCCGCAAGGCCCTGAAAGCCGTACTCATACCCATGGCCATTGTCATGGCCCTTGAGTCGACGGCTCTCATCCTGACAAACGCGCCCGGTGGCAGTGCATTTGCCCTTATGTGCGCAGGGACCTTCTGCGTCTTCCTTGCATGGTCCAATAATGGAATCGGCCTTCCCCTCATGCCGATGATGGCCGCGCAGACGCTGATTATCTACGGCGTGCCGATCGTCGCAAAGCACGACACGATCCTGGCCTATCCGAACGAGTTCGTATTCTCGGCCGGCATCGAGGTCCTTGTCTTCTGCTTGGCGCTAGCACTCGCGTGGCTGGCGGGCCTGCGGATGACCCATCCATCGCCACCCATCAGTTATGCGCTACACGAGCTCAACAAATCGGGCGTCAAGGGATGGGCGAGGCTTGGATTTGGAATGATCGTCAGTTCCACGGTGGCGCAAATCCTCGAGGGACTGGGAATCCTGAACGGTGTTTATGCCCTTCTGCCCTCAGGGTCCGAATCCATTATTTCAGCCCTAATCGCGGTGGGTGCGGCGAGCGGATTCTTCCTCGTGTCCATGATCATTGGAGGAGGCGTCGCCACCTATTTCGAAAAGCTCCTCTTCTGGGGTATTCTGATATCAAACGCGGTGCTTTCGGCCGAAGACTTCATCCTAGCGACGGCGGCCGCCTACCTCATCACGGTCTCCATCGGGCTCTTTTGGAGCAGCGGGAAGATCCCGTGGAAATATCTGACCATGGTCATGGTCGCGCTCTCATTCCTGAACACCGGCAAAACGACGATGCGGACACGCTATTGGGAAAACGCCGACCAGCCGGGCAAATCAGTCACGCTAGTCAGGCTGCCCGAGGTAATGGCTGAGTGGGTGGAGGTCAGCTACGATGCCATCCTCGCCAACAACACGTCGCCGACAGCCTCCACTAAATTCAGCGGAGCGGTTGCCACTAAAAACCAGACGCTCCTGGACCGCATAGACAACCTCCAGAATCTCCTCTTCGTCATAGATGCGGTCAAAACAAGCCATGTGACCCTGCTCGGCGGGCAAACGTATTCAATCATCCCTCCCCTTCTCATACCGCGTGTGTTCTGGCCCGACAAGCCGCGCAGCCACGAGGGCCAAATCCTCTTGAACGTGCATTTTGGACGGCAGGACCTCGAGTCCACCTTCACCACTTACATAGCCTGGGGACTTCTGGCCGAAGCCTACGGGAATTTCGGTCCAATCCTCGGCGCCACCTTCCTCGGGTGTGTCTTGGGCTTCGCGTTCGCGATGATCGAGAACTTCACGAAGGCCAAGCTGATCGTTTCCATCGAGGGATTCCTGTCGATTGCCCTTCTGATGAATCTGATGAACTCGTTCGAGATGGTCGCGAGCGTCTTTGTGACGGCGACGTTCCAGTCAATGGTCATCATCGCGGCCGCGAGCATGCCCTTTGTCCAACGGACGGTAAATGTCAGGGTGGAGCAAAGCCGTGACTCCTCAGTATAGCGGAGCGGGCAAGCATACGACCTCACATTGATGCCTGAACGAGTCTCAACTGCTGGATCTAATGAAGCGATCGGAGTCCGACTCCGGATACGGCGAGCCCTGAATGACATCCTTTACGGCATCCTCAAGATAAGGGCGCGTCCAATGCCTCGGAACGCGATCCGATCGCTGCTGCTGGTTGCGCCACATCCTGATGACGAGACATTCGGGTGCGGCGGCACGGTGGCGGTCCTTTCCGAGGCGGGAGCTGAAGTGCGAGTTATCTTTGTCACGGATGGCTCTGGATCCCACCCCGGCCATCCCACCTTGACGCCGTCGGGCCTTGCGGTGCTAAGGAAGGCTGAAGCTCGGCGGTCATTGGCTATCCTCGGCGTCCCCGTCGAGCGCCTCAATTTCCTCGATGCTCCGGATGGCAAAATGAAGGATCTGTCCAAGGAGCAGATAGACGAACTAGTCCACGCGATCGCCGCGTGCCTGCGGCATTCAGGGGCCACGACACTGCTGCTGCCTTGCCGCAACGATGGCAGCTCCGAGCATGAGGCTGTCTTCCGGCTCACCCAAATGGCGGTGATGGAATCCGGCATAGCGATCCGAATTCTGGAATACCCCGTTTGGTCGTGGTGGAGTCCACGGCTACGTTTGCGGTGCGTCGCTTCCTACGGAAAGGTGTGGCGTTCGCCGCTCGGGTCGAAGCGCAGCACCAAGGTTGCGGCCATGGCGGCCTACAACAGCCAGCTTCGACCGATTCCACCGCAGCCTGATCCTGTGCTTCCGCGCGGCTTTGGGGCTTCCTTCGATAACAGCGACGAGTTTTTCTTCGAGCGATGATCGAGGCCTCGCACACCAAGCCGATGCGCAAGGTACTCATTGTCTCCCCGCATTTCCCCCCTGTGAACGCGCCGGACATGCAGCGCACGCGTCTGGCCGTGCCCTATCTGCGCAGTTACGGCTGGGAACCCGTGGTGCTCGCACTGGAGGCTGAAATGGTCGAGGGGGCCGTGATTGAGCCCATCCTAGAAGACACCTATCCTGACGACATTCAAATCATACGCGCAGGAGGCTGGCATCCCTCGGCTACGAGGTGGGCCGGAATCGGAAGCCTATGGTTCCGGTGCGGAAGCGCATTCAGGAGGGCTGGCGAAAAGCTCCTTTCCTCCGAACAATTCGACCTGGTATTTTTCAGCACCACGCAGTTTCAAGCGTTTGCCCTCGGGCCCCGATGGAAGGCTCAGTTCGGCGTGCCGTACGTGCTCGACTACCAGGATCCGTGGGTGAACGACTATTACACGGAACATCACACGAGGCCGCCTGGCGGCTGGATCAAGTATGCTTTATCGCAGTGGATCGCGAAGAGGATCGAGCCGGAGGCGCTTGCCGGAAGTTCGGGCGTTGTGGCGGTTTCAGGCGCCTATGGCGCGACACTCAGCGAGAGATACCCTTGGTACAAGAGGGACAATTTCGAGGTAATTCCCTTTGGGGCGGCTGGCCCGGATTTTATCACGGCTCGGAAGCACCTTCCTAAATTCCCACTGATAGACTTCAAGGACGGGCTGATCCACCACGTCTACACCGGCCGGTGTGGTCCAGACATGTCGACCTCGCTCGCGCTCATCTTTACCGCATTCAAAAAATTCCTCGAGGTTCGCCCGGACGAGGCAAAGCGCATCCGATTCCATTTTATCGGCACCGACTACGCTCCCCGGCCCTTGGGTCGCGAGTGGGCAATGCCTGTGGCAAGGAAGGTGGGCGTCGCCGAATTTGTTCACGAGGAGTGCTACAGGGTGCCCTACTTCGACGCCCTGTATTACCTCGTCAATGCCAACGCCCTGGTGGGCGTAGGTTCCAATGATCCGACGTACAGCGCATCGAAAATATACCCGTACGTTCTCGCCGAGCGGCCTATGATCCTGGTTTTCAACCACAAAAGCCCGATCATAAGGATCGCCCACGAACTTGAGTGCGGGGTGCGTTACTCCTTCGGTGAAGGCGACGATTCGGGCGCATTGTCGGCAAGGATTACCGAAGAATGGTTTCTGCAGGGTGGTATGAGCACATATCTAGGATTCGACCGGGCTGCGTTCGGGTCCTACACCGCCGAGGGAATGACACGGAGCCTCGCCGCGTGCTTTGACCACGCGGTCGCTGGGGACAAGCGCACACCATGAGCACCGCCAATCAACGCCTGGCCGTCGTGCTTACGCATCCGACACAGTATTACAGCCCATGGTTCAGGTCGGTATCCTCCCAGGGCGGCGTCACCCTGCGAGTCTTCTATCTGTGGGACTTCGGTGTCACCCACCAGACTGATCCCAATTTCGGAAAGACCATCAAATGGGACGTGGACCTTCTCTCGGGGTACGACCACGAGTTCGTTCCAAATCTCTCCAAAAGTCCCGGGGCGCAGAGCTTTTTCGGCTTCTCCAACCCTGGACTGACGAACCGTATAGCCGATTGGAATCCAGATGCAGTCCTTCTGTTTGGGTACAAGTGGTCCAGCCACATCAAGGTAGCTCTCTGGGCGTGGCGCACAGGGATACCCGTCATTTTCAGGGGCGACTCGCACCTGATTGGCCGCGGCTCCCCCGGCTTGTTCACCAAAGCCCTTCTCGGCCTTCTCTTTTCCCGGTTCGCTGCGTTCCTGTATGTAGGCGCGGCGAATCGGGCCTACTTCAAAGCCTTTGGAGTGTCCGACCGTAAGCTTTTTTTTGCGCCGCATTCCGTCGACGCGACGCTGTTCAACCCGTCAAAGCCGGATGTCGCTGCCAACGCCCTCAGGCAAAGGGAGCAGCTTGGTCTGACGTCTGGCACGGTGGTCGTCCTCTATTCGGGCAAACTCGTTGCCGCCAAGCAACCGGTCGAACTCCTTGAAGCCTTCGCGAAGCTCGATCGGAAAAACACGGCGCTGGTATTTGTCGGCGATGGCCCGGAGAGGGAAACGTTGGAGCGAATGGTCGCTGTCCGCTCACGTCAGCCGCAGAACTCTTCCGTTCATCTCCTGCCCTTTTCAAACCAGAGCGAGATGCCCGCGAGGTACGCACTCTGCGACATCTTTGTCCTGCCATCACGAGGGCTTTACGAGACCTGGGGGCTCGCCGTTAATGAAGCCATGCACATGGGTGTACCCTGCCTAGTCAGCGACCGGGTCGGCTGCCAGATGGACCTTGTGAGCGACGGAAAGACGGGCTGGGTCTTTAGCGCCGATGATTCCGACGGCCTGCGAAGGGCCCTTTCGACTTCGCTTGGGGACATGGACGAGCCAGGTCGCCGCGAGCAGATCCGCGGCGCAGTGGAATCGCGCATTAGGGGCTATGACTACTTGGCCACTACGAAGGGGCTCCTTGCGGCGTTGGAATCCCTTCCGTCTGCGGCTATGAGATCTTCTCCTCCAACAGTTTGAAGATTTCAATCGTCACCGGTTTCTTTCTCCCTGTGCCCGCCATTCGTGGGGGCGCCACCGAAAGGTCGTGGCACACGCTGGCGAAAGCCTTCGCAGCCGCAGGACATTCCGTTGCCTTTATATCGCGAAGCGTGCCCGAACTCCCCAGCGATGAAATCAAGGACGGCATGAGGCATATCCGAATCCGGGGCTTCGACCACCGAAAGATGCTTTCCCTGAACCTGATCCTCGACCTTCTCTGGGGACTCAAAGTGGCCTTTTTCCTGCCGAGGGGCGACGTGGTCATCTGCAACACGGTCAGCCTGCCGATATGGCTGCGATTTTTTCGACCCAAGTGCGGGAAGGTCGCCGTCATGGTGGGCCGAATCCCAAAGGGTCAGATCGACTACTACGGCGATGTGTCGCGGATTTACGTGCCTAGTGCCTATGTCGGGCAGCTGGTTGCTGAACGTGGATTCGAGCGAGCGGTCAAAGTGATCGGAAATCCCATCGATTGGTCGGTACTCGCGGCAGCCTCCGGCCACAGGAGCCAGGTCCTGAATATCGGCTTCGCGGGCCGTCTGCATCCAGAAAAGGGCATCGAGCTTCTGCTTAAGGCCGCGAAACGCCTGTCGCTTCGCAGGGACCTGGCACCCTGGCGCCTCTCGATCATCGGCCCAAGTAGTGTTGCCGAAGGCGGCGGCGGAGAGGAATGGGTGGCGTCCATGAAGGAATTTGCCGCGAGGGAGTTGGAACAGCAGGTGACATGGCTGCCCGCTGAATACGACCCAGCCAAGCTGGCTGCCGTCTACGGAACCATGGACATCTTCTGCTATCCCAGCCTTGCCGATCGCGGAGAGACATTCGGGATATCGGTCGCGGAGGCCATGGCTGCGAGGTGCACCTTGGTCGTATCATCGCTTCCCTGCTTCTCCGACCTCATCGCCGACGGCGACACTGGCCTCGTATTTGACCACCATGCGCCCGACAGTGAGGCGCGCCTGGAGGACTGCCTTGCTCGTCTTATCTCGGATCCGGCGCTTCGAACGGCAATGGCCAGTCGTGGGCAAGAATGGTCTAGGCGCTTCGATTTTCCGGTCGTTGCCGCCAATATATTGCAGGACCTGTCACTTTTAGCGGGTGCAGGGGGCCAAAAGAGACAATAATTGGTCATGGCTAACGAAGCACCCTTCCTGGGCCAGGGTTGTTCCACCCCGTACTCGGCGAAAGAAAACATCTCGCGGTTCGCGTGGGCCTTTGTGCAGGCAACGCTGTTTAGGGCGAGTCCTAGGCCTTGGCACGCTTTCCGGGCCCGCCTGCTCAGGCTTTTCGGCGCGGACATCCCTGAACCCGACAAAGTTGTCATCTTCCCGTCGGTGTCGATCGTCTTTCCATCAAAGCTCTCACTTGCCCCTCGTTCCATGATTGGGCCCGGCGTTCGGCTCTACAACCTGGCTCGCATCACACTCAAGCGTGGCGCGAACATCAGCCAGTACTGCCATCTCTGTGCCGGCACGCATGATTACCTAAAGTGGGAAATGCCGCTAGTGGCCCGGCCTATCGAGATCGGGGAAAACGCATGGCTTGGCAGCGACGTCTTCGTAGGCCCGGGGGTAGTCATCGGCGAACTCGCGGTAGTCGGAGCGCGATCGGTCGTCGTTAAGGACGTTCCGGCGGGCAAGGTTTCTGCAGGTAACCCCAGCAGGGTTATCAAGGATAGGGCGGCTCCTACCCTTTGAAATCCTGCCAAATAGTACCGAGTCTCGAAGCCCGGCATGGTGGCCCGAGCAAATCGGTCGCGGGTCTCGCGGAATCCCTCGCCTCGATCGGGGGCTCGGTACAACTGCTCGCAACGGACCCGTCAAACGGCTGGCATTCCGTCAACGGCAACTTCGAGACACATGTGTACCACAGGGACTGGCCGACATCAGTCTGCAGTTCAGCGGGACTGCGCAAACACCTGGCCTCGTGCTCTACCGATATTGTCCACCATCACTCGATTTGGCTTCGGACGCTTCACTACGCGCACCTCGCTTCAAAAAGGCTCGGTGCTCCTCTCGTTATTTCGCCAAGAGGAATGATGGACCCATGGGCTTGGCACCACCGAGCCCGCAAGAAGGCGCTAGCAAGGCGGT
>DASRSJ010000151.1:0-6244 GCA_035656555.1 Opitutaceae bacterium
TGGACAGGTCGGGGCGCGAGTCCTGGTCGACCTTGAGCGCGACGTAACGGGAGCCAAGGAGGGCGATCACCTTCGGGTCCTTATAGGTTGTCTCATCCATGACGTGGCACCAATGGCACCACACGGCTTCGAGGTCCATGATCACGAACTTGTGGTCCCTCTTCGCCTGCTCGAATGCACTGTCCGACCAGGGCTGCCATGCGATCGACTCCGCCGACCGGAGCGACGTCGTGGCGCAAAGGCAGAGAAGGAGAAGCTGGAATCGGACTCTCATGAGGATACTACGGGCCGAGCTCGGGTTCAGATGCAGTTCGGAACAGCACGAGAGGGACAGCCTCGATGCGCGCGGGGTTATCCTAGCGCGGATTGCCCGGTCCGCGCTTTGCCAGCTCCTCGTTAAGGTCCCTGGCTACCGCCATGTTGTCGGGAGCCAGCCTGCGCGCCTCGGCGAGCTCCGCGATGGCCTCGTCCGTCCTGCCCTCGGTGGCGAGGACCCTCCCGAGGTTGTAGTGGCCGAGGCCGTAATCGGGAAAGTCGCGGGTCAGCGCCGCGAAGACGCTCTGCGCCGCGGCCTGGTGCCCTGCGGCGACCATGATGACGCCAGACTCCAGCCGGAACAGTGGATCGCCCGGCGAGAGGAACCTGTCGATCTCCACCTCGTGGTTGGCATCCCGAAGGTCTCCCTTGGAGGTCATGACGATCGCGGCCGTGCCGTGGTCCTCGACGATCCGGTTGACCGAGTAAAGGACCGTGAAGGCCGAGGAAAAGATCAGCGCCGGTATCCACACGCAGCGGGCGAGGGCGAGCCTTCCACCGGTGAGCGCGTTCTCCGCCGCCATGACTCCCAGCGCCGCGAGCAACGCCAAGGCCGGCAGGAATTCAAACTGGTAGCGTGAGCAGATCCCGCAGAAGAGCGCCATGAGGGTCAGGGCACTCAGGAACGCCCATCCTGCAGCCGCGACAAAAAGCCCCAGGCGTGCACCTGGCCTGCGGATGATGACAAATGCCACGATGGCGAGCGCGGCCCAGAGCACCGGGTCGTTCAGGAGTGCGCCCGAGAGGTGCTCGATCATGCCGTGGTTCTTCGAGGAGGCGCCGTAGGCGGGCTCGTTCGCAAACGGGAAATAGCTTCGCCAGTCCACGGCCTTGAATAGAAACAGGTTCAGATTGGCGCCCAGGTACTCCAGGCTGAAGATCTTCATGTTCGATACCTTCTCCGCGGCCAACTGGTAGCGCTGGCCGAAGTCGAACGGGCTCGAGAAGCGCATCTGGTTGTAGAGCGCGACGCCGAGGCCGCAGAAGCCGAGCGGCAGGATGGCCGCGGCCCACGTGCGCAGGCTTTTCCTGGGCTCGGGCAGCAGGAAGGGAAGAAGGAGAATCGCCCCCACCGGCAGCACGCTCGGCCTCCCCGCGAACGCTATCCCGAGGGAGAGGCTCGCCAGGGCGACCCACCGTGCGCATTTCTCCGGATGCCCGAGCGCCTCCCACAGAAAGCGCAGCGTCAGGGAGACAAAAAGGTAGCTGAAGGCGATCGGCACCTCCCACTTGTCCGCGCGCGCGAGAAGAATGGGCGCGTAGGAGCCGAATCCCAGGAGCAGCACGCTGGCGGCGAGGATCCAGGCGGGGGATCCCGGAAAGAAGGCCTTCTTCACGGACCGCACGAGCAGGACGTTCACAAGGAGGCCCGCCGTGCAGAGGAGGGCGACCGCCATCCACTGCGAAAGCCATGATCCCGTCAGCAGGTGGAACGGGATGAAGAGGAGAAGGGCCGGCGCCACCCCGAAATACAGGTACATCCGTCCTTTGTAATAGCTGTAGTCGTGGACCATGTAGGCCGCATTGGTCCGGAATTCGACATTGGCGCTGGGATCGTAGGGATCGGCCAGCGCGGCCAGGCCCGGAGGCACCTCCTTCGTCGTGTACAGGTGGCCCGAGAGGAGCCCTCGCGACAGGGAGTTGAAGGCGTTTTCCCGCGGCTCGGGGATGTAGCGCGCGACGCCGCCCACGCTCGCAAGGAACAAGTAGACCGCGAAGACGAGGACGAAGGCTGCGGAGGCGAGCCGGGATTCCATGCTGGGGCCCGAGCATGCCCCCCGTCAGGGGCCCTCTGCAAGCCTGCCCCCGCTCAGTGGAAGTCGTGGGATGCCTGGATGGGAAGCCCCAGGTCCCCCATCGCCTCGATCTTCTCCGCCATCACGTGGATGACGCCCTTCTCGTTCTGCAGCCGGCCGGTGATGACGAGCGCCGGCTCAAGGTTGATGACGAGCCTCGCCTCCTCGAAAAGCCTCGGCCTCACGATCACGTTCACGAGCCCCGTCTCGTCCTCCAGCGTGATGAAGCAGAACCCCTTCGCCGTCCCCGGGCGCTGGCGCGTGATGACGGAGCCGCAGACCTTGACCCGCTCGCGGGCCCCCACCTCCCCCAGCCGCCCGGCGGCATGCACGCCCTCCAGCATGGGGCGCGCGATCTTCATCGGGTGGGCGCCCGTCGTCAGATCCGTGTGCTGGTAGTCGGCCTGCAGGCGCTCAAGGAGCGTCATCCTGGCGAGCGGCGACGGGTCGCCCTCGCCCTCCTGCGCGGCCTGCCTGAAGAGATCGTCGTCCTCATGGAAGGCCTCGACCTTCCAGAGCGCCGCGCGGCGGTGGTCCGCCAGCGCGTTGAGGGCCCCCGCCCCGGCCAAGACCCGCCTCTCGGCCGCCGTGAAGTCCGTCCTCCTCAGGAAGTCCTGGAGCGACGTGAAGCTGCGCGCGGCGCGCGCGGCGATCATCGAGCCCAGCGCGGCGTCGCGCACGCCCCGCACGCAGCCGATCCCGAGCCTCACGACATGATCCTCGTCAACGCGGCATTTCGCGTCCGAGGCTATGACGCACGCCGGCAGGAACGTGATGCCGTGGCGCCTGCCGTCCTGCACGAGGCTCGCGGGAGAGTAGAAGCCCATCGGCTGGCAGTTGAGCAGCGAGGCGTAGAACGCCGCGGGCCTGTTCACCTTGAGCCACGCGCTCGAGTACGCGATGAGCGCGAAGCTGATGGCGTGCGACTCGGGAAAGCCGTACAGCGCGAACGACGCCAGCGACCTGATGAGGTAGTCCACCGCGGCCTCGCTGACGTTGTTCTTCCTGAAGGCGATCGCCAGGCGCTCCTTCATGCGGTCGAGCCGCTCCTGCGAGCGCGTGAAGCCGATCGCGCGGCGCAGCTCGTCGGCCTCCGCCGCCGTGAAGCCTCCGAGCTCCATCGCCAGCCGCAGTATCTGCTCCTGGAAGAGGACGACCCCGAGCGTCCTCTCCAGGATCGGCCTCGCCCGCTCGTCGGGGTAGGTCACCGCCTCCTCCCCCGCCCTCCGCTTTAGGTAGGGATTCACGGCGTCGCCCTGGATGGGACCGGGGCGTATGATCGCGACCTCGACCGCCAGGTCGTAGAAGTTGAGCGGCTTCATGCGCGGCAGGGTCGCCATCTGCGCCCGGCTCTCCACCTGGAAGATCCCGATCGTGTCGGCCTCCTGCAGCATCTTGAAAACCGCGGGGTCGTCCTTCGGGATGCGGGCCAGGTCCACCGGCTGCCCCCTCTTCGAGCAGATCTCAATGGAGTCCTGGAGCGCCGCCATCATGCCGAGGCCCAGGAGGTCCACCTTCAGGAGCCCCATGTCCTCGATGTCGTTCTTGTCCCACTGGAGCACCGATCGGCCCGGCATCCGCGCGTTCTCAAGGGGCACGAACTGGTCGAGCCCCGTGGAGCTCATGACCATGCCGCCTGAGTGCTGGCCAAGGTGGCGCGGCAGCCCGCGCACCCTGCGGCACGTATCGATCAGCGCGTGGAGGCGCGGGTGAGCTCCAGAGACGCCGGCCATCCGCAGCTGCTCGCCCAGGGCCAGTGTCTGGGGAAGGTCGCCGCCGTGAAAGAGGTTCGAGAAGCGGTCGAGCGCGTCGTCGGGGAACCCGAAGACCTTGCCCACCTCCCGGATCGTGCTGCGGCCCCGGTATGTGATGACATTGGCTGTCATCGCGGCACCCCGCCGGCCGAAGCGCCGGTACACCTCCTGAATCAGCTCCTCCCTGCGGTCGCCGCTCGGCAGGTCCAGGTCTATGTCCGGCCAGTCCGTGCGCCCCTCGGAGAGGAAGCGCTCGAAGAGCAGCTTGCTCTCGATCGGGTCGACGGCGGTGATCCCCAGGGCGTAGCACACCGCGCTGTTGGCGGCGCTGCCCCTGCCCTGCACCAAGGACCCCTTCTCCCTCGCGAACGTGCAGAGGTCCCAGACGAGGAGGAAGTACCCGCTGAAGCCGAGCTTCGTGATGAGGGCGAGCTCGCGGTCCAGCTGTCGCCGCACGTTGCCGATCACGCTGCCGTAGCGCTGCTGCGCCCCGAAATACGTCATCTTCCTCAGGAACGAGTCCTGCGACTCGCCCGAGGGCACCGGGTGGTCGGGGAACTTGTAGCCCAGGTTGGCAAGCGTGAAGCCGAGCGTCTCGGCGAGGCGGCCCGTGTTGTCGACCGCTTCCGGCAGGTCGCGGAAGAGCTCCCGCATCTCCCGCTCGCACTTCAGGTGCCTCTCGCGATTGGCCGAGAGGCGCCGTCCCGCGGCATCGAGCGTCACGTGGTGGCGCAGGCAGGTGAAGACGTCGACGACGCTGGAGGCCTCCGGCGTCGCATGGAGGACGCCGTTTGCCGCCAGGAGCGGCAGGCCCTGGGCCCGCGCCCAGTCCACGAGAAAGGTGTTCCAGCGCTCTTCGCCAGCCAGCAGGTGGCGCTGGATCTCCACGTGCAGGCGCTCCCTGCCGAATATCCCCAGGAGCCTCGAGCCGGCCTCGGCCGCCGCCGCGGGCCCCTCGCTCACCCACGCGCGGCGCACGGGTCCCTCCTCGTCTCCGGTCAGGGCGACCAAGCCCTCGCTTGAGGCCGCGAGCTCGGACCAAGCGACGCGGCCCTCTCCCTTCTCGGAGCGCAGGTGCGTCGTCGTCAGGAGCCTGCAGAGGCCGCGGTAGCCCTCGCGCGCCGCGACCAGCACAGGCACGACGCTTCCGTCCTCCATCGTGAGCTCGGATCCCACGAGCGCCCGCACACCGGCCTCCTTGCCGGCCATGTGGAGCCGTACGGCGCCGTACACGCCGTCGCGATCGCAGAGCCCAAGGGCCGGGATGCCGAGACGCCCCGCCTCGGAAGCCAGCGTCTCGGGCAGTGAGCCCGCGCGCAGGAACGAGAACGCGCTGCGCGCATGGAGTTCGACGTACGCCATGGATTTTCCCTCACGGGCCTAGTCGAGCATCCCCTCGACGCACCAGCCGTCCCTCGTGCGGGCAAGCTGGTAGAGCCCGCCTCCTTCCATCTCCACCTGCCAGGTCTCGACGGCCCAGGCCTCGGACTTCCACCATTCCCCCTCGAGGAGCCAGGGGCCCAGCGCGGAGCGCACGCTGCCCTCGAGCCTGCCGCTCACCGCGGCCGGCGGCCCCGAGTCGCAGTCCACCCTGACCGGCCACGGCGGCCGGAAGCGCCGAAGCGTCGGGCCGTGAGCCGGATGGACGGTTGCGCGCGCCGCGGGCTCCACCGCCTCCGCCGGCCTGCCCATCGTGAAGGCGTCCGGGCGGTGGGAGTCCAGCATGGCGGGCGTGCCGACGCGGTCGTCCCCGACGATGGCCGCGATGCGGGCGATGTTCTCCCAGAACGAGGCGGGATCCTTGAGGCCGGTGTCGAAGAGGCCGTCCTGCTTCTGCGGCGGGCGGGCCGGTGAGGCGACAAGCCGGACGGACACCACGGGTGCCTCGGTCCTCACCGTTGCCAAGTGCCCGTTCAGCACGCGCATCCATCCCTCGACGTCGCAGCCCGGCTCAGGCAGCCGGAATTCCCTGCGGTGGTCGCTCTCGTCGTCGAGAAGCAGCGTGAGGGCCAGCTTCTCCGCGACGAACCCCGCGCCGCGCAGTTCGAAGGCCACGCGCTCCGCGTAGCGGCGCAGCTTGAAGAAGAGCGGCTCGACCGACTCGACGGGCGGGTCGTAGGCCCACTCCGCGGCGAAGCTCTGCGCGGGCTCGACGAGACGCAGGACGCGCGTCGCCTCCCCGGTCGCCCGCTCCCAGAGGAGCACGCCGTCGGAGCCGAGGCGCTGGGCGATCTCCGCCTTCGGGATCGCGGTCAGGGCGCCGAGTGTCGTGATCCCCCAGCCGCGCAGGATTCCCTCCTGCGCCGCCGTGGGCTCCGCGAACTCGAGGGCCAGCGGCGAGAGGAAGCCTCGCGTGTCGTCGATGATGAGGACGGGGTC
>DASRSJ010000152.1:0-5279 GCA_035656555.1 Opitutaceae bacterium
TCTACCAGGCCGAGACCGAGCTCGCCACGGTCGAGAGTAGCGCGGTCGCGACCGACCGCGCGATTTCCGAGCAGCAGCACGCCCTCGCGGTCCTCGTGGGACAGAATCCCGAGGATTTCAAAGTGGACTCGTCGCCTTCCCTTTACCGTGCGCCTTTCGTGCCGGCGGGCTTGCCGAGCGAGCTTCTCGAGCGCCGCCCGGACGTGGCCGCCGCCGAGCGAACCCTGGCCGCAGCGAACGCGAGGATCGGCGTCGCCAAGGCCGCCTACTTTCCGTCCATCGGGCTGACGGCCTTCGCCGGAGCGAACAGCAATGACCTCAGTAACCTGCTCACCTGGAGCAGCCGCGAATGGGCGGTTGGACCGCAGGTGTCGCTTCCGATCTTCAATGGCGGCGCCAACCTTGCGAACCTGAGGGAGGCTCGCGCCTCTTACGACGAGGCGGTCGCCAGCTACCGCCAGCAGGTCCTGGTCGCCTTCAAGGAGGTCGAGGACGGTCTCTCGGACCTGAGGCTCCTCGCGCACCAGACGGAGATCCTTGAGGGTGCGGCGGACTCCGCCGGCAAGGCCTCCAAGCTTTCCATCGTCCGCTACAAGGCGGGCCTCGTCAGCTATATCGAGGTGATCGACAGCCAAAGGACGGAGCTCGCGAGTGAGATATCCCTCACCCAGGTGAGGGCGGACCGCCTTTCGGCGACCGTCCTCCTTGTCCGGGCCCTGGGTGGCGGCTGGTGAGGGACCTGATCCGCGACAGTTTGGCTCCTATTGAGGGCCCCTTCACATTCCCCCGGCTTCTTTCGTGGGGCCATCACCCCAAAATCGCGCAAAATGTCGATAACCCGGCGATTGTGGAACGATTCGTGGTACACGCTGTCGGCAAAATACGGTGAAGTCCCAGATAGAAGTGCTCCCGACTAGCCGCGACCTGCGATTCGACACGCTGCGGGGGCTCTTCCTTGTCTGCATGGTGGTCAATCACCTGCCGACGGAGATTCGGGCCGTGACAGACCAGTCCCTGGGGCTTTTTTCAGCGGCAGAAGGCTTCGTGTTTCTTTCAGGCCTCCTCGCGGGCTGGGTGTACACGCGCAAATACCGCACAAAGGGCAACGACGGGCTGTGGGCCGCCTCAACCGGCCGAGCCCGCTCCATCTACCGCTGGCATATCGGCTCACTGCTTCTGGCCTTCGTCGCCGTGCAGGCGACCGAGCACATCCTGGGCTTCTGCGCACCGACGGTTCCAAGGCTCTTCTTCGAGCATCCCCTCCTCTCCCTCGGGCTCGGCGCCTCGCTCCTTTACCAGCCGGGCCTTCTTGACCTGCTGCCGATGTACTGCGGTTTCGTGCTTTTGCTCCCCACCGTGATCAAGGCCCTGGAGGCCGGCCGCCATAAGCTTGTGCTGGGCCTTAGCGCGGCCGTGTGGCTCGTGATCCAGTTTGCCCCGCCGATCGACGGCGCGCCGCTCTATCCCATCAACACCGGCAGCTTCAACCTTCTCGCCTGGCAGATGCTCTTCGTCGCCGGCGTGACGATCGGACACGCCAGGATCAGCGGGCACGAGCAGCTGCGGAAGCCGAACCCGGTCGTCCTGGCGCTCTGCGCCGCCGTCGCTGTCTACGGCATCGGCGTGCGCCAGGCCAACTGGCCGTCGCTTTGGCCCGACCGGCTCTACGGCATGCTGCTCAACAAGCCGGCCCTGGGGCTCCTGCGCCTCGCCGATTTCGGCTCGGTGGCCTATCTCGTGGGTGCCTTGGGATCGCGCTTCCCCCAGGCACTCTCATGGCGCCCCCTGGCCTTCCTCGGCCGCCACTCGCTCGCCGTCGTCGCCATGCAGAGCGTGGCGATCACGATCCTGCTGCAGTTCCCGCTCTTTGAGACGCCGCTCTCCCGTACGGTGACTGCGGTTGGCCTTGTGGGCTTCCTCTTTGCCGGGGCCGCCATCAAGGAGCGCTACTTTGACGTCCGTCCCGAGCGGACGCCAGTCGGCGCTCGCCAAGGCGCGCCGCGCGGAATAGTTGGTCCGGATGACGCACGAGCGGCTTGAGCAGCAGGTCCGGTTCATCATTGAGGTAGACAAGCTGAAGGAGATCTTCCGGCAGACGGTCTGCACGCAGAGCCGGCGCGCGGAAAACGATGCGGAGCATTCCTGGCATCTCTGCCTGGCCATCATCGTCCTCGCCGAGCACGCCAACGGCGGAACGCTCGACGTCCTGAAGGTGCTGAAGATGGCGATCATCCACGACCTGGTTGAGATCGATGCGGGTGACACCTTCGCCTACGACACGGCGAGGATGGCGGGTCAGCACGAGCGCGAGGCCAAGGCTGCCGACCGGATATTCGGGATGCTGCCCGCGGACCAGGCTCTTGAATTCCGAGCGCTCTGGGACGAGTTCGAGGAGAAGCAGACGCCTGAGGCCAAGTTTGCCGCGGCAATCGACCGCTTCCAGCCTGTGCTGCTCAACGCCTTGACCGAGGGCTCAGCATGGAAGCGCCACGGCGTGACGGCCGACCGCGTCCGTGAGCGCAACAGCCACATAGCCGAGGGCTCGAAAGCCCTTTGGGAGAAGGCCTCGGCCGTCATCCAGGGAGCCGTGGACGCCGACCACCTTGATCCCGGCCCGGCCAAGCCCTAGCTCAGGTCGCGGATGGACCCAAACTCCGGGTCGAAGAGCCGCCGGTAAATCCGTACGATCATCCCGTCGGTGAGTCCCGCGAGCCAGTCGCAGATCTGGCGCGCCTTGGCCTTTTTGCCCTTGGCGGTGTCCAGGAGGCTGCCGATGGCGGGTGGCAGGATGCGCACGACCCTGGGCCCAGGCTCGACGTAGTTGCGCCAGCAGGAGTCCCAAAGGTCGAAGAGCACCTTCCTCGCCTTGTGCTCCATCTGCTGGAGCTGCGGGCTCTCGAAGATGATGTCATTGGCCATGCCCTTGTAAAACAGCGCCTGGCGCTCGGCCTCCGGCGATACGACAAGCTCATAGCGGTAGCGGTTGGTCTTCTCCGCCATGAAGTTCTCTCGCTCCCTGAGCCGGCACGACGTGATGAAGGAGCCGATCCGCGCCGAGAATATGGTCTCGAGGCGGTCGGCCCGGATGGCCGATCGAAGCTCGTCAAGGAGGACAAGGCCGACGGAGTCGAGCGCCTTGGCGTCCGCCCAGGCGTCGATGCGGTCCACGGAGAGGAAGCCGGTCTTCACCCCGTCGACGATGTCGTTGAGCGAGTAGGCCGCGTCGTCGGCCCAGTCCATGATCTGGCACTCCACGCTCTTGAAGCTGTTCAGCTTCTCACCCGGCATGAGCGTCTTCGGAATGGACGCCCCGCCGAAGACAAAGCCCAGGACATCCTTCTGGGTGTCGTAGAGGAAGTGGTTCTGCGGCGGTTTCTTGAACTGGCCGAAGAGCGTCTTGTACTTGAGGACGCCGTCCATCAGCGCCCGGGTCGGCTGCATTCCGCGCACCCCGGAGCTGTCCTGGTACATGGTCTCCATCAGCAGGTGGAGCGTCTGGGCGTTTCCCTCGAAGCCGCCCCACCCGACCATGAGTTCCTGGAGCGTCCTCTCCCCGGAGTGACCGAACGGGGGATGGCCGAGGTCGTGGGCCAAGCACACGGCCTCGACCAGGTCGGAGTCGATGTAGAAGTCGTCCCTGAGCGGGCCCTTTGTTGTCCTCAGGAACTGGCAGATGGAGCGGCCGATCTGCGCGACCTCCATCGAGTGGGTCAGGCGCGTGCGGTAGAAGTCATACTCGCCAGAGAGAAAAACCTGGGTCTTGGACTGGAGCTTGCGGAAGGCCTGCGCGTGGATGATGCGGTCGCGGTCGATCTGGAAGGCGTTGCGGTAGTCCGTCTTCCGCTCCCCTCCAGGGGTCTCGCTGTCAAAGGCTCCGTAGAATCGATTGGTCATCGTCAGTCAGTCCTAGGCGACAGGATCCGAGGGGCGGACGCAACACCCGAGCAGGACGTCATATCGGGCGTTCGTGGTTGTTTTGGGGCCAATCCGGGGCAATCTTCCGCTCACCCTGATGAGCGCCAAGACAATGCGAGCCATATCAAAGGTCCGGGCCGGAGAGGGCCTGGAGCTGACCGACGTTCCGGTGCCGGTGCCCGGCTCGAGCGATGTCCTCATCAAGGTCCTTAAAACCTCCATCTGCGGGACCGACGTTCACATCTACAACTGGGACGCCTGGGCGCAGAAAACAATAAAGCCGCCCATGGTGATCGGACACGAGTTTGTGGGCGTCATCGAGGAAGTGGGCTCCGCCGTCCAGCGCTTCAAGAAGGGCGACCTGGTCGACGGCGAGGGCCACATCGTGTGCGGCGTCTGCCGCAACTGCCTCGCGGGCCGCCGCCACCTCTGCAAGGACACGAAGGGCGTCGGCGTGAACCGCAACGGGGCCTTTGCCGAGTACCTCTGCATCCCGGCCTCCAACGCCGTTCCCGTCGACCCGGCCATCCCGCTCGATGTCCTTTCCTGCTTTGATCCCCTGGGAAACGCCACGCATACCGCCCTCCAGTTCGACCTGATCGGCGAGGACGTATTGATCACCGGCGCGGGCCCCATCGGCTGCATGGCCGCCGCGATCGCAAAGCACTGCGGCGCCAGGAAGATTGTCGTGACGGACGTGAACGCGGACCGCCTGGCCCTCGCCTCAAGGATGGGCGCCACCCGGGTCGTCGACGTCTCCAAGGAAAAGCTCCAGGACGTCCAGGCCGAGATCGGGATGAAGGAGGGTTTCGACGTCGGGCTTGAGATGTCCGGGAACCCCAGGGCGCTCAACGACATGATCGACAACATGGCCCATGGCGGGCGGATCGCGCTCCTTGGGATCATGCCCGGCGCAGCCGCCGTCGACTGGAACAAGGTTGTCTTCAACATGCTCACCATCCGCGGCATCTACGGCCGCGAGATGTACGACACGTGGTACAAGATGACGGCCATGATCCAGAGCGGCCTGGATATCTCTCCTGTCATCACCCACCGCATGCCTTACACGGATTTCCAGCAGGGTTTCGACCTCATGCGCTCGGGCAAGAGCGGCAAGATTGTCCTGAACTGGGCCTAAGTAAGGACGTTGGTCTCCGCGATCCGGTCCCGGAGCGCATCGATCGACAGCCGTGCGCTCGCGGGAGCGTTGCGGTCGAGGAATGCGGGAGGCTTCAGGCCAAGACGGCTCATGAGGCACTGCAGGCTGACGCCGAGCGTGCCGAAGCCGTAGGAAAGGCTGCGGCGGAAGTTGATCGAGGAGGCCTCGGCAAAGTACTTCGTCGGGCACGAGATCTCGGCGATCC
>DASRSJ010000153.1:0-6913 GCA_035656555.1 Opitutaceae bacterium
ACACCTGGAGAACCAGGTGTCGATCTGCCTCTCGACCGACATCCCGATCTACTACTGGGCCCACCGCTTCAGCGAGGCCGCCAAACTCGCGGACTACAAGTACCTGCTCAACTCGGCGAAGCGCGTCCTGATCGACAGCGCCACCGCGCCGGCCGACGCCGAGGGCTTCGCGTGGCCGAAGCCCCAGAACGTGCGGGACCTGGCTTTCGCGCGCCTCCTGCCGGTCCGACAGGCGATCGGCCAGTTCCTGAGCCGCTATCCCGCGAAGTCGATCGGCAAGGGCATCTCGTCGGTCGAGCTTGCGCACGGCTCCGAGCTCGGGCCCGAGGCAAAGGTGCTTCTCGGTTGGCTCAGGGACAGGATCAAGGACTGCGGGGGCCCGGCCGGGATCGGCACTCTCTATGCCTCGCCGAAACTCGAGGCCCGCAAGGTTGAGCTCACGTTCGCCTATCCCGACAAGCGCACATTTACCTGGAGCGCGGACCTCTCCGACGGCCACAGCACGTTTGACGCGGACTACGGCACGGGCCGCACGAAGATGCCGGCCGCGGTGGCGCTCCTCTCTCCCGAGAACGCGCTCAGCGAGGCGATGTTCTTCTAGGGTTCCGGGCGGGCCTATTGGACCTCGTAGACTTCCACCAGGGCTACGCCTCCGTCCCCGCTGGCGCCGGAGACGTTCGCGGTGTAGGCACCAGGTGAAAGCGTGAGGAGGACGGCCGCGTCGCGGGTCGCCGAGGCTCCCCACGAGAAAGCCCCCGCCCATGCCGACGCGGTCGCAATGGAGGCATCCCCGTTCCAGCCGGAGTTGGTCGCGATGGGCGCTCCGCTCGAGGCTGTGGAATAGACCTGTATCGACGGGTCCGGCAGGACCCCGCTCACGCCGAATGGTGTCAGCGCCGGCCCTGACGCGCGCACGAGCACGGTCTTGGGTTTGGTGCCCTCGATCACGAAGCCGGCGATCAGGATGTTGCCGCCCGTGCCGACCTGCGCTGGTGCCGACAGGTTGATCAGGCGGGGCGACGCGATTGTACGCGAGATGGCATCCGTCGCATCGTAAACTTCGGCCAGTGCGACGCCCGCGTCCCCCGAGGCGCCCGAGACATTCGCCGTATATGGCCCGGATGCTAGCGAGGTCGAGATGGCGGAGTCTTGGCTCTTGGGGTCGGGCCATGCGAAGGCCCCCAACTGGGCCGCCTCCTGGGCGATCGACACCGAGCCCCCCCATCCCTTGCTTGTCGCCAACGGGTTGCTGGCTGAGGCCGTCGAAAAGAGCTGAAGCTCGGGGTCGGAAAGCACGTCGGGCACGTTGAAGGGGACAAGAGCCGGTCCCGATGCCCTCGCGAGAAAGGGCGCCTGCCCGGAGGTTCCCTGGCCTCCCACCACGAACCCGGCGATGAGGATATTTGCCCCGGTTCCGACCTGCGTGCGGCACGACAAGTTGGCGAGGCGGCTTTCATTCGGGTCAGAGGACTGCAGGATCGTTTCGTCCTCGCCGACGACGTACACCGTGTCCCCGATCGCCGCCGCAGCCACAAGGTTGGCCGATGTTCCCGACGGAACACTGGACCAGGCCGAGGAGAACGTTGCGGCTGTCAGAATCGTTCCGTTTTCTCCTGTCGCAAAAACCGCGCCGGATCCCTGGACCAGGCCCCGCAAGACTACGGGAGTTGAGAAAGAGCTGACATCGAGGACCAGGTAGCGCTCTGATCCGTTGAGGTCAATTCCGACACCGGCGGCCATCGCTGCGTTTTCCCCGACCGCGATGTAGGCTGTGCCGAAGTCGTCTCCATTTGTCGCCGCGAGAGCCTCAAGATCCCCGCTGGCGACGAGCGGGCCGCGGCCGTCGAGGGCGCCGTCGTTCGCCCATGTAATGGCGTCGGAGGAACCGATGATGGCCCCGCCTTCCCCTGTTGCCACAAACCTCGGCGGTATTTTCCCCGGAATGATGTCGTAGGAATAGTCGAGTTCCCTGGCATACGCGATTCCGCGCAGCCATCCCGTCACGCCCGAGGACCGCGCCGTCCAGGTTTGACCGTCCGTCGAGGTGATGATCACCCCGCTTTCGCCCACGGCCACGTACTGCCCGGCAGCGTAGATCACGTTGTTGAGCCGGGCGGTCGTGGCGGTCTGGGCCACACTCTTCCACGTGACGGAATCGGAGGACAGGAGCACCGTTCCGAGGTCGCCGACGGCAATATACTGACCGCCCCCGTAGGCCACGGCGGTCAGCCACCTGGCGGTGCCCGCGCTCCTCGGAGTCCAGAGAGTGCCATCCTTCGATGTGAGCACCTGGCCGCCCGTGCCAACGGCCACAAGACCTGCGGGGCCGGAGGTTATGCCCCAAAGGAAACTGCCTCCAGCAATGGAGTGACGCACGGTGAAAGCGGGCAGGTCCGAAGGTAGCGGCCCGTTGTCGAGGACTGCGGTGGCCGAGCCCGTATAGTACGGGTCCACGATCGTGGCCAGAACGGTGGCCCGGCCGACACCCGGATCATAGTATTCGGTGTAGCTCGAGTTGCCTGCCGCAACCGTATACGTCAGGATGGTCTTCAGCCCCGCGGGGATAGTTGTCACTGTCGGGACCTGCGGCGTGGGACCCTGCTCAAGGTTTCCCAGCGTGACTGTCGCCGGGATCTGCGTGACCGGGTAGGCCACCGAAAGGGTCTCGGTCGCGCTATCCACGACATAGATGCCGCCGGTACTGTCGACCACTATGCCGCTGGGGCGTTGGATGAGGGCGGCCGGACCGATGCCGTCGACATTCCCGACTATTCCGGGGAGGCCGGCGAGGGTCGTAACGTCACCCTGTGGGGAAATCCGGCGGATCGTGCTGTTTCCCCAGTCGCTGACGCAGACGTATCCGGCCTTGTCCACCGCCACGCCCGTAGGCTGATTGAAGCGCGCCGACACGCCATTTCCGTCCGCGGCACCGTTGTTTCCGGCGGCGCCCGCCAGCGTTGTTACCAACCCGGTCGGCGTGATCATTCGAACCACGGAATTTCCCTTGTCTGCCACATACACGTTGCCGCTTGCGTCCACGGCAATTCCGCTGGGATCAAAGAGTTGCGTTTGCGACTCACTTCCTTCCGGTGAGTTGCCGTTGTTGGTCGCGCTCCCGGCAAGAGTCGTCACAGAACCCGTCGGCGAGATCTTACGAATGGCACCGCTTTCGGCAACGTACACGTTTCCACCGGCGTCGACGGCCAGAGCGGCTGGATAGTTAAACTCGGCCGAGGCAGCGGGCCCATCGACATGCCCCTCCTGCCCTTGAAGTCCCGCGTAGGTGCTCACCACTCCTCCGGGCGTTATCCTGCGGATGAGATTGTTGTTGGAATCCGCCACGAAGACATCGCCGGCGGAGTCCACAGCAACCCCAAGCGGGTCGCTAAAATTCGCGTCCGCGCCCGTTCCGTCCGCGAATCCGTTTTTGCCCGAGCTTCCGGCAAATGTCGTCACCAAGCCTTCAGGCGTCACCTTGCGGATGGTGCAGTTGGCGGTGTCCGCTATATACACGTTATGGCCCGCGTCCACCGCCGCGCCAGTCGGCTCGTTGAAGGAGGCGCTGCTTCCCGTGCCGTCCGCGCTGCCACTGCGCCTAGGACTACCTGCGATTGTTGTGAGCCTGTAGGGCACGTAGGTGGTCTGGCTTCGGGCGTCAGGCAACGAACCCGCGGCCCATGCCAAGAGCACGAGCAGGCGGAAGGCGGAGCAGCCTGCTCGGAGGGTGTGCATTCGATTGGTGACAATCCGAGTGCCGATTCCCGCTATTGTGCGAGATCCACTCGGGGTAGACAGCCGGTTATTCCGCCTTCAGAAGAAGGTAGCTGCGCTTGCCCTTCCTGAGGAGAATATAGCGCCCGAAGAGAAGGTCGCCCGTCACGACGGAGCGCGCGGCCTCGGCCGCGCGCACGTTGTTCACGTAGATGCCGCCACCCTCGACGTCCTTCTTTGCCTGGCCGCGGGACGGGCAGAGCTCGCTCTGGACCAGGAGGTCGATGAGCGCAATCCCTGCCCCCTCAAGCTTGGATTTCTCAAGCGCCTTGGTGGGGATCTCGCCCGCGACGTCGCCGAAGAGCGCCTCGGTGATGCCGTCCAGGCCGCCGCCAAACATGACCTCGCTCGCCTTCACGGCGTCGTCGCACGCGGACTTTCCATGGACAATTGTCGTCACCTCGCGGGCGAGCGCCTTGTGGGCCTCACGGGGACCGGGGTTTGAGGCGTGCTTGGCCTCAAGCTCCTCGATCTCGGCAGGGGAGAGGAGGGTGAATTTCCTTAGGTAGGGCGCCACCATGGCATCCTCGGTGTTCACGAAGAACTGGTAGAACTTGTAGGGGCTCGTCTTCTTCGGATCGAGCCAGACGGCGCCGTCCTCGGTCTTCCCGAACTTGGTCCCGTCGGCCTTGGTGATAAGCGGGAAGGTGAGGCCCCAACCCGGCATCCCGAGCTTCTTCCTGATAAGGTCGGTCCCGGCTGTTATGTTGCCCCACTGGTCGGAGCCGCCGATCTGAAGCTCGCAGTCATGGGTCTTCCTCAGGTGGTAGAAGTCGTAGGCCTGGAGGAGCATGTAGCTGAACTCCGTGTAGCTGATGCCGTTGTCGCCCTCCATACGGGAGCGCACGCTGTCCTTCGCCATCATCATGTTGATGGAGAAGTGCTTGCCAACGTCCCTTAGGAAATCGAGGTAGCCGATGCCCGCCGTCCAGGAGGCGTTGTCGACCATGCGGGCCGGATTCACCTTCGAGTCAAAGTCCAGGAGCCTCGAGAGCTGGCCGCTGATGCTCCTCAGGTTCTCGTCCAGCTTCTCACGGGAAAGCAGGTTCCTTTCGGCCGACTTGCCCGAGGGGTCGCCGATCATGCCCGTGGCGCCCCCGGCGAGCGTGATGGGGTGGTGTCCGTGCAGCTGGAAGCGACGCAGCGTCAGCTGGCCGATCAGGTGGCCCACGTGGAGCGAGTCCCCGGTGGGGTCGAAGCCGCAATACACGGTCGCGGGCCCGGATGCCAGGCGCTTTGACAGCGCCTCTTCATCGGTGCAGTCGGCAAGGAGGCCGCGCCACTTCAGCTCTTCAATGATCGTCATGGGGCCCCTCAAAAAGCCGTCCCGGGGCCCCGGCCGCAAGGGATTTTGTGACTGTCAAGGAACCCCCCGGAAAAAACGATTTGCCGAGCCCCGCGCATGGGCCCAAGGTGTCGTCTCACCACCGCCGGTCCCGAGGGACACGATCTACGGCGACTGCCTTTACGCTAACCCACCTTACACCATGCCCATTGCAATCGGATCGAAGGCCCCGGATTTCACCCTAAAGACCGTCACGCCCGAGGGCCTGAAGGACGTCAAGCTGAGTGACCATCTCGGCAAGCAGAAGGTGCTCCTCCTCTTCTTCCCGCTGGCCTTCACGGGCACCTGCACGAAGGAGATGTGCGGGGTCTCCGGCGGCATCGGCGAGTTCGCCGGCCTCAATGCGAAGGTCCTCGGCATCAGCGTCGACAGCCCCTTCGCCCAAGCCGCGTGGGCGAAGGAGAACAAGATCACGGTGCCGCTCCTGAGCGACCTGGACAAGACCGTGACGGCCGCCTACGGCGTCACGTTCAAGGGCCTGGCCGGCATCGGCGACACGAGCTCGCGCGCCTCGATCGTCATCAGCCCCGCAGGCATCGTCGAGTTCGTCGACGTCACGGCCACCCCGGCCGAGCTTCCGAACTTCGCCGCCATCAGCGCCGCAATCGCCAAATAACCCACGCTCAATGAGCCAGACTCGCGATTCCTTCGGCACACGCCAAACCTTCAAGGCGAACGGAGCCGAGCATGGTTTCCATTCGCTGCCCGCTCTCTCAAAGGCCGGGCTGGACGTCTCCAGGCTCCCGGTGTCGATCCGGCTGGTGCTTGAGTCGCTCCTTCGCAACTGCGACGGCAAGCGCGTCACCGAGCACGCGGTGCGCATGCTCGCGACCTGGCAGGCGAAGACCCCGCGCACGGAGGAGATCCCCTTCGTCGTCGCCCGCATCGTCCTGCAGGACTTCACGGGCGTCCCGCTCCTTGTAGACCTCGCGGCCATGCGCTCGGCCGTCGCCAAGGCCGGCAAGAACCCGAAGATCATCGAGCCCCTGGTGCCCGTCGACCTCGTGGTCGACCACTCCGTCCAGGTGGACTTCGCCGGCAGCGCCGAGGCGCTCGCCCAGAACCTCGAGATCGAGTTCACGCGCAACCGGGAGCGCTACCAGTTTCTGAAGTGGGGCATGCAGGCTTTCGAGACCTTCAAGGTCGTGCCCCCGGGCATCGGCATCGTCCACCAGGTGAACCTTGAGTTCCTTGCGAAGGGCGTCCTGCGCGACACCGAGGGGACCTACTATCCGGACACGCTCGTCGGCACCGACTCGCACACGACGATGATCAACGGCATCGGCATCGTCGGCTGGGGCGTCGGCGGCATCGAGGCAGAGGCCGGCATGCTCGGCCAGCCCGTGTATTTCCTGACGCCCGACGTGGTCGGCGTCCACCTGACAGGCGCGCTTAAGGAGGGTGTCACGGCGACGGACCTCGCCCTCACGGTCACGCAGCTTCTTCGCAAAGCGAAGGTCGTCGGCAAGTTCGTCGAGTTCTACGGCCCGGGCGCCTCGGCGCTGCCGGTCGTCGACCGTGCCACGATCGCCAACATGGCCCCCGAGTACGGCGCCACGATGGGATTCTTCCCGATCGACCAGGAGTGCTCGAACTACCTGCGCGCCACCGGCCGAACGGACGAGCAGGTCGCGATCTACGAGGGCTACTACAAGGCCCAGAACCTCTGGGGCATCCCGGCCAAGGGCCAGATCGATTATTCCCAGGACATCGAGCTCGACCTCGCAAGCGTGGTGCCGAGCGTCGCGGGCCCGAAGCGCCCGCAGGACAGGATCGAACTGCCGAATATGAAGAAGG
>DASRSJ010000154.1:0-1888 GCA_035656555.1 Opitutaceae bacterium
GGTTGCGGCCTGCCCCAAGAATGAGGTTATGAAACTGCTTGTCCAGATCGAGGAACTCCTTGGGTGCGACGAACGGTCGCCTGTTAATCGCCGCCGCACATTCCTGCATCTTCTTCTGGATCTGGATGAACTCCTCCCTCATCGCAGCCGGATTCTGGAAATACCGTCCCAGAGCAAAAGTCTCTATCAGGATCCGCAGATCCATGAGCTCGTTGATCATCAGGGCGTCGATTGCCACGACGGTCCACTGCTTACGCGCCGTCTTTGAGAAGACCCCCAGGTGGGCCAGGCTCAGCAGGGCCTCCCGGATCGTGACTGTCGTCACCTTGTACTCGCGGGCAAGCGCCAGCTCGGAAAACCTGTCGCCAGGACGCATCTGCTGGCGGACGAGCTTTTCGATCAGGCTTCGCTCGACGATTTCGCGCCTCGAGAGGGCAACCGGCTCGGGAAGAAACTCCGCCTTGTTCACAGGCCGCTTCAGGACGAGGTCGCCCTTGTCCATCTTCAGCAATCCCGACTTCCTGAAGGTCTTGAGAATCCGGTGCACCGTCGTCCTGCTCGTATCGAGGCGCTTTGCCAACTCCTCCTGGATCGGGATCGGCTTTCCTACCGGGACCTCAGAGCGGAAGATCTTGAGCAGCGCGTTCTGGGCGCGGGCATAGACGGGGGAATTGGTCATCGGGCGCAGTTAAGAGGGGCCATTTGATTCAGCTGGGAGGAGACAGGGCGAACCACCAATAGAGACCAGCAGGGGTATACCAACTAACTTATCGAACCAAGAAAAACCTCCCGAGGGCGAACCGGGTTGGAAGTAAGAGCATCGTGCATTATTGATAAAAAATATGCCGCTTGACTCCCTTGGTACTCTCCCGTCGAAATCACACTGCCCGGGGGCCCTTCGGAAAAGCCTCCCTCAAAGGTTTACGGCCGGCTCACAGGCGCCTGCATGCTTGCCGCCAGTGTGATTAACAATTTGGTCCTTCACATCGATCACACCCCATGCCCGTCTCGCGCAGAGTCAGACATTCGGCGTCAGAGACGCTAAAAACATGACCGAAGCCATCCCCTCCCCTCGGCGTCCCATCCGCCGCCTTAGATGGTGGATATGCGGGATATTGTTCCTCTCGACGGTTATCAACTACGTCGATCGGCAGACCCTGTCTGCCTTGGCGCCGTTCCTCAAGGAGGACTACAAATGGACCAACGAGGACTACGCCCTCATCGTCATCTCGTTTCGTATCGCCTACGCGCTGGGCCAATTGACGCTGGGGCGTTTCATAGACCGCGTTGGGACGCGGATCGCCCTGACCGCCACCGTCACCTGGTACTCCGCTGTTGCCGTCCTCACGTCGCTGGCGGCGTTTTTCCACTCCCCGAAGGCGGTCCTTCGCTGTTTCGTGGCTTTCCGGTTCCTGCTCGGACTCGGCGAGGCGCCCAACTGGCCCGGTGCCGTCAAGGCCGTGTCGGAATGGTTTCCCAAGCAGGAGCGTGGTTGGGCGGCCGCGTTCTTTGACAGCGGATCATCCATCGGCGCTGCCATCGCTCCGATGCTGGTCGTTGGCCTTTACCTTGGCATGGGCCGGCGCTGGTGGCCGGCGTTTGTCATCGTGGGCATCCTAGGCTTCCTCTGGCTGATTCTATGGCTGCTGTTCTACCACCAGCCGGAGAAGCACCCTCGAATTGGTGAGGATGAGCTCGCGATGATTCTTGCAGATCGCAAGGAATCCAGATCGGACTCCTCGAAGGCCAATCTCGCCCCTCCGCGCTGGCTGGACCTAATGAAGCTTCCCCAAACCTGGGGTATTATTGCCGCTCGAGTCGGCACCGACCCGGTTTGGTGGTTCATCACCGATTGGTTCATGCTCTTCCTTGTTCAGGAAAAGCATTT
>DASRSJ010000155.1:0-3717 GCA_035656555.1 Opitutaceae bacterium
TGGGGATATCCGCACCGACGCGAAGCCGGGCGCCGAGGGATGGATGCCGGCCACGACCGTCAGGAGGTCGTAGAGGGGATGCGCCGTCCACGCGTGGGTATCTGAGCGGCCCGGGTCAGGGCTCTCGGCCACGGTCGTGAAGCCCAGGGCGACCATCTGGCGCCAGGATGCAAGGAGATCGAGGTACTGGCCGCCCAGCCCGGCCTTGTCCACGGCCCGGATGAGCAGGAACTGGTAGGGATAGCTCACGAGCGCGATCCTGGGCCCCCCGGGGGCTGGATGGGCCTCGGCGTCGATCACGTGCTGCATCACGCCCGCCTGGTCCACCACGGGGATCGCATCGGTCAGGACTCCGGCCAGGTTCGTGTGCTGGGAGTAGCTGTTCTGGTCGGGGGTGTCCGCCAGCATGCCGAGCCGGGCGTTCCAGCAGTCGCGGTAGACGGCCTTGGCGCTTCGCCCCGCCTGCTGGCGGTAGCGCGAGGCCAGGGCGGCGTCGCCCAGGGCGTCCTCCAGGTCGGCGGCGTCCCTGAGGGCGCCGACATAGCGCAGGGTCGTGAGCGCCGAGCGGCCCCTGGAATCGGTATAGGGGAAGCCCTTGAAGTCCCCGCCCATCGGCGAGTCGAGTCCGTTGCCGAACTTGAGGGGCTTCAGGTAGTCGTCCGGGCCGAGCTGCTGCGTGAACCAGCCGATCACCGCGCGAGATCCGGGCAGGAGTTCGCGGAGAATACCCAGGTCCTGGCGGTACATCCAGTAGTCGTGGAGCATGCCGATGTACTCGATCGAGAAGCTCGGGATAACCTGCGTCAGGGAATCGGGATAGCGGCTCTGCGTGACGCCCTCCGGCAGGCGCGACTGGTCGAACGCCCTTAGGGCCTGGCGGGCGAGCCGATCATCGTCCGCCACCGTGTAGGAGATCATCGCCTGAATCCGAGTGTCGAAGAGGTACTGGAGCTGCTCCCAGTAGGGGGTGTCCATGTACGTGTCGTGAGCCCCAAGGCGCGCGCCGCGCCAGCAGATGTCCCAGAGCCTTCCGAGCACGGGATCGTCAGAGGAGAACGAAGCCTTTTCCTGGAAGGGGTAGGCGCTGAAGTGGACGTGGAGGGATTCGAGGATGACCGGCGAGTCCGAGGTTATCACCCGCACCTCGAGAAACCTCCATGTGCGAAACCACAGCGGACCGAACGTGCGGTCGTCCCCGCCGTCGGGGAGGAAGGTGTCGGACTGCCCGAGCACCACGCGGTCCCCGACCTCGGCCCGGTTCCCGCGCCTCTGCTTTGAGTCGTAGAGCGCCTCCGTGTAGGCCATGACGACCGAGGATCCCTTGCCGCCGCTTACCGTGATCTCGGGATAGCCTGTCGTCATCGTGCCCCGGTCGAGGAGGAGCTTGACCGAACTGTGCGCCGGGATTGTCACGGCCGCGGCAGGGAAGGCCTCGACCCCGGCCAGGTCTGAGCGCACGACCTTGCCGGCGTCCGCGGGCGTGTATTCCATGGGGGGCAGGGTATCGGGGACAAGCGCCCACCTCGTGAATGAGAAGCCGTCGGCGCGGCTCTTGGCCACGCCGGACCTGGCATAGATGAGTTCGTGGACTGAATCGGCTGCGGCCACCCAGCTGGAGCCCGCGGGGTGCCCGGCCATCTTCCAGTTCCAGTCATGGGATGAGCCGTCCAGCCGCTGCGGCGGGTCGGCCGCCCAGTAAAACCAGAACCCGTTCGCCTCGCGTCGCACGAAGGAGAAGCCGTCGTCCTGCTCCACTTCCCACGAGGCGTCGGTGTTGACGGCCGTCTCGGCGGCCGAATTGCCCTCCATGAGAAAGGCCGTGCGGTCGCTCACCTGGGCCAGGGGTCCGATGATGCCCCAGTTCCAGACGACAGCCGCGACGACGTTCTCGCCCGCGTGGAGGAACGGCGCGATGTCGAGCGTCTCGTAGCGCCAGTGCCCCAGGTCCCCCCGGGACGGACCCTCGCCGGCCCGCTGGCCGTTGACGTAGAGGATGAACCTGTTGTCGGCGCTCACGTGGACCACGAAGGAGGCGGGCGCGGCCGGCAGCGGGATGACCTTCCTGAAATGGAACACGGCAGCCTCGCGCAGAGGAGCCGTGGGGTGGGCGATCCACTCGCTCTTCCACGTGGCGCGGGGCGTCTCCTCCGGCGGGGCTGCCGCTGCCGCCGCGCAGGCCAGCGAGAGGGTCAGGAACGTGGCAAGGCAGGTGATCCGGAGCGGGGTGACGGGGTTCACGCGAGTGGTTTAGTGCGCCGGCTGGCGGGTTTCAATCCCGGCGCAGCCAGCTGAAGGCTCCTTGCATTGTGCCGGGGTTGGCTCGCCGTTCGGAACCGCCCGCGGGGGCGTTGGTCTGGTCAGGCAACCCAAAGATCCCATGATCAAAAACAAAGCACGCCGTTCCCGCTCATCCGCGCCGTCCGTCCTGGAGGATCCCGTAAAGAAGTATCCCAGACCGCCCTTCCCGGGGCAGAAGCAGCGCTGGCCGGGACTCGCGAGCAAGATGAGCCCCAAGCCCGACCACGGGGAGCTGACGTACCGCGGCTCGGGCCGCCTCGCCGGGCGCAAGGCCCTGATCACGGGCGGCGACTCCGGGATGGGTCGGGCCGCAGCGATCGCATTCGCGCGCGAGGGCGCCGACGTGGCGATCAACTATTTTCCGACCGAGGAGTCCGACGCCCGCGAGGTGATCGAGCTTATCGAAGCCGAGGGCCGCACGGCCCTTGCCATCCCCGGCGACCTCAGGAGCGAGCCCTTCTGCAAGCGCATGGTGGCCTCGGCGATCAAGGGCCTCGGGGGCCTCGACATTGTTGTCAGCAACGCCGGCCGCCAGCAGTCCAATGACTCCATCCTCGACATCACGACCGAGGAGTTTGACTGGACGATGAAGACCAACATTTACGCGCCCTTCTGGATCATCAAGGCGGCCCTGCCGCACCTGAAGCCCGGCTCGGTCATCATCGGCACCACATCCGAGCAGGCGATCGATCCCTCGGAGAACCTCTACGACTACGCCCAGACCAAGGCCGCCACGACGAGCTATATCAAATCGCTCGCAAAGCAGCTGGCGCCAAAGGGCATCCGGGTAAACGGCGTGGCCCCGGGCCCGATCTGGACGCCCCTGCAGGTGAGCGGCGGCCAGACACAGAAAAAGCTCAAAAAGTTCGGGGGAGCCACGTCCCTCAAGCGTCCAGGACAACCAGCAGAGCTCGCCGGGATCTATGTCCTCCTCGCTGACAGCAGCGCCAGCTATGCCACGGGCCAGGTCTACGGCTCCGAGGGGGGCACGGGCCAGCCCTGAGGCCGCGAACGGCAATCTTACAAACGAAAAGGCCCCCGACGATCGAATCGTCGGGGGCCTGTTTGTTTTCTGATTAAACGGTCTTAGTTCGAACCCTGCTTCGAGCCCTTTTTGGCCTTGGACTCGATGAACTCGCGGATGACGTCCATCCTCATCCTCTGGCGGTCTTCCTGCTCCACGTCGTCCGCGCTGCGGACGGCCTCGTTCTTGGCCATCGCGCGGCGCATCTTGCCCAGGGCGATGTACTCAAGTTGGCGAATCCTCTCGCGGGTGACGTTGAAGCGCCGTCCGACCTCCTCGAGCGTGAGCTCGTTGTGGCCGTCCAGGCCGAACCGCATCTTGATGATGTCGGCCTCGCGCTTGTCGAGCGAGTCCACCATGGAATGCAGGTCGTTGTTCAGGTTCTTGTCCCTGAG
>DASRSJ010000156.1:0-2750 GCA_035656555.1 Opitutaceae bacterium
CCGGTCGCTCGGCTGCAGGGAATCGAACGCGATCTCGAGGATCACGTTCGGAACTATGGTCCGGCGCCTCCCCTTCTCCTCGATCGTATTCTCCTCGAAGTGCCGCGTGAGGATCCCGATCTCGACGTCCGTGAGCCCGGAGTAGGCCTTCCCCACGGTGACCAGGCGGTCGTGCTCCACGTCGCGGACCGAGAACGTGTAGTCACTCAGGACGTCGCGCCTCTTGCCGTGCCCGAACTCCACCGCCACGACCACGACGTCGAGCGTCGCGAAGGCCTTCTTGAGCTTGAGCCACGCGAGGCCGCGGCGGCCCGGCGAGTACGGGCTTGCCGGGTCCTTGGCCATCAGGCCCTCGTGGCCGCGCCTGCGCGACGCCATGAAGGCCGCATCGATCTGAAGCGCGGTGGTCGCCTGCTGGATGGGAGCCAGGACAAACGAGGCGGGATGGCCCTCGAAGAGGGAGGAGAGTTCCTGCCTCCTCACGCTGAGAGGTTCCTTCATGAGGACCCGTCCGTCCCTCCAGAGTATGTCGTAGAGCGACATCGAGACCGGGATCTCCTCTCCCAGGAAGAAGTCGTCGCCCTTCCGGCCCAGGCGCTTCTGGAGCTCCGCGAACGGGAGCGCCCGGCCGTCCTTCCAGGCCAGGAGCTCGCCGTCCGCGATGAAATCCCCGGGAAGCGCCTGCGCCGAGCGCGCCAGATCCGGGAATTGTCCCGTTATCCTGTGGAGGTCCCTCGAGTAGAATTCCACGCGGGCCCCCTTCTTGTGGATCTGGCATCGGATGCCGTCGTACTTCTCCTCAAGCCAGACGGGGGAGCCCAGCCTCTCCAGGATCGCCTCCGATGTCGGCTCGGGGCTCGCCAGCATGAACTGCAGCGGCTGGAAGGCCCTGAGCTCGATCTTGTCGAGCGTGTGATCGAGCGCCGCCTTCATGACGGCGCCCATGTCCCCGCAGATCATGTTGGCCTCGCGCACGGACGCCAGGGGCGCGCCGGTAACGGCGGCCACCGCCTCCTCCACCAGGCCCTCCTTGAGCCCGATGCGCAGGTCGCCCGTAATGACCTTGATCAGGTACTTGGCCTCGGAGGGTCCGAGCGTCCTCAGGAACGCGGACAACACCTCGAGCTTGGCGGCCGGGCCCCTCGCCGTGGCGAGTCGGTCAAAGAAGGTGGCGAGCTCGGGCAGGACGACGCCCGTTGAGCGGACCTTGCCTGTCAGGACGAGCTCGGAGGCCTCGCCGCTGTCGGCGAAGCGTTTGTAGGCCGCCCGGAATTCCGCGGTCGAGATTCCCGCCACGTCCAGCACCGCGCGGCTGAGGAGGGACCATCCGGCGTTCAGCGTGCGATCCTCCGCCTGGAAGAAGGGGCGGCCTGTGAAGTATACGGTCGCTAGCGCCGCCTCGGCCGGGGGCAGCGACGCCAGGTATTCCCCGAGGATCGCGGTCTTGGCCGTCTTGGCGGAGGCCGCGCGGATCCGCTCGCCCGTCTCGGCGAACCGCGCGAAAGACTCGGGCACGGACTCGACAAGCTCGGCCGTCTCCTCGGACTCCGTCGGCGGGGCCCCCACAGGCAGGGCGCCCGGCGAGACCGAGACCCCAAGCTCAAGCTGGTTGTCCTCCCCGATCGCCCAGGCCTCTGTGCCGCGCTCTCTCAGCGTCGCCGCGAATTCCGCCGCGAAGCCGTGGAGCGTCAGGACCTTCGCCGGCTTCACGAGCTCCACGAAGCGAAGCAGGTCAGGATAATCCGCGTGGTCGGAGAGCGGGAAGGCCTCGTCGCACTGGTAGCGGTACTTGCACGCGGGATCCATCGCCCAGCCGGTCAGGACCGCCGTCCGGCTCCTTGGGACCTTCTTCAGGAACGATGATCCCGGCACCTGGGGCGGGCAGAGCACCACGTGACCCGCCACCTCGGCGCCAGAGAACTCCCTGTGCGGCGGAAAGCTGATCCCAAGCTCCTCGTAGACCTTGGTGAGGCGCCAGGTCTGGGGATGCAGCATGACCGGAAGCCCGAAGCCCACGAGGCTCCTCAGGACCTCCTGGCTCTTCCCAAGGCTGTAGCCGTAGAGGACCGGCGTCTCGCCGTCCGCGATCGCCTCGCGGCAGAAGGCGCCAATCGCCGCCAGGACCGACTCCGTCGGCGGGAAGACGTACTGCGGCCGCGCGAACGTGGTCTCCATGATGAGGAGGTCGGCCCTCGGCGCCGCGCAGGGCTCCGCCGACAACCCATGCCTCAGCTTGAAGTCCCCCGTATAGAGAAGGGAGCCATGCTCGGCGTGGTTCAGGAGTGCCTGGGCCGAACCGAATATGTGCCCGGCAGGGAAGAGCGTCACCGAGCAGTCCCCTGTCAGGGCCTCCTCGTGGCCGAAGGGAAGCACGTGCTCGGTTCGCATACCCGGGAGGCGCGAGCGCATGAGCTTTGCCGTGCCGTCGGAGCAGAGGATCTCCCGGTGGGCCGAGATGTGGTCAAAATGGGCGTGGGAGACGAACGATCGGTCCGTCGGGTACGACGCGTCCAGGTGCCAGCCCAGCTGAGGCAGCCACAGTCCCCGGTCGAAATGCACGTCCCACGGCATGGCTAAATGATAGGCAAACCCGGCCGAATTTCAAAGGGCCGGCACTCCTCCCTGACCAGCAATGGACAAAAGGGTGCTTATATCCTTCCCCACCCGTTGCGCCGGGCTCCGACCCGGGGCACGGTGCCTCCATGCCCATACTCACTCCCCAGGACAACTTTGCCGATCTCCGCGAGGCC
>DASRSJ010000157.1:0-19814 GCA_035656555.1 Opitutaceae bacterium
ACTGATTCCCTATGAGATCCATTGGTAAATCCGCAGAGGCCCGGAGTCCGATGAGCCTCCATCGAACCGCATTTCGCAGGGCTTGGACCGCTTCGGCTGCCCTGGCTTCCCTGATTTCCAGTGCCCCGTTGCTCGTCGCACTCCATGTTTCGCCCCCCGCCGTGACGGTCATCGAGAGCGCAGGCTCCGTCGCGGACGGCTATGTTTTCATTACACCCGCGAAGACCGCGGCCGCACCGGGTGCGGTCAACGGCCCGGAGATCCTCGACAAGCTGGGGCGGCCCGTCTGGTTCATGCCGCTGACTGGCTCAGGGCTGGCTTCCGACTTCAGGATCCAGGCCTACCAGGGCCAGCAGGTCCTCACCTGGTCCCAGGGGACGGGGTTTGAAAACACCGCCGTGGGCGCGACGACCGACTACATCGCCGACAACACCTACAAGGTGATCGCCTCGGTGCAGGCGGGCAACGGACTCGACGCGGACCAGCATGAGTTCCAGCTCACCGCGGACAACACGGCCCTCATCACCATCTACAATATCGTCAATGCCGACCTGACCTCGGTGGGCGGCCCTGCCAGCGCCCCGGTCATCGAGGGAGTCGTGCAGGAGATCGACGTCGCCACCGGCCAGATCCTGCTTGAGTGGCACAGCCTCTCCGGCGTGCCCGTCAACGAGACCTACCTCGGGGCGCCCACCCCGGGAAGCCCGTACGACTACTTCCACATCAACTCCGTGAACGTGGACACCGACGGCAACCTCATCGTGTCGGCGCGGCACACGTGGACCGTCTACAAGATCAACAGGAGCACCGGCACCGTGATGTGGCGCATGGGCGGCAAGAAGAGCGATTTCACGCTCGGCGCCGGACTTCCCTATGCCTGGCAGCACAACGCGGTCCCGGTCGACTCCAGCACGATCCGGATATTCGACAACGAGTCCAACGGGACGGCCGTCCTGCCGGCCTCGCGGGTCATCTGGGTGACCCGCGACGAGAGCGCGATGACGGCGAGCGTGACGCGCACGGTCCAGCACCCGGCGGGCCTCTCGGTGAGCGCCGAAGGCAACAGCCAGACACTGGCTAATGGCGACACGTTCGTGGAGTGGGGAGTACTCGGACGCGTCTCCGAGTTCGACCCATCGGGCGGCCTCATCTTCGACTCGAGCGAGCCCGCGGGCGTCGGCTCGTACCGCGGCTACAGCTTCACGTGGTCCGGGGCGCCGACCACGAACCCCTTCGTTTCGGCGCTCGCCAACAGCGACGGAACCTCGAGCGTGCACGCCATCTGGAACGGGGCGACGAACGTGGCCTCGTGGAACGTCCTCTCCACCGACGCCTCGGGAAACACGTCGGTCGTGGCGAGCGGTCCCTGGAACGGGCTCGACACGACCTTCACGGTCCCGGGAAGCGATGCGAATTTCCAAGTCGTCGCCCTGGACTCCGCGGGAGCCTCGCTCGGCCAGAGCAGGACCCTCAGCGGGCCCATCGCCGCGACGGTGCCTGCCATCGCGACCCAGCCGACGTCCCAGACGATTGCCGACGGTTCCACCGCCACGTTCATGGTTCAGGCGTCGGGCGCCGACCTCGTCTACCAGTGGACGCTCAACGGAACGCCCCTCTCTGACGGCACGTCGGGTTCCACGACCCTGTCCGGCTCAAACGGGCCCGTGCTCGTCGTGTCCGGCGCGTCCGCTCCGAGCGCCGGGACCTATCTCTGCGCCGTAACGAACTCCGGCGGCACGCTGCGCTCGTCGGCGGCCACCCTTGCCGTGGTGGAGACATCCGACGCCGGCCGGATCGCCGACATCTCGAGCCGCGCCGTCGTGGGCACGGCCGACGCGGCACTCATCGCGGGGTTCACGATCAGCGGCGGCAGCGGCTCGGAGCCGGTCCTTGTCCGCGCCTCCGGGCCCGCCCTGGGGGCCTTCGGGGTCCAGGGCACCCTGGCTGACCCCGAGATAACCCTGTCGGCAGCGGGTGCCTTGAGCCCTCTCGCGGTTGACGCGGGGTGGGATGGGAGTCAGGCCGTCGCCGCCGTGGCCGCGTCATCAGGCGCGTTCGCCTGGACCGACATCTCGAGCCTGGACTCCGCCGTCACCCAGACATTGTCGCCGGGCGGATACACGATGGTTGTCACCGGTGCCAGCGGCGACACGGGAGTGGCCCTTGCCGAGGTCTATGACGCAACTCCCCAGGGCGCCTTCCTGGCGGGCTCATCCCACCTCACAAATGTCTCCGCCAGGGCCCAGGTGGGGACCGACGGCAACATCCTGATAGTCGGCCTGACCATCGCAGGATCGACGTCGAGGACCGTGCTGATCCGCGCCTCCGGGCCCAGCCTGGCAGAGTTCGGCGTCCCCGGCGTCCTTCCCGACCCCAGGCTGTCACTCTATTCGATGGCGGCCCCCGAAGCGCCCATGGCGACCTCCTTGGCCTGGGGCGGGAGCGATGCCGTGTCGAGGGCCGCCGCGGGGGCGGGCGCCTTCATATGGTCCGATTCCTCCAGCGCGGACTCGGCCCTCCTCGTGACGCTGCCCCCGGGTTCCTACACCGCGCAGGTGGCCGGGGCCAGCGGCGACACCGGCGTCGCGCTCCTCGAAGTCTACGAGATCCCCTAGTCCGCAGGGTTTTTTGTCTTTTTCACGAACTGGAATAAGGGTATGGGTCAACCCACATGATCGACTCCGCCATTCTCGAAATCCCCGCGTTCCCCAACGCCGAAGTGCCGGCCGAGACACTGAAGCTCGACCTGACCGCGGCGCTCGAGACGGGCAAGGTGGTCTCGATCCCCGGCATGAACTTCGCCCTCTCGGAGGAGGAGCTGAAGCTCCTCGACCCGAGGATCCTCGCGAAGGCCAAGAACGTGAGCTACAACCCCGCCGACGGAAAGATAGGCGGCACGAGCTGCACGGGCCGCGAGGCCGAGGTTCTCACGAAGCTGATCGCCCGCTACTCCAAGCTCGCGGGCGAGCTGATGGGCGCCCTCTTCCCGCCCTACAAGGGCAAGTTCCAGCTGCTAAGGACAAGCCTGCGCCCCGCGGAGATCGCGGGCCGCAAGAGTTCCTGGCGCAAGGACGACACGCGCCTGCACGTGGACGCGTTCCCCTCGCAGCCGACGAACGGCAACCGCATCCTGCGCGTCTTCTGCAACATCAACCCGGTCGGCAAGCCGCGCGTCTGGCGCCTCGGCGAGCCGTTCGAGGACGTCGCCCAGAGGTTCCTGCCGCAGATCGGCCGCCCGTTTCCCGGCAGCGCCAAGATCCAGCAGATGCTCAAGATCACGAAGGGCCTTCGCTCGGAGTACGACTTCGTGATGCTGAAGATGCACGACGCCATGAAGGCCGACGACGCCTACCAGGCCTCGGTCGGCAAGGAGCCGGTCCTCTTTACCCCCGGCACGATCTGGGTGTGCTATGCCGACTCCGTCTCCCACGCGGCCCTCTCCGGCCAGCACCAGTTTGAGCAGACGGTGCGCATCCCGCTCTCGGCGATGCAGGACGCCTCCCGCTCGCCGCTCAGGATCCTCGAGCGCCTGCGCCAGCGCCCCCTGGCCTAAGCCGGGGACTTGAGCAGGACAGCCGCGATCTCCGAGGCGCGGCACAGGTGGTCGGGGCTGACCCTGGACAGCGCGGCATCGGGCATGATCGGGCACTCGGCCTCCGCCGGGTCCTGAACGATCACCGTCCCGCCGGCCTCCTTTATCCGCGCGAGCCCGCGGGCGCCGTCGGAACTCGCCCCGGTCAGGAGCACGCCCACCGCGTCCCTGCCGAAGGCCTCCGCGGCCGAGTCGAACAGGACGTCGATGGACGGCCGCGCGAAGTTGACGGGTTCGTCGCTTGAGAGCTCGAAGTGGTCCTCCTCCACCATCAGGTGGTAGTCGGGCGGCGCCACGTAGACGCGGCCCTGCCGGAAGACCTCCTTGTCGAGGGCCTCGGAGACGGGCAGGGGGCAGTGCGCCTGCAGGAGCTCGACCAGCTCCCCCTCCGAGACGCGGTGGCGGTGGGCCACGACGACGATCGTCCCGCTGAACCCGGGCCCGAGCCCGGAAAGGATTTGGGGGAGGATCCTGCTTCCGCCGAGTGACATGCCGACGAAGATCATTGGAGTTTGCGGTAAAGGCGGCGGGCGGCCTCGACGGGCTCGTAGTCCGCCTCGTGCGGAGAGAAGCGGATCGACTCGCTGCGGCCGAGGCCGAGGTAACCCAGGGCCAGCAGGCTGTCGTAGAAGAGCCGGTGAACTCGCTCCTGGAGCGTCTTGTTGAAGTAGATCATCACGTTCCTGCAGAAGATCACGTGGAACTCGTTGAACGAGGCGTCCGTCGCCAGGTTGTGGGCGGCAAAGACGACGTTCTTGCGCAGCGCCGGGTTGAAGACCGCATACTCGCTGTCGGCCGTGTAGTATTCCCCGAACGGCCTCTGCCCGCCGGAGGCGTGGTAGTTCCTCGTGTAGTCCTGCATGGGCCCGATCGGGTAGACGCCGGCCCTGGCCCGGTCGAGGACCGCGTCGTTGATGTCGGTGGCGTAGATGCGGCTGCGCTCGTAGAGGCCCGTCTCCTGCAGGACGATCGCCAGCGAGTAGAGTTCCTCGCCGGTCGAGGAGCCCGCAACCCAGAGACGCAGGTACGGGTACGTGGAGAGCATGGGCGCTATCTTGGTCCTGAAGGTGAGGAAAAACTCAGGGTCGCGGAACATCGCGGAGACGTGGACCGTCAGCGAGCGAAGGAGGGCCGCCATCGCGTCGGGGTCCTTGCGCACCGACTCCCGCAGCGCGTGGATGTCCTCCAGGCCCGTGGTCTTCAGGTGCACGCCGATCCTGCGCCGCAGGGACGCCTGGGCGTAGGACCTGAAGTCCCAGCCGTAGAGCTCGTACAGGTCGCCCAGCAGCACGCCTATTTCGGCATCATGCATAGAGCCAGACCCGCAGCAGCGAGCGCAGCTGCTCCATGTCCACCGGCTTCGTGATGAAGTCGGACGCGCCGGCCTCGAGGCACGTCTCCCGGTCGCCCTTCATCGCCTTGGCCGTCACCGCGATGATCGGCAGCTTTTTGAATCGCTCCATGGAGCGGATGCGGCGCGTCGTCTCGAAGCCGTCCATCTCCGGCATCATGACGTCCATGAGGACGGCATCGAACTTCGGGTTCGTCTCGAGCTTCTCCAGCGCCGTCCTGCCGCTCTCGGCATACTCGACCTTCATGCCCACCTCCTCCAGGACGGCGGTCAGGGCGAAGATGTTCCTGACGTCGTCGTCGACGACGAGGACGGACTTGCCGGCCAGGACCGAGTCGTTCCGCTTCGCGAGCTCGAGGATCTTCTGCTTCTTCTGGGGAAGGCGGCTCTCGACACGGTGCAGGAAGAGCGCGGTCTCGTCCAGCAGCCGCTCGGGCGAGCGGGCGTTCTTGATGACCACCGAGTCCGAGATCATCCGCAGCTCCGTATCCTCGTCCCGGCTCAGTTCGCGGCCCGTGTAGACGACGACCGGCGGCGCCACCTTGCCGTACCGGCGCTGGATCTCGCGGATCAGCTCGAATCCGTTCATGTCGGGAAGGCCGAGGTCCAGGACGATGCAGTCGAAGTGCTTCCTGCCCAGGGCCTCGAACGTCTCGGCCGCGCTGCCGACCCCCTCGCTCTTCACGTCCCCGTTGCCGATCAGCTCGATCAGCGCCTTCCTCTGGGTCGGGTCGTCCTCGACGATCAGCAGGTTCTTGATCGGCCTGTTGATGAGGTCGATGGTCTGCTGGAAGGCGTCGTCGATCGTCGCCTTGGTGACCGGCTTCTGAAGGACAGAGACCGCGCCCTGGCGCAGGCCTCGCTCCCGTTCGTGGTCGACCGAGATGATGTGGGTCGGGATGTGCCTCGTGCGAGGGTCGTGCTTGAGCCTGTCGAGGATCAGCCAACCGTCGCCATCGGGCAGGCGCAGGTCGAGCGTGATGGCCGAGGGCAGCAGCTTGACCGCCAGGTTGAAGCCCTGGCGGGCACTGCCGGTCCTCACCACCTTGAACTTCTTCTCTCGGGCGAACTCGATCATCAGCTGCGAGAAGTTGCGGTCGTCGTCGACGACCAGGAGGACGCGGTCGCCCGGCTGGATGTCGCCGCGGTCGTCCGGGAGTCGGTCGGGCTCGTCCGCCGGCTCCTCGGGGGGAATGCCGAGCTGCTGAGCCTCAGGCCGGCCCTTCGGGTGTGATACCCGGGCTGGCCTTTTCTCCGGCTGCGCGCCTGGCGACAAGGGAACGGTGATCTCGAAGGTCGAGCCCTTGCCCTCCTCGCTCGTCATGCGCAGCTCCGCGGACAGGAGCGCGGCAAGCTCGCGGCTTATCGTCAGGCCCAGTCCCGTGCCGCCGTACTTGCGCGCGGTGCCGGCATCGGCCTGCTGGAAGGCCTCGAAGATCAGCTCCTGCTTGTCGCGCGGTATGCCGATGCCCGTGTCGGTGACCGAGAACGTGACCTCCGCGGGACCAGGGCCCGTTCTCGCCGCCAGGACGACGGAGCCCTTCTGGGTGAACTTGAACGCGTTCGAGAGGAGGTTTTTCAACACCTGCTTTAAGCGGCGCTCGTCCGTCTCGATCGCCTTCGGCAGAGCCGGGTCCAGGCGGATCTCGAACTGCAGCCTGCTCTCGTCCGCCACGTGGCGGAAGGTGCGCTCCGTGAAATCGGCGATCTCTCCCATGGACACCATGGAGTGGTCGAGCTTCACCGCTCCTGACTCTATCCTTGCCAGGTCCAGGATCTCGTTGATCAGGTCCAGCAGGTCGCTCCCCGAGGAGTGGATCGTTCTGGCGTACTGGACCTGCTTGTCGCTCAGTCCCCCGTCCGGGTTGTCTGCAAGGAGCTTGGAGAGGATCATCAGGCTGTTCAGCGGCGTCCGCAGCTCGTGCGACATGTTCGCCAGGAACTCCGACTTGTACTTGGAAGCTATGGCCAGGAGCCGGGCCTTCTCCTCGAGCTCCGCCCTGGAGCGGCGGATCTCGGTGTTGGCCTCCTCCATCGAGCGCTTCTGCTCCGCGAGGAGGTTCACCTTCTCCTCCATCTCCTCGTTGGTCTGTTCCATCTCCTCGTTCGCCTGCTCGAGCTCCTCGTTGGTCTGCCTGAGCTCCTCCTGCTGCTCCTTGAGCTGGACCTCGGACGCGAGCAGCCGGTCCGTCTTCTCCTGGAGCGTCGAGGCGAGCGCCTGGGAGCGCTTGAGGAGCTGCTCGGTCAGCGCCGCCGCCTCGAGCGTCGTCAGGTCGATCGCGAGGCTCTCCGAGAGGCGCTCGAGGAGCGTCAGCTCGACCTCCGTGAAGGGTCGCCATGCGGCGAGCTCGATCACGGCGCGCACGCGCCCCTCGTACACCGCCGGAAGGAGCAGCAGCGTGTTCGGCGCGGACTCGCCGAGGCCGGAGCCTATCTTGAAATAATCCTTCGGCAGGTCGGTAATGATGATCCTCTTGTTGTCGCGCCAGCACTCACCGGGAAACCCCGAGCCGCGCGCCCATTTCTGCGGGCCTTCGTCCGCGTCGCCGGCGATGAGCTTCAGGAACTGCGGTTCGTCCTCCGAGGGCGCGAGGTACAGGGCGGACCGGCGGGCCGGGGTCAGTTCCGCCGTCAGCGCCAGCACGCGGCGGCAGAGTTCGCCCATGTCGCGCTGGCCCTGGAAGAGCTCGGAGAACGCGGCGAGGCCGGACTTGAGCCATTCCTGCTCGGCCAGCACTGCCTGCCTCTCTTCGATCTGAGACGCCATGAGGTTGAAGAGTTCGGCAAGGCGGGCGACCTCACCGCTTGTCTGCACGCTGACCCGGTGGGAGTAGTCGCCCGAGCCGATTTTTGCGGCGCCCCGCCCCAGAGTGGCGACAGGGTCGGTGATGCTCCGTGTCAGGAAGAAACCGAGGAAACTGACGACGAGGATCGAGATGACGGTACCGTACACCAGCGTGTTGGACGTGCGCTTCGCCATCAGACCCGCCAATTGCTGGCGGTTGGCGAGGAGGCGTCTTTCCTCGTCCACCATGCTCCCGATGAACCTGTTGAGCTGGCTCGACGTCTGCTCGCCGATGGTCACGACCTCGGCCTTCGAGGACTGGGACAGGTTCGTTGCATCCATCAGCCGGCGGATCTGCGCCTCACGCCTTGTCAGGAGCGGGTCGATCTGGTCGAGGCGCTCCTCCTGGGCCGGGTTGTCTTTGACCAGGGATCGCAAGGCCTTGAAGTCGTCCCGCGTTTGCTGGAACGAGGTGTCGACGATGCCGCGGAACACGGGATCAGGCGCGATCGCATAGCCGCGCGCCGCGCTTTCGGCCTTGGTGAAGCCGGACCTCACCCCCTCAAGGTGACTTTCCACCTCGACCGTGTGCGTGACCCAGAACGCGTCGTCGTTCAGCTCGAAGAGGTTTTGGCGCGAGACCCCGCCCACGATGAGGAGCGCCGCGAGCGCCGCGACGAAGCCGAGGGCTATCTTTTTTCCGATTGTCAGGTTCATGCTGGTAAAGCTTTCAGACGGCGCCTGCGGGAGAGGCGGCGAGGAGCACGCGCTCAAGCGATTCCACGCTCACGGGCTTGGTCAGGTGCGCGGAGAAGCCGGCCTCGCGGCTTCGCGCGATGTCCTCCTCCATGCCGTAGCCCGTGAGGGCGATGCCCGTCATGCCCGAGCGCCCCCGCCACGGGCGCATGAGGTCGTAGCCCGATCCGTCCGGCAGGCCGACGTCGGAGATCAGGACGTCGAAGGACGCCTTCGAGAGCCACTCGCGCGCCTCGGCGACGCTGGCCGCGGTGCGCACGCTGTAGGAGCGGGCCTCGAGCAGATGCGCCAGGGAGCTGCGGGTCGTCGGGTGGTCCTCGACAAGGAGGATCCTTCGCGCCTGCGACGGCCGGCGGGAGGCGGCGGCCTGGGCTCCAGCGCCGGACGCATCCTCCGGCCCGACAAGCGGCAGCGGGAGACTGACCGTGATCGTCGAGCCGCGGCCCGCGCCCTCGCTCGACGCCCCGATAGCACCGCCGTGCAGCTGGACGACCATCCGCGAGATCGCCAGGCCAAGCCCCAGTCCCCCGAACCTGTGGGAGCCGCTCGTGCGCGAATGGTCGCCCTGCGAGAAGAGCTCGAACGCGCGCGATATCTCCTGCGCGGTCATGCCGATCCCGGTGTCGGCGCAGCTGAAGACGAAGGACGGGGGGTGGGGGACGTACGAGGCGCGCACCGTGATGGCGCCCTTCCTCGGCGTGAACTTTGCGGCGTTCTTGATCACATTCCACATCACCTGGCGGATCCTCACGGCGTCGCCCATGGCGCGCGGCATCGAGGGCTCGAGGACCAGGCGAAGCGTGAGGGCCTTCTCCGCGATCTCGGCCTCGATGAGCGCCGCGGCCTCCTCGACGAGCGACGCGAACGCCACCGCCTGGCGCTCGAGCGCGAACTTGCCCTGCGTGATGCGGCTCACGTCCAGGAGGTCGTCGATCAGGCGCGCCTCCATCTGGATGTTGGAGGCGATCATCTTGAAGTCCGCGCGAACGGACGGCTCGAGGCGCTCGTTCGAGGCGGCGTCGCTCGCGACCAGGAGCACGGGGTTGAGGGGAGTCCTCAGCTCGTGGGAGAGGCACGCGATGAACTCGTCCTTCGCGCGGGAGGCCGCCACCGCCTTGTCGTGGGCGGCCGCCAGCGCCTCGTTGGCGCGCAGGAGCTCGCCCGTTCTCTCGTCCACGCGGCGCTCAAGCTCGATGTTCGTCCTCCTGAGGGCCTCCTCGGCCTCCTCGCGCCTGGACACCTCCTTCTCGAGGGCCTCGTTGCCCGCCTTCAGCGCCCGGGTCTTCTGGTGGAGGTCGACGAACACGCCGATCTTCGACTTGAGGATCTCCGGGTTGATGGGCTTCGTGAGATAGTCGACCGCGCCGCTGCCGTAGCCCTTCAGCACCTCCGTCTCGTCGAGGTGGTGCGCGGTGAGGAAGATGATCGGGATGTCCTTGGTCCTCTTCCTCTGCTTCACGACGGAGGCCAGCTCGATGCCGCTCATGCCCGGCATGCGGATGTCCAGCACCAGGGCCGCGAAGTCACCGGAGATCAGCTCGCGCAGAGCCTCGTCCGCGGTGAGCGCCCGCACGAGTTCCAGGTGCGGCGCCTGCAGTATGGCCTCCAGGGCGTCGAGGTTGCGCGGGTCATCGTCGACAAGAAGGAGCTTTACCTCATGCTTGGCGGGGCCTTCGGGCATCCCTAAATCCAATTAATCCTACTCGGTGCCACGCAAACATTTCAAGTTGGTGAATTTCCGGGATTTGGGGAACCGAAATTGAGGTTCGGCGGTCGGTCACGCCTCGCACGTAATATGCGCGCGCCGGCCTAGGCCATTCCCTGTGGTCCCAGGGGCGGTGGGCTTGACAAGGTTTGGGGCCGCGGGGTATTGTAACAGTTCGTTATAACACTCACTTTTGTCTAAAGTGGGCCCTGGGGCCCGCTTTTTTTTTCCCACAATTCCAACCTTATGAGCAGCGAAATTCTTTCCGTCCTTGAGTACATGGAGAAAGAGAAGGGCATTCCACGCGCGGACATGATCGCGACGATTGCGAATGCTCTCAAAACTGCTGCCCAGAAAGGGGTTAACTCCGGTCAGGAGCTCAAGATAGACATCAACCCGAAGAACGGCCAGCTGAAGGCGTGGGCGGTCATGAAGGTGGTGGATTCGGTCAGCAACCCGAAGACTGAGGTCCACGTCGAGAAGGCCCAGACCTCGAAGCCCGGCGCCGTGGTCGGAGAGATGATCGAGCGTGAGATCGACCCCTCCACCCTGGGGCGCATCGCGGCCCAGACGGCTAGGCAGGCGGTCATGCAGCGCCTGCGCCAGTTCGAGAAGGACCGCATCTACGACGATTTCAAGGACCAGGTCGGCAACATCGTGACCGGAACGGTTCGGCGCAGGGAGCGCAACGACATCTACATCGACATCGGCAAGGCCGAGGCGGTCATGCCGGCGAAGGAGCAGGTTCCGATGGAGGAGTACCAGCCGGGCGACCGAATCCGCTGCCTGCTGCTCGAGATCGAGAACACGCCCCGCGGCCCGGAGATCATCCTCACCCGCGCGAGCCCGAAATTCGTTCGCAGGCTCTTTGAGCTCGAGGTCACCGAGATCGCCGACGGCACCGTCAAGATCGAGGCCTTCGCGCGCGAGCCGAGCTACAGGACGAAGATCGCCGTCTCCTCCAAGGACCCGAAGGTCGACCCGGTCGGCGCCTGCGTCGGCGCCAGGGGCGCCCGCGTCAAGACGATCGTCCGAGAGCTGGGCGGCGAGAAGATCGACATCATCAAGTTCTTCGCGGACCCGCGCGAGATGGTCATCGAGGCCCTCAAGCCCGCGCTGCCGCGCGAGATCATCATCGACGAACGCAACCGCCGCATCCTGCTGAAGGTGGCGACGGACGACCTCGCCATCGCGATCGGCCGCAAGGGCCAGAACGCGCGCCTGACCTCGCGTCTCATCGGCTGGAGGATCGACATTGAGGAGTTCAAGGCCGAGGGCGACGACCCGCGAGGCAACGCCGTCAACGCGCTCGTCAAGTCGCTGGGCCTGGACGCCGCGATCGCGGGCCGCCTGGTCGACATGGGCATCAATTCTCCCGCAGCGTTCGAGGGTGTCGTCGCCGACGACCTCGTGAGCGCCGGGTTCACCGCCGAGGAAGCGCAGGACGTGATCCAGCGCGTGTCCTCCTGAAGAACGACGAATGAGCATCCGCATCCACGAACTCGCGAAAAAGCACAATATGGAAGGCCGCGAAATGCTGGCCCTTCTGAAGGAGCGCGGGTACGTCGCTGCGGACACGAAGTCGGTCTCGAGCACCGTCAGCAAGATCTACATCGAGGAGATCGACAAGGAGTTCGCGGCAAAGGCCCCGGTAGCGGCTCCAGCAGCCGTCGCGGCCCCCGCGGAGACGGCGGCACCGGCCGCCGAGGCCGCCCCTGCGAGGAGCCCCGTCGGCATGTTCGTGAAGACGGCCCAGGACGTCGCCCGCGAGAAGGAGATAGTCGCCAAGGCCGCCGCACCGCAGCCGGCCCCGGTGCGCCCCGCTTTGCCCACGATTTCAAAGGCGCCCGCGCCCCCGCCGCCGCGCCCGGCCATGGCGCCCCGCGTGCCCCAGAGCGGCCCCGCGGCCGTCCCGCAGCCCGCCGCCCCGATCGCCAAGGCCCCCCCGGCGCTTGCGCCGCTGAGCCGCCCGGCCCCGGTCCCGTCGCCCGCGCCGACACCGGCCCCCGCCGAGGCCCCGAAGCCCGCAGCCGGCCCGCCGCCGCTGCCGGTACGCGCCCCCTCATTCCCGCGCCCGCTGCCGCAGCTCTCGCCGTCCGCGACGTCGGCCCCGGTCGTCACCGTCGAGGGCGACGTCAAGATCATCCACCTGAAGCCCCCGGTCATCGTGAGGGACTTCGCGGCGGCGCTCAGCCTGAAGCCCTTCAAGCTGATCTCCGAGCTCAACCAGATCGGCGGATTCGCGTCGATGAACTCGACGATCGACGAGGCCGTCGCCCAGAAGGTCGCCGAGAAGTACGGGTTCGTCCTGGACATCAAGCACCGCGGGGACGCGCAGCAGCAGCAGCAGGCAAAGGACAAGGTTAAGGCTGCGAAGCCCGAGGTTGACGAGTCGAAGGACATGGAGACGCGGCCCCCGGTCGTCGTCATCCTGGGCCATGTCGACCACGGCAAGACCTCCCTCCTTGACGCCATCCGCAAGGCGAACGTCGCCGCGGGCGAGGCCGGCGGCATCACGCAGCACATCGGCGCGTACCAGATCGAGCACAACGGCAAGAAGATCACCTTCCTGGACACCCCGGGCCATGCGGCCTTCAACAAGATGCGCGCCCGCGGCGCCTCCGTGACGGACATCGCCGTCCTCGTGGTCGCGGCCGACGACGGCTTCATGCCGCAGACGGACGAGGCCCTGGAGCACGCCCGCAACGCGAAGGTCGTGACGATCGTCGCCGTGAACAAGATGGACGTTAAGGGCGCCAACCTGGACCAGGTGAAGGCCCAGATGCAGCAGAAGGGCATCGCCCCCGAGGACTGGGGCGGGGAGACCATCACGGTCCCCGTCTCCGCCATCAAGGGCACCGGAATCAGCGACCTTCTCGAGATGATCCTGCTCCAGGCCGACGTCCTCGAGCTCAAGGCGAACCCCAAGGCGGAGGTCGCGGGCGTCGTCATCGAGTCCCAGGTCGACGTGGGCCGCGGCCCGCTCTCCACTGTCATCGTCCAGAAGGGCACGCTGCGCACCGGCGACGCCATCGTGTGCGGCGCGCAGTGGGCGAAGGTCCGTGCGATGTTCAACGACAAGGGCGAGCCCATCAAGGAGGCCCCGCCGTCGACCCCCGTGCGCGTCATCGGCTGGTCCGGCACGCCGGACAGCGGCACCACCTTCAAGGGCGCGAAGAACGCCCGCGAGGCGGAGAACCTCGCCGAGGAGGAGGCGCACCGCCTCAAGAAGGCGGTCACGACCGTCGACTCCGCGCAGAAGGACATGTCCGTCGAGAACCTTTTCGCAAACATTGTCGCGACGCAGCAGAAGGTCCTGAAGGTCATCATCAAGTCCGACGTCTTCGGCTCCGGCGAGGCCGTCAAGCAGCTGCTCGAGGGCATCAAGAGCACCAAGGTCTCGCTCGAGATCGTCTCGACCGACGTGGGCCTGGTCACGAAGAACGACGTCATCATGGCCGCCGCCGCCGGCGCCACGATCCTCGGATTCAACACGAAGCTCGAGAACGGCGTCACGCCGCTCGCGAAGCACAACAGCGTGCGCATCGAGTCGTTCGCGATCATCTACGAGCTCGCCGACAAGGTGCGCGAGATGATGGCCGACCTGCTCGATCCCGACATCAAGGAGATCAAGCTCGGCGCCGCCGAGGTCCGCGCCACGTTCCCGCTGGCAAAGGGATTTGTCGCCGGCTGCCTCGTCACCGAGGGCAAGATCAACCGCAACGCGGCGGCCCGCCTGCGCCGCGGCAAGGAGATCGTCTACCAGGGCAAGGTCGGGACCCTCAAGCGCTTCAAGGACGACGCCAACGAGGTCCGCGCTGGCCTGGAGTGCGGCATGAAGCTCGACGACTTCAACGGCTACAATGTCGGCGACGTGATCGAGTGCTACGACACGCAGAAGGTCAGGGCGTCCCTTTGACGGCCTGACGAAGGCCGCCCGTGTCCAACCGCATCGTCAGAATCAACGAGCTCATCCAGCGTGAGGTCAGCGACATCCTGCGCAAGCGGCACACGGCCGAGTCCGTAGCGATAACGATCTCCGAGGTGAGGATAGCCCCGGACCTGCGCGACGGCCGCGTGTTCGTGGCGATCATCGGCGACGACGACACGGTCGCGGAGAGGTTCCGCTGGCTGCAGAGGAAGGCGCCGGAGATCCGCGAGGAGCTCGCCAAGCGCATCGTGATCAAGTTCCTGCCGCACATCACCTACGTGCTGGACAAGTCGAGCGACCGCGTGGCGCGCCTGATGAGGGCGCTGGACGAGGTGCCCCCGACGGACGAGCCCCCGACGCAGCCCACCCACGATGAGTAGGTTCTACCCGAACTTCTCCGAGGCCTTCTCGAGGCTCCTCGCCAATGTGGCGGGAAAGCCCGTGGCCGTGATCGGCCACGCGAGGCCCGACGGCGACTGCATCGGCTCGCAGGTGGCCCTTGCGCGGATCCTGACGGCCCGCGGCTCGACGGCGATCTGCGTCAACCCCGATCCGGTCCCGCGCAGGCTCGAGTACGCCGCCCGCGGCATGAAGTTCATCAGGACCGACGAGGCGCTGCTGCTGCCCGAGGAGACGCTGGCCATCTTCGTGGACTGCGCCGACCACGCCCGCGCGGGCGAGCGCCTGAAGGCCCGCTTCGCCTCGCCCGCCGGCGCGATCGACCACCACCTCTCCAACGGCGGCTTCGCCGAGGTCAACATCGTGGACAGCGGCTCGGCCGCGGCCTGCGAGATCCTTGCCGGGCTCTTCGTCGACGCGGGGCTGGCGATCGACGCGCAGACGGCGACCGCACTCTTCGCCGGCATCCTCACCGACACGGGGCAGTTCCGCTACAATTCGACCTCGCAGCGCAGCTTCGACCTCGCGGGCGAGCTGGTCGCGCGCGGCGCCTCGCCCTCGGAGGCCGGCTACGAACTCTACGAGCGCGAGTCCGCGGGAAAGCTGCGCCTCCTCCAGAACTTCCTGGCCTCCCTCTCCATGGAGTGCGGCGGCAGGGTGTGCATCGGCATCCTCAGGGCGGGCGTCTTCGAGTCCACCGGGACGACGGCCGAGGACACCGAGGGCCTCGTGGATTTCGCGCGGTGCGTCGACGGCGTCGACGTCGGCGTTCTGATCGAGGAAAAGCCGGACGGCGGCGTCAAGGCGAGCCTGCGCGCCAAGGATCCTCTCTGCCGCCTTGATCTGGTCGCGGGCAAGTTCGGGGGAGGGGGCCACGCGTGCGCGGCCGGCCTCAACCAGAAGAAGGGCTCCGCTGAATTCCGGGGGCTGCTGATCGCGGCCATCGAGGAGCGCCTGGCGCTCGTGGACGCCGAGCGTCCGAGGAAGAAGGACTGAGGCCATGATGGGACTCCAGAAGGACCTGGACGGAGTGCTCCTGGTCGACAAGCCGAGCCAGCACACCTCGCATGACGTGATCGCGCGGCTGCGCGGCAAGCTTCGCATGAGGAAGATCGGCCACGCGGGCACGCTGGACCCGATGGCCACGGGACTCCTGATCGTGCTGGTCGGCAAGGCAACGCGCGTCTCGCAGTTCATCATCAGCCTCGACAAGGAGTACGAGGGCACGATCGAGCTCGGCAAGACGACGGACTCCCAGGACGCCGACGGCGAGGTGATGGAGACTCGCCCGGTGCCGGCCCTGAGCGACGCCGACGTCAAGACTGCGATGCAGGGCTTCCTGGGCGACCAGTACCAGATGCCCCCGATGTTCTCGGCCATCAAGATCGGCGGCGTGCCGCTCTACAAGAAGGCGAGGAAGGGCGAGGAGGTGGAGCGCGAGCCGCGCTTCATCCGCGTCATGTCGTGGGACATGCTCAAGTTCGAGACCCCGAAGATCGACTTCCGCCTGCGCTGCACGAAGGGGACCTACGTTCGCACGCTCGGCCACGACCTTGGCAACAAGCTCGGATGCGGGGCCCACCTGACGGCGCTGCGCCGCACGGCGACCGACCGCTTCAACGTCTCCCAGGCGCTGACGATGGAGCAGATCGAGGCCCTCTCCATCCCCGAGATCGAGCGAAAGCTGATCCCGGTCAACGAGGCCGTCCCGAGCATCGCCCTGTGAACACGCCCGCCCACTTCGAGGGCCTGGACCGCGTGGCGCTGCCGATGCGTCCGATCCATGTCGCGATCGGCATGTTCGACGGCGTGCACCTGGGCCATCGCGCGGTGGTCGAGAGCGCGGTGCAGTCCGCGAGGCACAGCGGGGGCGTGTCGCTCGTCATGACGTTCTCGCCGCACCCGAGCGTCCTCTTCAGGCCCGAGTTGCCGACCCGCCTGATCATGGACATCAACTCCAAGATGGCGAAGCTCGCCACCCTCGGCGTCGACGCCGTGGTCGTGCAGCCGTTCACGCCCGACTTCGCGGCCATCGCGGCCGAGGACTTCATCCCCTACATCAAGCGCCACCTGCCTAGGCTGGCGGGCATCTACGTCGGGGACAACTTCAGGTTCGGCAAGGGGAGGAAGGGCGATGTCGCCATGCTGGTCGCCGAGGGAAAGAGGCACGGCATCACGGTCTTCAGCGCGCCGCGCGTTAACCTCGACGGGGAACCCATCAGCAGCACGAGGATCCGCGAGCGGATCTGCTCGGGCGACATGAAGGGCGCCGCGGCGCTCCTGGGCTATGTCTACCGGGCCGAGGGCACGGTGGTGCACGGCAAGCATCTGGGCCGCACGATAGGCTTCCCGACCCTCAACCTGGGCTGGTCCCCGGACCTGAGGCCCCTCTACGGGGTGTATGCTGTTCGGGTGAGCGGCTCGAAGTCCTACGGCTGGCTGCCGGCCGTGGCCAACTACGGGCTCAGGCCCACTGTCGAGCAGTCCTCCGAGCCCAGGCTGGAGATCCATCTGCTGGTTTCCTGCCCCTACGGCGCTGGGGATCCGGTTGCGGTTGAATGGGTTCGATTTCTCAGGCCGGAGCGCAAATTCGCCGGGCTGGAGGAGCTCAAGGCCCAGATAGCCCTGGACGTTCTGGAGGCCCGCGCTGAATTTTCCTTGCCGTAATCGGCGTCAATCCTGCTTAATTTCCGACCCGTTGGTTGGGACCCTTAGCTCAGTTGGTTAGAGCGTTTCCTTGACATGGAAAAGGTCACTGGTTCGAGTCCAGTAGGGTCCACCAACTAGCAGCCGGATGCGTTACCCTCGTAACCGGCCACGATTCGCCGGCCTTCCCTATTTCCATGGCCAACATACCCCTGCATAAAGAGCACGACGACCATCCGCCGTTCTCGGTGCCGTTGTTCATCGCAACATTGGCTCTCTCGGAGGCGATACTCCTCCTGGTCCTCAGAATCGGCTTCCCCGGAATCTGGCAGGCACAGCTCGGCTCGACGATCGGAAGGGGCCTCGTGGCCTTCCTCGCGATCAGCATGGTGAACTGCTTCGTCGAGTACGTCTTCCACCGCTATGTGCTCCACAAGCCGGCGATCCCGTTCCTGCGCCACTTCTACAGGCAGCACACGCTCCACCACGCGCTGACACGCATCGCGCGCAAGCCGACCAAGGACGGCCGCGGCCTAATGTTCATCGAGAACAAGTACCCGATCCTGGACGACGACCAGCACGAGGCGTCGTTCTTCCCCTGGTACACGCTGATCGTCTTCGCCTTCATCCTCGCGCCGCTCCTGGCCGTGCTGCAGGCCTTCCTGCCGTCATTCCCTTGGTTCTTCGGCGGGCTGGCGGCCCTCGCGTCCTCGCTCGCGATCTACGAGATCGTCCACGCCATCGAGCACTGGTCGCTCGACCGCTGGGAGCCCATGATCAACAGCAAGCGCTGGGGATTCTTCTGGCGCCCGGCCTACAGCTTCCACCTGCGCCACCACGCGGTCATCGACTGCAATGAGTCGATCTCCGGCTTCTTCTGCCTTCCGATCGCCGACTGGGTCCTCGGGACCTGCCTCATGCCGAAGAGCATCTATGCCGACGGCCAGGAGTGGACCGCCTCGGAGTTCGAGAGCCCGAAGCCCATCTGGCTCATCCGCAAGCTGGATGAGGCCGCCGAGAACTCCGTGCAGCAGCACCGCGCCTCCGCCAAGTCCGGCACCGTGGCCGCCGACCGCAAGCCCACCAAGGGCGAGCGCATCGCGACCTGGATCACGCACGGGATCGGGCTCGCCGTCAGCATCACGGCCTTTGCGCTCCTCGTCGTCTCCTCGAGCCGCACCGGCGACGCCTGGCAGATCATCAGCTTCTGCGTCTTCGGCCTCACGCTCCTTCTCCTCTACTCGGTCTACACCTGCTACCACGCCTGGCAGACCGAGAAGGGCCGTCAGCTCTTCCTGACGCTTGGCAGGGCCTCGGTCTTTCTGCTGATCGCGGGCACCTACACCCCCTTCCTCCTTGTCAGCATGAGGGGACCCTGGGGCCTGACGCTCTTCGGCGCCATCTGGGGCCTCTGCGGCGCCGGCGCCGTCTTCCAGATGATCGTCGGCCAGCGCTACCGCTGGGCCACGACGCTCGCGGCCCTCTTCTTCGGCTGGATGATCCTCGTTGGCATCAAGCCCCTGATCGCGGTCATCCCCCACGGCGCCGTCTGGCTGCTCGTGGCCGGCGGGCTCTGCTACACGGCGGGCTCGCTTATGTCCTCGTTCAAGCGGATGCACTACCATTACGCGTACCGCAACGCGCTCGTGGTCTGCGGCAGCACCTGCCACCTGCTGGCGGTCCTCCTGTTCGTCCTTCCGACCGCCCACGTCTAGGCCAAGGCGGCCGGCTGGGCGGCATGGCGGTTGCTTGGTGGGTGAAATGTTGGCAATCTCCGCGGGAATGAGACACACAGCTTCAATCCTTGCCGTGGCGGCCTCGGCGGCCGCCCTGGCTCTCGCCGCCGGCTGCTCCAAGCGGGAACTGCCGGTCGACGCCGGAATAAGGACCCAGACGCTGCTCTTCGGGAACGCCGCCGAGCCGGCGGACCTGGATCCCGACACGATCTACGCCTTCACGGATTCAACGATCGCCTACGCGATCTTCGAGGGGCTGACGAAGCTGGACGGGGTGACCTCCAAGCCGGTCCCGGCGGCGGCCACGAGCTGGGACGTGTCGGCGGACGGCAAGGTGTACACGTTTCACCTGAGGAAGGGCGCTAAATGGTCGAACGGCGACCCGGTGACGGCGGACGACTTCACGTACTCGATGCACAGGATACTCTCGCCGAACTTCGCGGCGAACTACTCCTACATGCTCTGGCCGATCAAGAACGCGGAGGCCTTCAATGCCGGCAGGATCACGGATTTCTCGCAGGTCGGCACCAAGGCGCTCGATCCCCTGACGCTCGAGATCACCCTTGATAAGCCGACGCCGTACCTGCCGGCCCTGGCGTCGCACACGACGTGGCTTCCGGTGCACCAGGCCACCGTCGAGAAGTTCGGCAAGATGGACGAGAAGGGCACCAAGTGGACCCGGCCCGGAAACCTGGTCGGCAACGGCGCCTTCAACCTCGTGGAGTGGGTGCCGAACGCCCGCATCTCGGTCGAGAAGAACCCGCTCTACTGGGACGCCGCGAACGTGCGCCTGCACAGGATAGAGTTCTACCCGATCGAGAAGCCCGATCTTGAGGAACTGAACTACCGCTCGGGCCAGCTGCACGCGACGTATTCGCTGCCGATGGCGAAGATCGAGCCCTACCGCGCCCAC
>DASRSJ010000158.1:0-6879 GCA_035656555.1 Opitutaceae bacterium
CGCCTACGGGGACGTCCACGAGGCGCATGGCCTGGAATTCGACCGTCCGCTCTTCACCCGCAGCGTCGGGCACGCCGACTACGCCTTCGACCCGTGGAAGGGGTTCGGGGCGGGCGCGGACAAGGACCTCCTGGAGACGGAGCGCCGGGCCTTCAATGTCCGCCGAAACGAGGCCCAGCCCATCCTCCCCGGAGTCGTGGAGCTGATCGCGGAGGCCCGGGCCAACGGTATGAAGGTCGGCTTGGCCTCCAATTCCGGCCACCCGCACGTAGAGGGCCACCTGGGCCGCCTCGGAATGATGGGCAGCTTTGACTTCATCGCCTGCCGCGGCGACGTGCCCTCCCCAAAGCCCGAGCCGGATCTCTACAGGCATGTCCTGAATCATTTCGGGATCCGACCCCGCGAGGCCATCGCCTTCGAGGACTCCAACACGGGCACGCTGGCGGCGAAGCGAGCGGGCGTCTGGGTCGTTGCGGTCCCGAACGTCTCGACCGGCCACCACGACTTCGCCCATGTCGACCTCAGGGTCGCCTCCCTCGCGGATTGCCGCCTGGCCGGCCTGGTCTCAAGGTTTGGCGCATGAACCCGGGTCCCGTTCCGCGCTACAACGTGCAGGGCGTTGGGATTTCCGAGCTCACGCTCGCGAAGGCGACCGACCTGGTGGTCGGCGCCAAGGGGTCCAACAAGCTCGGCTATGTTTGCGTCTGCACGGTGCACAGCATCGGGGAGGCCCGCTCGGACCCGGCGCTGCGCGCCGTCTTGAACGACTCCTGGCTCTCGACCCCGGACGGGATGCCGCTCGTGTGGATGGGACCCCCGGGAGTCGGCCGGGTCTACGGGCCGGATCTCATGCTCTCCGTGTGCGACAAGGGCCGCTCGAGCGGGCTTCGCCACTTCTTCTTCGGCGGAACCGAGGGCGTTGCGCAGGAACTGGCCGCAAGGCTCGGGGCGCGTTTCCCCGGCCTTGCAATTGCCGGGACGCGCACCCCGCCCTTCCGCGACCTGACGGCCGACGAGCTCTCGGTCCTTTCGCTCGAGATCGCCCAGGCAGGCACCGATATCGTCTGGGTGGGACTGGGCATGCCGAAGCAAGAGCGCTTCATGGCGGGGCCGGGGCGCTCCATCGCGGTCCCCCTCATGATCGGCGTCGGTGCCGCGTTCGACTTTCACACCGGACGCGTGCGCCAGGCCCCGCTTTGGATGCAGCGCGCGGGCCTGGAGTGGCTGTTTCGCCTCTGCATGGAGCCGAGGCGCCTATTCTGGCGGTATGCGACCACCAACACGGCATTTGTCGCTCGCCTTGTGGCGCAGAAGCTCGGCCTGGGGCGATATCCCCTGGCTTAGAACAGCTCCCTCTGGACAAAGGAGTCCCGCTTCTTGGCGTCCAGGGTGCTGAGGGCCAGCAGCTGCATGACAGTCAAGGTGGCCAGCTGGGGGTTTCGCGCCAGCGACGCCAGCAGGAGCGCGCCGGCCAGCGAGTCGTAGAGCGCCGCGTGGTAGAAGCGCCTGTCCGGCGGGCAGTGCTTGGAGGCAAGGGCGTCAAGTTCCGCCTGGAGCCCCGCCGCCACGACGACCGCCTCAAGGCGCAGGGATTCCAAGGCCGGGTATAGCTGGGCGTAGATCCGCGCCGAGTCGACCCAGGGGCCCCAGTCGATGAGGCGGTTGCCAGGCCTCGCGAAGTCCGGCGAGTTCCTCGGGTAGGGCCATGTCGCCCTCAGGAGCGAACTCTCCGCCCCGGCATAGTGGGCGGCCAACGGACCTTTTTCCCTTAGGTCGGCAAAGAGCTCCCAGTCCGCCGAGAACGGCTCGTGAGCCGCCAGTTCATCCGCGGCAAGGTGATGGATCTCCGTGTCCTCCCGCCGCACGAGTCCCGTCGGAGCGCAGAGCCTCGTGAGGGTCGCGGTGACGCGGCCGCTCTGGAGTGTGACGATCCCATATTCCAGGATGCCGGACGCGACGCTCCCCTCGAAATCGATGAAAAAGAGGGGCTGCTCCGTCCAGACCATGTGCGGATACTCCCCGAAAACAGGCGCGCTCCGAGCTCAATTTTTTTGTCTTTGCCCTGATTCGCGGTTTAAACGGCTGGGTGACCCTTGATCCTTACCGGGAATTCATCGCCGAGCTGGCAGGCCTGAGCGGCACCTTCATCCGCTCCTTCTACGGGAGCGACGACCTGAAGGTGGACCTGAAGGCCGACCAGTCGCCGGTGACCGCGGCCGACAAGGGCGCCGAGGAGCTGATGCGTGAGCACATCTCGCGCAGGTTCCCCACTCACGGCGTCGTCGGCGAGGAGTTCGGCACGGACCGAGGCGACGCGGAGTTCGTGTGGGTCCTAGATCCCATCGACGGCACGAAGTCGTTCACGGCCTCCGTGCCGCTCTTCGGAACGCTGATTGCCCTTCTCCACAACGGCCAGCCGGTCCTTGGCTGCATCCACCAGCCGATCCTCGGGCAGCTCCTTGTGGGCGACAACACCACGGCCACCCTCAATGGAAGGCCTGTCAGGGCCAGGCAGACGGCTTCCGTTGCGGAATCAACGCTGCTCACGAGCGATCCCTCCAATCTATCGAAGTATCCCGGCGGCCCGGGATTCCAGGGACTCATGACCCGCGCGCGACTCGCGAGGACGTGGGGCGACTGCTACGGCTATCTCCTGGTGGCGACGGGAAAGGCCGACGTCATGTATGATCCCATCATGAACCTCTGGGACATCGCGGCCCTGGTGCCCATCATCAGGGGCGCGGGCGGGGTGATCACCAACTCAACGGGGGGGCCGGCCTACCCCGCCGACTCGATCGTGGCCTCCGGAAGCGCGGGCCTGCACGAGCAGGTGCTCAGGGCGATGAACGCCTAGGACGGGTCACTTCGCAAGCGCGCCGGCGGACACCCAGGCCGCGATGACGGCCCGCTCCTGCTCGGTGATCTGCGTCGCGTTTCCGAGCGGCATTATGCGCGTCACTATCACCTGCTGGTAGATTCTCTGGGAATTCTGGAGGATTCCCTGGTCCGTCTGGAGGATGACCCCGTTCGGCGGCTGGGTGATACCGGGGAAGGTCGGCACCTGCGAGTGGCAGGTGATGCAGCGTTGTCCGACGATCTTCTTCACGCGATCGAAGGTCACCGCTCCCTCGACGGGCGGCAGCGCCTGCACGTGCGGCGCGGTCCACACGGCGACGATGCCGAGAAGGACGGCGGCCACTGCGGGGTACTGCCAGGCGTAGATACCCTTCGTCTTCTTGTTGAAGAAATGCCGGATCAGCACGCCCGCGCCGCCGACGAGCGCCAGGATCGCCCACGCCTGCGGGTGACCATAGGTCGCCGAGTAGTGGTTGCTGATCATGATGAAGATGATCGGCAGCGTGAAGTAGTTGTTGTGGACGCTGCGCTGCTTGCCGCGGATGCCGTACACCGGGTCGGGCTTCTGGCCCGCCCTCATCGCCTCGACCATCCTCTTCTGGCCAGGGATGATGATGAAGAACACGTTCGCCGCCATGATCGTGCCGATCGAGGTGCCGACGTGGATGTAGGCGGCGCGGCCGCCGAGGACGCGGCAGAGTTCCCAGGCGAGAAGAGTCAGGAGGCCAAAGACGATGACACCGACCGCGGTATTGTTCCTGCCGAGCGGCGAGCGGCACAGGAGGTCGTAGACGAACCAGGAGCCGACCATGCTCGCGGCGCCAATCCCAATCGCCTGCCAGGTGGTGAGGACGGCGATCGAGGGATCGACCATCATCGTCTGGGCGTGAAGCCAGTAGACGACGACAAGGAGCGCGGTGCCCGAGAGCCACGTTGTGTAGGCCTCCCACTTGAACCAGTGCAGCTTCTCCGGAAGCGAAGCCGGCGCGACGGCGTACTTCTGGGGATTGTAGAAGCCGCCTCCGTGGATGGCCCAGAGCTCGCCCGAGACGCCTTTCTTCTCGGCCTCGGAGCCGGGCTCCGGCGGGTCGAGGCTGTTATCGAGCCAGACGAAGTAGAACGACGATCCAATCCAGGCGATGCCGGCGATAACGTGGAGCCACCTCAGCAGCATCCCGGCGATCTCGATCAGGTGGGCTGCCATGGCGCGGGGCTCAGGTGGCGGTTTCGGTGTACCTCGCCTCGCGGATCACGGTGACCTTGATGGTGCTCGGGTACTGCAGCTCGGCCTCAATGCGCCGCCTCAGCTCCTTCGCGATGTCGCGGGCTCTGTCGTCGGTCACCTCGCTCGGGGAGACGACGACGCGGATCTCGCGGCCGGCCTGGATAGCGAACGCCTGCTGCACGCCGCCAATCGACATGGCGAGCTCCTCCAGGCGCTTCAGGCGCTGGATGTAGTTCTCCATGGACTCGGCGCGGGCGCCGGGCCTCGTCGCGGAAATCGTGTCAGCCAGGATCACGATCCCGGCATAGATGGTCTCGGGCTTCACCTCCTCGTGGTGCGCGGCGACCGCGTTCACAACGATCGGCGTCTCGCCGTGGCGCTTGATGAAATCCGCGCCAATGCCCGCATGGCTTCCCTCCATCTCGCCCGACACGGCCTTGCCGATGTCGTGGAGGAGTCCCGCGCGCTTGGCCAGGTTAGGGTCGAGCCCGATCTCGCTCGCGATCAGCGAGGCGAGGAACGCCGTCTCCACCGAATGGTCGAGCACGTTCTGGTTGTACGAGAAGCGGTAGCGCAGCTTGCCGAGCAGCTTGATGATCTCGGAGTGGAGACCGTTGATGTTGAGCTTGTTCACGGCGTCCTCGCCGGCCTGCGTCGTCGAGAGGTCGATCTCGTCCTGAGCACGCTTGACGTACTCCTCGATGCTCGCCGGATGGATGCGGCCGTCCTTGACCAGGCCCTCGAGCGCGTTGCGCGCGATCTCGCGCCGCACGGGGTCGAAGGAGGACAGGAGCACCAGCTGGGGCGACTCGTCGATCAGGAGCGTGACGCCGGTCGCTGCCTCGAAGGACTTGATGTTGCGCCCCTCGCGGCCGATCAGGCGGCCCTTCATCTCCTCGCTCGGCAGGTGGACCAGCGAGGCCGTAAGGTCGGTGTTGGGCTTGCTCGCAAGCCGCTGCATCGAGGCGATCAGTATCCTGCGCGACTGCGTCTGGATCTCCTGCTCGGACTTCTCGAGCGTCTCGCGCCTCAGGGCGCGCAACTCGTCCTGGCACTCGAGAAGCACTTCCTCCTTCAGCTGCTTCCTTACCTCATCGCCGTCCAGCTGGGAGACGCCCTCCAGGCGCTTGCGGACGTTCTTTGAGAGGTCGCGAATGGCGTCGCGCGCCTGGCGGATCGCCGAGCTCTCGCGGTTGAGGCGCTCCTGGCGCTGCTCAAGCTGGAAGTCCAGAAGGGCCAGGGATTCCTCGTGGGCCTTGATCTCTCGCAGGCGCACGTCCGACTCGATCTCGCGCCTGTCGAACTCCCGGTTGAGCTCCGAGCGCTTGTCCTGGATCTCGGACTCAGCCTTTTGCTTCACCTCGCCGGCAGCCACCGCCGCCTCGCGCCTCGCGACCTCGATCAGCTCCGTGGCCTGCTCATGCGCAACCCTTCGTGAGTAACGGGTTACGATCCAGACTACGATGAAGCCGACCAGACCCCCTAGGAAAAGGGAGACCGGAAAGGCGGCGTCTGTGAGGCCGCTGGACTGACTGGATGCTATTTCGGCTACGATTGCTAATGCCAAGGCTTAGGTCCCCCGAACATACTGTCCGGGGCGCAAATCTCAAGACTCTTTACCGCGTGCAAAGACGTTGAATCCGATGGAATTGCAAAGCGTTAGCATTGCGCCTACATCCCTCTGGAACTTGGAAACTTCCCTCAAGAAGGGCGCCGTGCGCCTCCTGCACCGCCTCTCGCCGGCGACCCTGCTCTGGTTGGCGCGGCGGTATCCCTACGAGCGCGGGCGCTGGCCCGCCCTCAAGGCCCTACTGGACAGCGAGGCGGGACGCTCCTGGCTCGGCTCCCTGGAGGAGCCGACGCGCACCCGCCGGGGATTTGGCGTCTTCACGCTGGGCGGTGACCTGACCTCGGACTGGATAAAGCTCTTCGGCCAGCATGAGGTCGCGACGGAGAAGTTCATCGCCGACCATGCGCGGCCCGGGAGCGTGATGCTGGATATAGGCGCCAACGTGGGCTATTTCTCGCTGCTCGCGGCGCACCTTGGAGCCTCCGCCGTCGCCTTCGAGCCCCAGCCCGCGATCGCGGAACTGCTGCGAAAATCGGCCGCGGCCAATGGGTTTGAGGCGCGGGTGCGGGTCGAGGAGATCGCCTTGTCGGATTCCTCCACGACGATGGGTATGACCGCGTGCCCGGGAAACACGGGGCACTCGCAGCTCGTGGGTGCGGACGCCCCCGGCGCCCTCCCCTTCACGGTGAAGGTCGAGCCTTTGGATGAATGGATCAGCAGGAATCCCACGGGCCCGGTGTCTGTCTGCAAGATAGACACCGAGGGCGCCGAGTTGAATGTGATCACGGGGATGAAGCACCTCCTTGAGCGCGACGGTCCGGCTCTCGCCGTCGAGTGCGTCGAGGAGTTTCAGGCGGAGTTCGGCTCCTCGTCCCCCACGGTCGCTGGCTTGCTGGCAAATTCCGGCTACATGGAGGTCACTTCCCGGTACGTCACGCACGGCGACCGCAACCGATACTTCACCAGGCGTCCCCCGGCGTGAAAAATCAGGCGTGTTTCTGGAACACGGGGAGTGTCCCGTCCAGGATCGCCTGAATCCTCGCGAGGGCGGGCTCCTCGCCTTCGGCGCTGCCGGTCTGGACGACGACATAGGCCCACCTGTCGTTCCTTGCGTGGGCCACCCGCTGCCACGAGTCCCTGGTTATCCTCTCCCAGTGGGTCGCGACCGTCGTCTCCGAGTCGACAAAGTAGTAGGCGAAGAGTTGCGGCACCTTGGTGCGACCCGCCG
>DASRSJ010000159.1:0-4425 GCA_035656555.1 Opitutaceae bacterium
GGTAGGAGCGCCAGCACATTGGTCGGGCGCAGCAGCACGTCGATCGACATCGCAAGCCCTGCGACCACGGCCATGAAGGGCCGCTCCCTTGATCTCAGTGCCGCGATGACAGCAAAGGTGGTCCAAGCCAGCGACGGGACGTCACTCATAGCCTTCTGCGACATAAACAAATAAAGAGGGCTTAGGGCGACCGCAGCCGCGCACAGTACGGACCAAGGGCGCGACAACCCCATCAGTCGGGCGAGCCAGTACGTGGCGATTACCCCCGCGGCGGCGTGGAGGACCATCACAGCAGCGGCCGCGTTGTTCCAAGCCATCACGAGCTTGAAGGCGACGATGAAGAGCGAGAGCCCCATGGGGTAGGTCGGCACGATCGCGTTTCCTCCTGGGGCCGGACTGAAGCCCAGGGGCACGTAGAGGTAGCCCGGGGCGTCCTTGAGCGGAAGGCCGGCGATGACGCGGGGCTGTGCGTGCACCGTGCCGGCGAGGAGCAGTTTCGCGTGATTGAGGTAGCCGGAGGAATCGGACCCCCCCGCCACCGCGCCGACGTTCAGGAACAGGATCTCCGCGAAAGCCAGGAGTGCCACGACCGCGGCGACCCAGGCCGCGCGCCGCCACTCTGCGGCGGCTTTCGGGGTCGTGGGTTCAGGGAAATCCATACTTGCTTTGGGCGTCGGGGAAGAGTGGTTTGTCTTCTTTTAGTGGCTGGACTCAAATCATTTCTCGAACGGCGGGCCAATGCGTCAAGGTGGCTCGTGTGCGGAATTGTGGTCGCCCTGTTCACCTGGAATATCTCGCTCTTCAGGCTCCCGGGCCAGGGCTACACGTATTTCATCGAGTTCGGCTCCAAGGAAAGCGCCCGTTTCCTGCCGGAACTGAAGGCGATGAACCATTACGAGATGCGCAACTCGCCGGGCTACGACTCCCAGTGGTATGCGCAGATCGCGATGCATCCGAAGCTGACCGACCCGTCGATCCGCAAGGCCGTGGACAGCCTTCCCTACAGGGCCCGGCGCATCCTCTTTGAGTGGACTGCCTGGCTCGCCGGCGGCGGGGACCCCGGACGAGTGATGTACTTCTACGCGGTCCAGAACGTCATCTGCTGGTATATCTTCGGAATAATCATCCTGCGCTGGTTCCCTATGGACAGCTGGCAGAACACATTCCGTTGGGTCGCGACGATGCTCTCGTTCGGTCTCATCTTCAGCGTGCGAAGCGCGCTCCTGGACGGACCGAGCCTGCTGGTCACGGCCATTGCGATGATGCTCCTTGAAAAGGGCAAAACTTGGTGGGCCGCGTTGATTTTTGGGATATCGGGACTCGGGCGGGAGACGAGCATTCTCGGGGCGACGGCGCTTCCCCCGCCCGATCCGAGGAACAGGCGCACATGGCTTCCATGGATTGGAAAGGCTTTCCTGGTCGTGGCCCCGATCTGTCTCTGGCTCCTCTACATCAACGCGACCCTGGGCAAGGCGGACGACATCGGCGCGCGCAACTTTGCGCCGCCCTTTACGGGCCTGGTCGATAAGATCCAGGACGTCGTCTCGGGGATGATAGCGGGCGGCGACCACGACACCATCGTGCGCCGCATCGACCTTGCGGTCATCGTCGGCCTTGTCGCCCAGATGTTCTTCTTCGCGGGCCGCGTCCGATGGAATGATCCTTGGTGGAGAATGGGTGCGATCTACGCGCTGCTCATGGTGTTCCTTGGGGGTGCGGTCTGGGAGCACTATCCGACGGCGGCATCCCGCGTGCTGCTGCCGATGACCTTTGCCTTCAACGTGCTGGTCCCGCGCAAGGGCTGGGCGGTCGTCCTCCTCGTCATTGGAAACCTCGGCATGTTCGGAGCGGCGGATCTCCTGAAGCCGCCGGGCAGGGAGACCTTCGTCGTCGAAGGCCCCTCGGAGCTTCGCATCAACCCGAAGGACAACAGCGTCGTGCGGGTCGTCTTCGGGCCGAAGAACTGGTGGGACCCGGAGAAATCACGGTGGGAATACTTCAGGTGGACGCTCGGCGACTGCACGCTCGCGATCCGCAACCCCCAGCCGTTCACGATCGTGGCCGACGTGCGGTTCCGCGCCCGTTCGGTAGATGACCGAGGCGCCAAAGTCTCCCACGACGGCAAGGTCCTGTGGGATGCCAAGCTTGTGGGCGCCGAGATCCGCGAGGCGACAATCAGCGACCTTGTCCTGCCCCCGGGCGACACGGTGCTTGAGTTCAAGAGCGACAGGCCGCCTGCCTACCCGGGCAACGGTGACGAACGCAGGCTCAGCTTCAGCGTCCGGGGGCTTGAGATCGACCTGAAGTCAAAGCGTTAAGCGCTCGGTTACTGTTTGCGCCATCGGCGCCCGCCGCGTAGGAATTGCCGGCTTTGCCGCACCGCTCGCCCCAAGGCCCAACGCGCAGCCTGACCCTAGCCGGTGTGCTGGCGTGCGCGCTCTTGGCGGCGGCCGCGATTCTCGGGACGCAGCCCTGGTCCAAGGCCCAGAAGAGCGGGCGTTTTCTCGAGCTTAGCATAGAGACCTCCAGGGCCGGCATCGTGCAGGCCTTCTACGACGTGGGGAGCGACTTCACCGAGGAGGATTCTTCCTCCGTCCCTATAGGTGCGAACGAGCGCGCCACCATCCGCTTTGAATTGCCTTATGGACGGATACTGCACCTGAGGCTGGATCCGCTGGACATTGAATGCCGCGCCAGCGTGACAGGCGCGCGCGTCGTCGGCCCTTCCGGCAGGGTCATCAGGACCTTCACGGCGTCTGATTTTGAGCCGCGCTTTCAGATCGCCTCAATTGTGGCGAAGGGCGGGGAGGCGGTCATCACCTGCGAGCGCGGCGCCACGGACCCCAGCGTAAATCTTCGGATGGATGAGCCAATCGACATCGGCCGTCCCCCTCTGGCGGCGCGCTTCCTGGCAATCCTTGGCCTGAGCCTGGCGACGGCGCTCGCCGTTTCATATCTTTGGAGCCACCTCGGTTTGGCGCACAGGGCGGGCGCCGCCTGGAACAAGGCCTGCAGGTCGCCGGGTCGGACCGCAGCGTTCGTGGCCCTCATCTCGACCATCGCCGCAAATTACCCGGTGGTGTTCTCCGGCAAGAGCTTTGTCTCCCCGGGCCTCGGCGTGCCCATGCTCTACGGGCAGTCCCCCTGGCTGCCCGGCGCGGTCTCCGCGGATATGGGTAATCCGAACCGCTCGGACGTCGCCGCCACGATCTGGCACCATCTGCCCCTTTCGAAGCTCGAGCGGAAGGCCTTGTTCGTGGACGGCGAGCTGCCCCTTTGGAACCGTTATGACTCTGGCGGCGTGCCGCTTCTTGGCCAGGGGCAATCCTGCTTCGGTGACCCGCTGCAGATCATCCCCGTCCTGGCCGACGGGTCCGCGTGGTCGTGGGACATCAAGTTCCTTCTCGCCAAATGGCTGTTCTCCCTGGGCATCGGACTCTGCGTCTGGCGCTCCTTCAGGCATCTGCCCACGTCGCTCCTCCTTACGGCGTCCTCGTCGTTCATCGGCTTCTTTGTCTACAGGATCAACCACCCCGCGATCTTCAGCCTGAGCTATGCCCCGTGGATACTTTATTGCTGGATCCGCGCCGTGGATGCGGGCACGGCGCGTTCCTCGATCCTATGGCTCGGGGCGCTCATCGGGGCGAACTGGTGCGAGATGAACAGCGGAACGGCGAAGGAGGCCTATGCGCTTCTCTTCTCCATGAACTTTGCGGGACTCTGCGTTCTGCTTGCCGGCAACAGGACCGCGCGGGCGAAACTGGGCCTTTTCGGAGCCGCCGTCGGCGCGGGCGTCATCTTCGCCATGATAAGCGCGCCCATATGGTACACGTTCTACCGGGCGCTCAGGATCGCATACACCAGCTACAATGCCCCGCTGGCCTTCCAGATCCAGCCAGGGATGCTGGTCGGCCTGTTCGACGAGGCCTTCTACCGGCCTTTCCAGGAGCAGTCAGGCGTCGTCAATCCCTCCATGAACTTCCTCGTCCTTGCGGGACTCCTTTGGTCGGTGACAAGGATGAGGACACTGCTCGCAAACAGGAAAGCGCTGGCGCTTCTCGTGTCCGCAGTGCCCGTCCTGGCCCTCGTGTTCGGGGTCGTGCCCCCCGGCCTCGTCGCTGCGGTGCCGTTCCTTGGCAACATCCTCCATGTCGACAACGCATTCTCGTGTGCCCTCGTGATCATTCTCTCCGTGCTCTCGGGCTATGGCTTGAAGGATGCCGTACAAACCCTGGGCACGAAGGAGGGCAGGGGCCAGGCGCTCTTTGTCCTCGGACTCCTTATAGCTCTCTTCGCATTCTATTTCGGAACGGCGCAGTCGGTCGTGAGGACCGCCTACGAAAACGATACTTGGGGCCGCGTGATCTCGGTCGATTCCTTCATCTATGGTTATGCCCTGAGCCTCGTGGCCGGAGTGGGACTCCT
>DASRSJ010000160.1:0-14190 GCA_035656555.1 Opitutaceae bacterium
GAGATCGTGATCTTGCTGTCGCGCGCCACGGTCTCGACCCGGTCCTTCGTGCCGACGATCTCGCGGCAGAGCCAGATCAGTGCGTCATGGAGGTTCTTTTCGTGGCCCCAGATGAGCAGCGGCGAATCGGGAGTGTTGGCCACGCCGCCGACTTCCTTCGCGACCGACTGGATGATGCGCTTCATGTCGACCCTCGCTGTCGGCTGCTTGGACATCTCGTAGAGGGTGCTTAAGAGGTGAGGCATCGCCTTCATCCTCTCCATGTCGTGGCCCACGCGCTCGATCAGGGGATGGGCGGCCTCGTCCGTCCGCTGGCGCCTCAGGTGCTGGAAATACGTGCTGACCGAGAACATCGCGTTTGCGAGCTCGTGGGAGATCATGATCCCGAGATCATGGAGTATCTGGTGGCGCTCGGCCTCCCTCTTCTGGGCCGTGGCCTCGGCCGTCGGGGCCGCATCATCCCACCACACCCAGCAGCCGCCCAGGCCGGGGACCGGGCCCGCGGTCACGCGGACACGGCCAAACTCCCTTTCGATCCTCTTGCCGTCCCTGAGCGCCAGGGCCGCCACCTCCCGCACTTCGACCGGTAGGGCCTCCTCCGTTTTGCCGTTTGCGGCAATGACGGCGAACCGCGGCCCGAACTTCTTCAGCAGCGAGACTTCCTTGTGGACCGCCGTCGCGGCCTTGAGCTGCCTGTGCTGGCCGAGGAGCCTTGAGAAGAGCCTCACCAGCATCAGCGCATCGTCGCGGTCGGCATTGGAATACGCCCTGCCGTCGGCGCGCGGCCCGAAAGTCACCCATCCCTCCAGCACGCCGTGGACCTCGATCGGCACCAGGAGCCTGGAATTCCACTCCCCGAGCTTCTGGCGGATGGAGGCCTCGACTGCCGGCTTCTCGACGGAGTCCAGCGTCGACGCGTCGACGATCGCCGCGTGCTCCTGGAGCCACATGACGAGGTCATGGTTGGCCGAGCACTCGAATTTCTCGCCCTCGGCGACGAAGCGCTTCTCCTCGCGCAGGAAGACGACGACCTTCGAGGACCGGATCTGGGCGCGGGCTCCCCTCCTGAACTCGTCTATCAGCCGCTCCCGGTCCTCAAGATGGTCGATCGAGGCCGCAAGGAATTCCAGGTCGTCCAGCTTGCGCCGGCTGCTGTCCGAGGCCTCTGAGGAGGCTTGGTCGACGCGGCGGGGGCGGTCGTGGAGGATCGAGAGGACGGCACGGCTCTGCGCGAGCTCGGCGGCCAGGGGCGCGACGCGACGCAGCTGGGTCACGCTCTCCTCGTAGGAAAGGCAGTAGGCGTTCGCCCGGCTCGTTCGGGCCTCCTCGAAAGGCAGGCTTTGGGGCTCGCCCACCACGATAATGACCGTGTCCGCGTGGGGCACCTGGTTCGCGCCGCCGTCCCTTATGTCCCGGATCCAAACCCGGGCGCCCGGCCTCTGCAGCTCCCGGGCAAGGAGGTCGTCGTCGGAAATGGCCAACGGCCGCGTGGGCAGCTGTCTAGCCCATTCCGATTCCAACTGGGGATCCTTGGTGGTTAGGACGAAGGTTGCTGACATGGAAGGGTTACCCGAAATGTTGTGCCTGCTTCATCTCGTTCTACCAAGGATATTTGTCCGTGATGTAATTTTACAAGATCAGCCGTGATGGCGAGGCCAAGGCCTATGCCGCTGGTCTTGTTGCTGGTGGTGAAGGGCTGGAATAGCCGGCTGCGGACCTCCGCGGGCATACCCGGACCGTTGTCAGCCACCTCGAGCACCACGGATCCCTTGGTGGCGATCGTCCTGACATTGACCTCCCGGTCGACGTCCATGGCGGCGACGGCCTGGATCGCGTTCATGACCAAGTTCAGGATGACCTGCCTGATCGAGGCGCGGTCGCCGTTGATCTCGTCCGGATTGGCATCCAGGGAGCACGTCAGATTCACGGCCTCGTCGAGCGCCTTGGGGCGCACAAGCTTAACGCTTGTCCCCACGATCTCGTTCAGGCTCACGGTCTCGAAGTGCGGGTACTGGGGGCGTCCCAGGTCCATGAGGCCGCTCACGAGACCCTCGATGCGCTCAATCTCCGCCGGAACGAGGTCGATCAGGAGCCTCTTGAAATCAGGGTCGTTGTAGCGCGTGCGCGCCGACTGCGCGATCGTCTTCAGGGTCACGAGGGGGTTGCGGATCTCGTGCGCCAGGCTGGCGCCCAAAAGGCCGGCCGTCCTCAGCTGCTCGGACTCGCGGGCCTGCTGGGTCAGGCTGATCCTGGAGAGCGAGTTCTCGATGATGCCGGCCCACTCGTCGAGCTGCTTGATGTCCGACCAGGTGAAGGGGCTCAGGTCGCGGCGGCCTTTCAGCGCGATAACGAACGGCGGGGTGACGACGTCACTCGGCGCGCAGATCATGACGCCAAAGCGGTTCGCCTCGAAGAGCGCCGCAAGCTCGCGGCGTCCCTGCGCGTCCCTCTGCCTGAAGAGGCTCTCCGGCGTGGCCCACTTCTCCCTCAGGAGCTCCTGCATCGCCGGCGAGAGGATCGGAATGGAGATATCCCCCTGGTCGTAGGATTCCTTGGATGACGTCAGGAAGTAGGCGCGATCCGTGCGCCCCCAGCTGGCAAGGATCGCGCTGTAGCGCTTCACGAGCACCTCGTAGTCGTACTCGTCCCTTCCGGTCGCGAGGAGCAGCGAGCGCACCCCCTCCTCCTCGCGGTCGCCGCCGATCAGGGTCGCCCTGAGGATGCGCAGGTTGAAGCGGTTGTAGACGAGCGTGATGAGGGACGCGCAGGCCACGACGACAACGGGCCTCGCGACCTGGTCGGGACTGATCGACATGGCGATCGCGATCGCCCCTGAGATGGCGCCCACCGAAAGGCCGAGGCGAAGCGCGCTCCTGAAGAGATGGCGCCCGTCGAACACCTTCTGGGTCGTGATCGCCCACGCCGTGAAGGAATAGAAGGCGACAATGATGACAGGCAGCGACCGCGGCAGGAGCGGCATGTCGATGATCGGACCAAGCGCCGTCAGGGCGACCAGCGCGAAGCCCGCGGCCGACCCGCCGAAGACCAGGGTTTGCAGCTCGACCTTCTGGATGCCCGAGACCTTTCCCAGGTCCAGGACCGACTGGATGAGGAGGATGATGTACGCCGCGGCGTTGACGACCGCGAAGATTGTCCAGCCGACGCCGCGCAGCGGATGGCTGCGGGTCGAGCCGGCCGGGATGAAGAGGTCCGAGAAGCAGATCGCGGCCATGAAGACCGCGATGGCGAGCCACACCCATCCGCGCTTCAGGTTCTCCCACTCGAACTTGCCGCCGATCGCCGCGTCCTTGATGACCCACAGCATGAGCGGGATGAAGCCGCCGATGGCGCTCGTCATGCGGATCCAGAACTCCGGGTTGGTGTTCCCCTTGTCGGTCAGCCACGTGAGGCTGATCAGCCACGCCGTCACGTTGAGCGAAGCGAGGAAGAACGCCCTGTTGATCGCCCGCTTGGGATTGATGTAGAGAACGACGCAGCCCACCCCGAAGCTGGCGACAATGGCTACCAGGTGCGACAGGTTCATTCGCGCGAGAGGACCATCGAGGCGTTGGTCCCGCAGAGGCCGTGGGCGTTGACAAGGGCGACCGAGCAGCCGATGTCGCGTGACACGAGGCTCAGGTTAAGCGGGCACTCCGGGTCGGGCGTCTCCCAGTTGACCGTGGGCGGGATCCGGCCGGTCTTGAGCGACAGGGCCGCGCTCGCCACCTGGATGGCGCCGGCGGCGGCCAGCGGGTTGCCGATCGCGCCCTTAAGCGACGCGGCGGGTATCCGCGTGATCCGCTCCCCGAAGAACGCGCAGAGGCAGGACGCCTCGGAGGCGTCGATCTCGGAGTGCCCGGGACCCCAGGCGTTGATGTAGTCGACCGAGGACGGGTGCATGTTCGCGTTCGCGAGCGCCATGCGGATCGTGTCCATGAGCCCGTTGCCCTTGATGCCCTCCTCGTCGTCGTTGCCGTACGCGTAGCCGTCGATCCAGGCGTAGGCTTCCCGCGGGCTGTCCGCGGCCTCGAGGACCACGACGCACGCACCCTCGCCGATGACACCCGTGTTCCTCCAGAGGTCGAAGGGCCTGCCCATCTCCGTCGGCTTCCTCGCGTTCCTGGGCGAGAGCCTCATCAAGCCGAGCTCCAGCATCGGCTGGTTGAAGACCGGCGCCTCCGTCCCGCAGCAGAAGGCGATGTCGGCCCGCCCGCTCGCGATCATCTCGGCGCCGTGGCCGATCGCGTCCAGGCCCGCGCAGCACGCGCTCTGCAGCGCGATCGTCCTGCACTTGGTGCCGAGGAGCTTCGCGACGGCGCCCGTGATGGCGCTCGGGCCCGCGTCGACGATCGCCGTCGGCACCGCGTGCCTGGGGCCCTTGGTCACGAAGCCCGCCACCGTGCGGTAGGTGAGCTCGGGGTCCGGGAACGCGCTCCCGTTGACGACGACCGGATTCATTCCCTGAAGCTCCGCGGTCGTGATCCCGGCGTCGGCCAGGGCGAGGATCGTTCCCACGATGGCGAACTGCGTCTGCCTCGGCGTCCGCTTCGGGTTGAAGGCCGCGTCGGTCCAGTCGGCCAGCTTGAAGTCCGGCATGTGCGCCGCGATCACCTGCCCCACCCTCGGGTCAAAATGCGTGATCTCTCTAACGCGGCTCTTCGTCTCGTTGATGCCCGCGAAGAAGCCCTCCCTGCCGATCCCGGCGGGGGTCACCGGACCAAGCCCCGTAATCTTGACGCGGCGCATCATGGGGACGGGTACCTCCCGGGGGCGATGATGCCAAGCGGGTCCAGCGCCTCCTTGACCAGGCGGCCCACGGGGTCGGCCCCAACGGGGACCGGGACGTTGATGCCGGCCCTGTAGAGGGGAAGCCCGCAGCGCGTCAGTTCCTCCACGATTGCCGCGTTCGCCGCGTGCACCTTTGAGGCGTCGGCGTCGTCGAAATGAAGCGTGTAGATGGTCACCATGCAGCGGCTGTCCAGGATGATCCAGGTGAAGGCGCTGTCCTTCCAGAGTTTCCTCACGATCCCGGACGCGCGCCTCGCCTCGTCGGCGCCCACGCTTGAGACGGCGTTGCCATAGATCGCTCCTCGGCTCGCGCGGTCGGGATCGCCGCCGCGGTAGCCATCGAGTGACGCGAGCCCCACCTCGCTCGGCTCGCCCCACGTGAGGGCGAGAAGCGGTCGGATCGCCAGGAGGCGCGTCGACGCGTTCTTCGCCCCGACTAGGCCCAGCAACTTCGCCGCACCCGCGATCTTCGCGGAGTCGGCCCTGCGGAATTTGACCCCGCCGGCGGCCGCAGCCTTCAACTCCTTCCAGGTGGCATTCACCACCCTCCTACGGCCTGAAATGGGAAAGAGGGCGTTGTAGGTGCTGTGCTCCGGGAAGCAGGCGCTAACCTCGGCGGGCGTCGGGTCCCGCTGCCAGAGGTTGCGCAGCATGCCAAATCCGAGGCGCTGCGTCCTTCCCGGCTCGGAGACGTGCGTCGGGACCGGGATTAGCCTCCCGTCGTAGGCCGCCTTGAGGGTCCCCATGACACCGTCGAGGGTGCCCTGAATCACGACCGCCTCCTCGGCCTCCTGGCGCAGGCGCAGGCGGATCCTGGCGCCGACGACGATCCCGAGACCGCTCTGGAAGAACAGCCCGTCCTGGGAGAGCCCGGCGGGATGCGTGCGCGACTTGTGGTTCCTCCCGGCGCTCGGGCCGACGAGCGAGCCGTCCGCCAGCACCACCTCCATCGCATACACCTCCGTATCCTTTTCCCCGCCGTAGCCGATCCCGCGTTCAAGCGCGTTGCCGAGGACGCTGGTCGTCCCGCCCGAGCCCGTGACATTCAGGGCCAGATCGGGCGCGTTCCTCTGCAGATAGGCGTGGAGAGCCGCCTGGGTCACACCCGGGCCGATCCGCACGCTGAGCGACGGGCGGTCGAGGTCGCCGATTGAGTCCAGCGCTCCGAGGTCCAGGATCACGGAGCCGTCACGGGCGGGAAGGTGCGAGCCGTAGCCCCAATTGCGTCCGGTGCTGATTGGCCAGAGCGGCGTGCGATTTCGGGCCGCCTCCATCACCACCTGCCTGACTTCCTCGATCCCCGGGGGGCGAAGCCGCCACGGCACATCGCGCTCGGAGCGGCACAGAGTTGGCGAGGCCTCGACCCGGCTGGCCCATGATCCAAAACCCGCGGGCCACGCGCACTCGATTTGCCCGGTCAATTTTGCGTTGCCCATGCCCGATTAGGCCGAGGGATGTGTCATTTCCTCTCCAGAGCCGGGAAGGTCAGCTTCACGGTGGTCCCGACGCCGGGCTCGGACTCGATCGCAAATTCTCCGCCATGGGACGCTGTCAGGTGCCTGCAGATGCTTAGGCCAAGCCCCGTGCCGTTCTCCTTGCTCGTGAAGCCGCCGTGCATCGCGCGGTGGATGCGGTCCTCGTCCATGCCCGGGCCGTTGTCCGTGATGGTCGCGGTCGCCTTTGTGCCCTTTGCCGAGAAGTCGACGCTGACCCGGGACGCTCCGGACTCGATTGAGTTCTTAAGCAGGTTCTGGAACACCCTCATGATCTCGTACTTCGAGCCGTTGATCCACGCCTCGGTCGTGCCGGAGATCTGGACGACGGGGCTGCCGAAAAAGATCACTTGCTTCACCTCGAAGGCCACAGCCACGAGATCGATGATCGTGAACTCAGCCATCTTCTTGGAGGCTGTCCTCCAGTTCTCCGAGAGGTGGTGGCAGTACTCGGCCGCCTTCTCCACGATGACGGCGTAGTCGGCCATGCGCCTTCCCATCTCCGGGTTCTGCTCGGCCAGCTTGTGAGCCTCCTCGACCATGAGGGCCGAGTAGCCGATCACCACCGTGAGGGGGTTGTTGAGGTCGTGGACCAGCTCGACCGAGGCCCTCGCCTGCCAGATCTGGGGCTGGTTTGAATCGATCTCCTTCTTCAGGGCCGCGTTCAGGAGGATGGCGTCCGCGGACATCTTCGCCTGGTGGCGGCGCAGCTGGGCGGCCTCGGCCTGGTGGCGGACGGCATCGATCAGTTCCGCCACGTCCGGCGGCTTCCTCATGTACTGGTTGGCGCCGCCGACCATGGCCTGCTGGGCCGTCGAGAGCATGCCGTATCCCGTGAGGATGATGACGGAGACGTGGGGGTCTATCTTGCGAAGCTCCTCCAGCGCCTTTATCCCGTCCATCTCGGGCATCCTGATGTCCAGAACGACGACATGAAAATGCTGGTCCTTGATCTTTTTGAGCGCCTCGGCGGCCCGCTCCGCGGTCTCGACCGAGAAGGACGTCGCCAGGGTGTAGGCGATGGACTCGCGGGGACCGTATTCGTCATCGACGACAAGTACCTTACGGGGTTGTGTGGCCCCGTCTTGGCTGGTGGTTGTCTCGGTGAGCATCAGGCCAAAATTACACCGTTCAGGCACGGCTGGAACATGATGTGTGTTTGCAGACGGAGCGCCGCACTGTCAAACCTCCTCGCGTCATGACTCTCCTCTGCATCGTGCTCTTCCTCGCGGGCTTCGGAATCGGCTGCCTCGCGCTCTGGAGCCGCAGGGGCGCACTGGACGAGCGACTGCGTTCCGCCGCCACCGACAACGCCCGCCTGGCCGGCGAACTCGCCGCCGAGAAGACCCTGATCGCCGAGCTTTCCGCGAGGAACTCCTCCCTCAACGCGGACCTCGCCGCCGAGAAGGCCGCGAGCGAGGCGAGGATGACGGAGCTGCGCTCGGCCAACGAGAGGCTGAAGGCCGAGTTCGCGGAACTCTCCGTCGCTGCCCTGCGCACGAACAGCGACGCCTTCCTGAAGCTCGCCGAGCAGTCCTTCGCCCAGCTTCACGAAAAGTCCGCCGGCGACCTGACGACGCGCCAGCAGGCCATCGACCTCCTGGTGAAGCCCCTCAAGGAGTCCCTCGAGAAGGTCGACAAGAAGATCGGCGAACTCGAGCAGAAGCGGGAGCGCGCCTACGGCGAGCTCGGTCAGCAGCTGGAGGCCCTCAACACGACCCAGCTGCGGATGCACTCGGAGACAACGAAGCTCTCGACGGCGCTCAGCACGACGCGCACGGCCGGCACGTGGGGAGAGGTGCAGCTGCGCCGTGTCGTGGAATTAGCGGGCATGATGGAGCACTGCGATTTCTCCGAGCAGACCTCGTTTACCGACTCATCCGGAAAGATCGGCCGCCCCGACCTGGTCGTCTCCCTTCCGGGCGGCCAGCGGATCGCCATCGACGCGAAGGCGCCGACCGAGGCCTTCCGCGAAGCGGCCGTCGAGGCCGACCCCGCCAGGCGCCTCGAGAAGCTTCGCGAGCACGCCTCCAAGGTCCGCGGCCACATCGAGGCCCTCGCCAACCGCGACTACTGGGCCCAGATCCAGCCCTCCCCGGAATACGTGGTCCTCTTCCTTCCCGGCGACTCCTTCATGTCGGCCGCCATCGAGTCGGACCCCTCCATCATGGACAGGGCGATCAACCGCCGCGTGCTTCTCGCTACCCCCATGACGCTCGTCGCCCTCCTCAAGGCCGCGGCCTACGGCTGGCGCCAGGAGGCCGTCTCCCGGAGCGCCGAGGAGGTGAGCAAGCTCGGCCGCGAGCTCAATGACCGCCTCTCGACCTTCGCCGAGCACATGGGGAGCGCCGCCCGCGGGCTCTCCAGCGCCGTCAGCAACTTCAACAAGGCCGTCGGCTCCTTCGAGGGCAGCGTGACGCCGGGAGCCCGCAAGTTCGCGGAGCTTGGCGCCAAGGGCGCCAAGGAACTGACCGAGATCCCGATCGTGGACCTCGAGGTCCGCGACATCATCCGCAAGGGCTGAGGGAGCGTGCACCTCTCCGGCCTCAACATCCACCCCGTCAAGTCGCTCCGCGGATTCGCGGTGCGCTCGACCGAAGTCGATGCCATGGGCGCCGTCGGCGACCGCAGGTTCCTGGTCGTTGACCCCTCCGGCGGCTTTCTCACCCAGCGCACGGTGACCCGCATGGCCAGGGTCGGCGCAACGATCGGCGCACAATCCCTGACACTCAGCACCGAAGGATACGCGGACATGGTCGTGCGCCGCGACCCGGATCCCGACGCAAAGCTGATGAGCGTCAGGGTCTGGAAGAGCGAGAGGCTGATGGCGGAGGACTGCGGCGATCCTGCCGCCGAATGGCTCTCACTTGTCCTCGGCGTCGAGTGCCGCCTCGTTCGCGCAGGCCCGGCATTCAATCGCCCCGTCCTCAAGCCCCTGGCCAAGCCCGACGAGGTCACCCATTTCGCGGACGCCTGCCCCTTCCTCGTCATCAGCGAGGCCTCGCTCGAAAACCTCAACGAGAAGATTCGAAAGAATGGCGGGAGCCCCGTCACGATGGACCGCTTCCGCACGAACCTGGTCCTGGCCGGTTGCGAGGCTTTCGCCGAGGATACTTGGAAGCGCATCCGGATTGGCAACGTGGTCTTCAGGGCGCTTGGACCCAGCGCCCGCTGCATCATGACGACGACCGACCAGGTGACCGGCGAGCGGGGCGTCGAACCCCTGCGCACGCTCGCCACCTTCCGGAGGGACGCCACCGAGCATTCGCATGTCAATTTCGGCCAGAACCTTGTGAACGAGTCGAAGACCGGGGTCATCCGGGTCGGCGACCCCGTCGAAGTGCTCGATTGACGGAACCATTTTCTCGCAGAGGAGGTCCCGTTCCCTCTAGCCTCAATCCACGTTTTCAAGCATTCCCTCACTCTAGACAACACCCCGAGACACTATGCCTTCAGGTCCCGCCTGGTCCCAGAAACTCCGCGATGAAATTGGAAAGGCCGTCATTGGCCAAGATCAAGCCGTGGAGCGACTTCTGGTCGCGCTGCTCGCGGGGGGCCACGTCCTCCTGGAGGGCATGCCCGGCCTCGCGAAGACGCTCCTGGTAAAGTCCCTGGGAGCCGCCCTCGGGGTCCAGTTCGAGCGAATCCAGTTTACGCCGGACCTACTCCCGAGCGATGTCGTTGGAACGATGGTCTTCCAGCCGAAGACCGGCGAGTTCAGCCCGCACAGGGGCCCGGTCTTCGCGAATCTCCTCCTGGCGGACGAGATCAACCGCGCGCCCGCGAAGGTGCAGAGCGCGCTCCTTGAGGCCATGCAGGAGAAGCAGGTGACGATCGGAGGCGAGACGCACGCCCTTCCCAGCCCCTTCTTCGTCATGGCGACCCAGAATCCCATCGAGCAGGAAGGCACCTATCCGCTCCCCGAGGCGCAGACGGACCGGTTCCTCTTCAAACTCCTGGTCGCCTACCCGAGCGCCTCAGAGGAGGCCGCGATGATGCAGCGCTGGGGCCAGATCACGCAGCAGCCGGCGCTGACCTCCGTCTCGAGCGGGCCGGAGCTCCTGGCCCTTCGCGCCGAGGTGGACAGGATCCACGTGGCGCCGGTGGTTCAGAACTACATCCTTTCCCTCGTGCGCGCCACGCGCGCCCTCGCGGAATCTGCCGACGCCGGCACCCGCAAGCTCAACTTCGGCGCCTCGCCCCGCGCGTCCCTCGCCCTCTTCCAGGCCGGCCGCTCGCTCGCCTGGCTCAGGGGCCTGGACTACCTCTCGCCCGAGCTTGTCCAGGAGCTCGCCCCCGACGTCCTTCGCCACCGCATCGGCCTCACCTACGAGGCCGAGGCCCAGGAGATCACCTCCGACACCGTCATCGCGCAGGTCATCGCCTCCACTCCCGTCCCGTCCGTTTGATGGCCCCTGCCCCCACCCAGCCCGGCAACCCGCTGGCGCTTCTGCGGCAGCTGGAGTGGCGCGTGCGCCACGCCGTGGAGAACATCCTGAGCGGCGAGTACCGCTCGGCGTTCCGCGGGCGCGGCATGGAGTTCGACCAGGTGGTGCGCTACGAGTTCGGCGACGACGTGCGAGACATCGACTGGAACGTCACCGCCCGCCTCGGTGAACCCTATAGGAAAAAATTCGTCGAGGAGCGCGAGGTCACGCTCCTCCTGGTCCTCGAGGATTCCCCGACGCTTAACTTCGGCTCGGGCACGCACTCCAAGAGGGAGGCGCTCCTTGAGCTGGCCGGGCTCGTCATGCTGCTCGGCGCCGTGAACGGCGACCGGGTCGGCTTCGTCCACGCGACTCCCGACGGACCCGTATTCAGGGAGCCCGTCCGCGGCAGGGGCGCAATCATGCACGCGGCCGCCACCCTCATCGGCCGGCCGGCCCCGCTTCCCGACGCCAAGACGCCCGAGATTCCCTGGCGCTTTGTCGCCCGCGCGGCCCCGAAGCACAGCGTCCTCCTCTGGCTCGGCGACTTTCCCCCGCGCGAGGATCCGGAGGGCTGGGTCGTCCTTCGCCGCCGCTACCAGACGATGGGCTTCAGGATCGACGATCCCTGGGAGCGCGAGCTGCCGAAGTCCGGCCGCATCACGGCCTACGACCCCGCGTCCGCGCGCCTCGTGACTCTTGAGGGCTCCGCCGCGGACAGGGCCGCGCACGCGGACTGGCGCATGAAGCGCGAGAACGCCTTCGATGCACTCTTCCCCGACCGCCTGAGCCGGCTTGTCGTCAGCACGGCCGACGACAGGTTCGAGGCGCTCGTCAGGTTCTTTCACACCAGGATGAAGGCCGGCGGCGGTCGCGGAATCTAAGGATGCGCGTGGCCATGGACCTTCTTCCCCTCGCCGACTCGAGCTTCAGGCTCGCCGACCCGCTCTGGTTCCTCGCGCTCCTCCTGATCCCGCTGATCGTCTGGGTGCGCGGCCGCGCCAAGGTCCCGGTCCTCCTGGTCCCCTTCGCGGCGGCATGGCAGCGCACGTCCCTGGCCGGCGCCTCGCAGTGGACCGCCGGCTGCGCCGTGGCCGGCCTCGTCCTCGTCGTGGCCGCCCTCGCGCGCCCTCAGAGCGTCGAGGACAAGAAGGAGGTCCGCTCGCAGGGCTACGACATCATGCTGGCCGTCGACCTCTCCGGCTCGATGCTGAGCGAGGACTACGAGAAGGACGGCGAGCGCATCAACCGCCTCCAGGCGATCAAGCCCGTCATCCAGGCCTTCATCGAGAAGCGCACCTCCGACCGCATCGGCGTGGTCCTTTTCTCCTCGAAGGCCTACACGCTCTCCCCGCTCACGACCGACCACGCGTGGCTCGCCCGCCAGCTTGAGCGCGTGAAGATTGGCCTAATCAAGGACGGCACGGCCATCGGCGACGCGCTCGGCGTGGCCCTGACACGCCTCGACCAGGCCGACAAGGAGGAGGGCGGCCGCAGGAAGGGCGCCTTCATCGTGCTCCTAACGGACGGCGCGAACAACATGGGCGTCATCACGCCGACACAGTCCGCCCTTCTCGCCAAGGCCCGCGGCATCCCGATCTACACGGTCGGCGCCGGCAAGGACGGCATGGTGCCCTACCCGAACTTCGACGAGAACGGGAAGAAGATCTCCTACAGCTGGGTGCCGGCAGACCTCGACGAGGGCGCGCTGCGCGAGATCGCCGACACGACGGGCGGCCACTTCTACCGGGCCGCCGAAACCGACACGATCGAGGGCGCGTTCAAGTCGATCGACGCCAGCGAGAAGATCGAGTTCCAGTCGAAGAGCTACCTGCTGACGACCGAGCTCTTCAGCTACCTGGCCATACCGGGCCTCGCCCTCTTTAGCGCCGGGGCGTGGCTCTCCAGACCGCGATGATCTTCGCGCTCCCCCATCTCCTCTGGCTGCTCGTCCTTCCCGCAGGGCTCCTCGCATGGGAGCTACTAAGGACGCGCGGAGCCTCGGCGTCCACGCACCCGAAGATCCTGAGGGCCGAGGCCGGCATGAGCACGGTCACGCTCTCCCCCGACTCCTCCACGAACCTTCCGACCGCCAGGCGGCGCATCCTCCTCTGCTTCGGCATCGCGCTCGGCATCGTCGCACTCGCGCGCCCCCAGTGGGGACGCCTCGACGAGCCCGTGTTCGACCAGTCCCGCGAGATCGTGATCGCACTCGACCTCTCGCGCTCGATGCTGACGCCGGACGTGAAGCCGACGCGGCTGGACCGCTCGAAGCTTCTCATCCAGTCGCTCCTCGACCACCTAAAGGGCGAGCGCGTGGGCCTGGTCGTCTTCTCCGGAACCTCTTTCCTGCAGTCGCCGATTAGCGCCGACTACGAGATCCTGCGGGAGTTCCTGCCGACCCTGGGGCCCGACTTCCTGCCGGAGGGCGGCACAAACTACGGCAAGCTGATCGACACCTCGCTCGAGGCCTTCGGCGACTCCGGCGCGGCCGACCGCTACCTGATCGTCCTTAGCGACGGCGAGGCCACGGACGACAACTGGCACGACCGGATTCCGGACCTCGCGAAGAAGGGCATTCGCGTCATCGGGCTCGGCGTCGGGACCCGCGGCGGAGGGATGATCCCCGACGGATCTGGCGGCTTCATGAAGGACGAGAACGGGGCCGTCGTCATGTCGAAACTCGAGGGCACCACGCTGCGCGACCTCGCGAGCGCGACTCACGGGGTCTACCACGACGCGAGCGACTGGGTGGACCTGCCGAAGGTTCTCTCAGACACGGTCGACCAGGGAAAGAAGGGGCGCTTTGTCGAGCACAACACGGTGAGGTACGCCGAGCGCTACCAGTGGGCGCTTGCGCAGGCCCTCCTCTGCCTTGTCGCGAGCTTCTGGCTCGAGTTCCCCGTGAAGCCGAAGGCCCGCGAGATACGCCTGAACGCGCCCGCGAAGCCGAAGACCGGGACCGTTCCCGCCGTCGTCGCGCTCCTCCTCGGCGCCTTCCTCCTCTCTGCCAACCTGCAAGCCGCCTCCCCCGCCGCTGCGGCGCCCGATCCCGCGTCCACGCTCTCCAAGATCGTCGGGCGCCTCTCCGGCCAGGACAACTGCAGCGCGCTCGACTGGGCCGAACTGGGAGGAGAGACAGTCACCTGGGGAGAGCATATCAAGTCCGCGGGCCAGCAGGTTCCCGAGGGGCCGGTGCGCGACGCGCTCCGCGCCGTCGAGAACGGCCGGCAGGCGGACGCGAAGGCCTCCGACTGGCCGAAGATGAAAGAGCAGCTTGAGGCGCTTCTCGCGAAGCCCGAGGATAAGAAGGACCAGCAGCAGAAGAAGGACCAGAAACAGGACCAGGATAAGGACAAGGACCAGAAGCAGGATCAGAAGCAGGACCAAAAAAAGGACGACAAGCAGGGCCATGACCAGAAGGACCAGAATGCGAAGGACCAGCAGTCCAAGTCAGACAAGGATCAGCAGGAGCAGCAGAA
>DASRSJ010000161.1:0-12436 GCA_035656555.1 Opitutaceae bacterium
GAACCCGCGACCCCAAGATTCACAATCTTGTGCTCTAACCAACTGAGCTATGACCGCCGTATGAACTGAGGAACGTTAACTTTCCCGCCCCCGCAAACCCCTGTCAACCCGTTTCCCGGTTGAGTACCGCCGGGACATGGCTTAGGGTCCCCGGGTGTCCACGCAGCGCCTTAGGCTAGTGACATTTAACATAGCGCACGGGCGCGGACTGACCCCGATCCAGGGGTTCACTTCGTCGCGCAAACTAAGGCTCAATCTGAGACGCATTTCGGACCTTCTGGGCAAGCTCGGGGCCGACTTGGTGGCCCTCCAGGAGATCGACGAGTGCTCCATCTGGGCCGGTAGCTTCGATCACCTGGACTACCTCCGCGCCCATGCTGGATTCCCCCACGCGGCCTTTGGCATCAACAACCGGAGGTCGGGGCTGATGAACCTCTGCTACGGCAATGCGATCCTGTCCCGATTCCCGATCGGGGAGACCGAGACGATCGTCTTCGGCAAGAGCAAGGTGGGGGAGAAGGGCTTCCTTTTCACCGAGATCAAGGTGGGCAGCAAGGTGGTGCCGATCGTGAACCTGCACCTCCACTTCAGTTCGCGGCAGAAGCGGATGGTCCAGCTGGACCATCTCGTTCACTGGCTCAGGCAGAAGGAGCGCGAGCGGGGCGGGAACTGGGCGGTTCCCCCGATCGTCTGCGGCGACTTCAACACGCCCGACACGGGGGACGACGCCACGGCATCGCTCTTCAGCCACCTGAACGACTACGGCGACTACAGCCTTCACCCCGTGATGGGCGCCACCTTTCCCTCTCCCATGCCCCGCAGGGCCCTGGACTTCATCTTTGTCCCCCCCGGCTGCAAGGCCGTCAAGAGCGAGGTCGTCCGGTCCTTCCTCTCCGACCACCGGCCCGTGCTCGTCGAGTTTTCGGTGGCGTGAGGGACCAAATTGCGCTTGAAAGGGCCTTCAATGCCACGCATCCGTGACGCCTTCGACAAGGCCCGCGCACAGAACAGGGCGGCGTTCGTCGCCTACCTCTGCGCGGGCGATCCCGACCTCGAGACTTCTCTCGCGGCGTGCAAGGCCGTGGTTTCCGCCGGCACCGATGTTTTGGAGCTTGGCGTTCCCTTCTCCGACCCCTTGGCCGACGGCCTCACGAACCAGCTGGCGGCCCAGAGGGCCCTGGAGTCGGGGATGACCTGCGCGAAGGTCTTCGAGCTCGTGCGCCGCATCCGCGAGTCCAGCGAGGTGCCGATCGTCTTCTACACCTATTACAACCTCGTCTTCTCCAATGGCGTCGACGCCTACGTGAAGGCGGCCAAGGCCGCGGGCGTGGACGGGATCCTGATCCTGGACCTTCCTCCCGAGGAGTCGGGCGAGGCCGAGGCGGCCTGCAAGACCCACGGCATCGACACGGTCTGCATCGTTGCGCCGACGACCCCTGATTCCCGCCTTCCGAAGATCGCGAAGGCCGCGACGGGATTCATCTATTATGTCTCCAGGGAGGGTGTGACGGGCGTCCGCGCCCAGGTCGCGGGCGGCATCGCCGAGGCCGTGGCCCGGATCCGCGCGCACACGGCCCTGCCGATCGCGGTGGGATTTGGCATTTCAACCCGGGAGCAGGTCTCCCAGGTAGCGGCACTCGCCGACGGCGTGGTGGTTGGCAGCGCCCTGGTCAACGTGATCAGGGACGGCTTGGGTGCGCGCGCCGCAATAGCCCCTGAGCTCGGGCGCAAGGTCGCCGACTTGGTCGCGGGCACCGCAAAGAAATGAGCCGGGTACTTGTCATCGACGACGACCGGCTGCAATTCCGGATCCTCCAGGCCCACTTCAAGAATTTCAAGGGGGGCATGCATGAGCTCGACTGGGCCGAGACCTACGATGACGGCCTGGCAAAGCTCATGTCGGGCGTCTACGCGGCATGCCTCCTCGACTACCGTCTTGACGACCGCGACGGGCTCCAGCTGCTGCGCGAGGCCACGCAGGGCGGCTGCCGCACGCCGATCGTGTTCCTGACGGCCGAGTCGGCCGACAACGTCGACATCCAGGCGATGGAGGCCGGGGCTCTTGACTACCTCGTGAAGGGCGAGATCTCGCCGGCCTCGCTTGAGCGCTCGCTGCGCTACGCGAGGAACCAGGCGGACACGCTAGAGGCGCTTAGGCGCCTGGCGACAAGGGACCAGCTGACCGGACTCCTAAACCGCCGGGAGTACGACCGGATCCTCACCGAGGAGGAGGAGCGTGCGAAGCGCTTCGGGCATTCCCTGTCGCTTGTCATTGTGGACCTCGACCTCTTCAAGGCCATCAACGACGCCCACGGCCACGCCGCGGGTGACTCGGTGCTGCGCGAGGCTGCGAGGCGCATCGCGGCCTCCGTCCGCACCGTGGACAGGGCGGCCCGCATCGGCGGCGAGGAGTTCGCGCTTGTGCTCCTGCAGACGGGGCGCGAGGGGGCGCTCGACGTCGCCCGCAGGGCCATAGCCTCCGTGTGCGCCGCCCCGATTGAATTTGCCGGCGGCTCGCTCAAGGTCACGGCCAGCGCGGGCGTCGCCGAGTTCCCTTCGGACGGGACGAGCTCGACTGACCTTTTTGCGGCGGCCGACAGCGCTCTCTATGCGGCGAAGGCGGCGGGGCGAAACAGGGTCGTCGCCGCGTGGGACACCCAAAAGGGGACGTGACGGCGGCCCCGGTCCACGGGCGCACGCTCCACGTCCTGACAGGCTGCACGGCCGTCGGGAAGACGGAGTGGGCCCTGCGCTGGGCCGAGGCGAACTCCGCTGAGATCATTTCCTGCGACTCCCTCCTGTTCTACAGGGGGATGGACATCGGCACCGCGAAGCCCTCGGCGGCGGAACTCTCGCGCGTGCGCCACCACCTGATCGACATCCGCGATGTTTCGGAGCCCATGAACGCCGCCGTGTACGCCGCCATGGCGCTGTCCGCGGCCGAGGAGATCACGTCCAGGGGCAAGGCCGTCCTCGTGGTCGGGGGCAGCGGCTTTTACCTGAGGTCGTTCTTTGCCCCGGTGGCCGACGGCGTTGTGGTGCCGGATGCGGTCAGGGAGCAGGTCGCGGCGATCCTGGACTCAAGGGGACTGGCCGCCGTCGTCGACGAGCTCTCGACGCTCAATCCCGCGGGTCTTGGCGCCCTGGACATTGACAACCCGAGGCGGGTGGCGAACGCCCTCGCGCGGTGCATCGCGTCGGGACGCACCCTTGCGGAGCTGGCGGAGGAATTCGGAAAAGTGCCTTCCGCGTTTGCCGCGTGGGACGTGCGCCTGGCGCGGATCGACCGCGGGCCCGCGGACCTCGACGCCCGGATCGAGGCGCGCGTCGAGGCGATGCTCCGGGACGGCCTCGTGGACGAGGTCAGAAGGCTTGCCGCGGCGGGGCTTGCCTCAAACCGAAGCGCCGCCAGGGCCATTGGCTACAGGGAGACGCTGGACGTCATAGAGGGGAAGTCCCCCCCGCAGACCCTGGGCGCCATGATCGCCAAGGACACACGCGCCCTCGTGAAGAAGCAGCGCACTTGGTTCCGGACCCAGCTTCCTGCCCACCCCGTGACGGACGCATCGGCCCTCACGGACCCGGCGGCGCTGTTCCTAGGGTGAGGCCTGCTTGCGTCGCTGGTAGACGTCGCGGTAGTAGACGAGCGTCTCGCCGACCAGGTCCACGACGCCGCTGTCGTCGGTCGTAAGGCACATCGTGCCGTCGTGGCGGCCGACCCTGTAGGTGTCCTTGGAGTCATTGATCGGGCCCTTTGCCCCGATCTCGTAGAAGCGAATCTGGCCGTAGGCGTCCACCTCGATTACGCGGTCGCCCGTGCGGGACCCGGTCGCGTACACGCCGGACAGGGCCTGCTCCTTGATCTTCATCTCTGTCGCATCGGAGAGCAGCTTCACCTCGACCTTCTTGTTCACGCTCTCGACGTAGAAGACCGAGTAGAGGATGTAGCCGTTCAGGCAGAGGCCGACGATCAGCATCGCGAAGGCGATGCCCCGGTGGGGCGCCGACGGTGCGGGCATGGGTTCCTCGACGGCGAACGGGGAGGTGGTCTCGACCGTCTTGTCGAGGCGCTGGAGGATCGCGGAAACCGACATCTCCAGGGCGGGTGCGGCATGGTCGCGCACGTCGTAGACCTGGAGGCGGCCGCGGCTCGTCCTGATGATCAGCTTGGCGCCCCGGCCGACGACCACGATGTTCGGATCATGCTCCTCGTTGTCGGCGGGGTCGATGTCGACAAAGGCGTCCAGGAGAACGGTCAGCTCCGCCGCGCTCAGTTCGCCCCTGTCCATGTTCTCTGACGCCGCGCGCGTCCTCCGTGCGTCGGGCCCGAGATGAGAGCTGGTTACTCGGTACATTTAGTGCTCCAACACGAAGACCGGGTAATTGCGGTATCCGAGGAAAAAATTGCCGGCGGCGAGATTGCCGTCGTCGAGCTTCGTGTCGATGTCCGACAACTGGTTGAAGTCAGGGGAGACCGGGTTGCCCGCAGTGGAGGCAATGATGATGACGGCAGCGTACCGTCCGCCTGCCTGCGGGCTCTGCGTCGTGAACTGGTAGTTGCCCCCAATGGGCGAGGTGCGGGTCCAGTTGGTCTGGCCCAGGTACCCCTCCATGCCGGCGGGAAATGTGCCGGGGTCGGTCCCGCCCGGGGGCCAGTCGCCGTGCTCCTGGGCGTATGCCTGGAAAGCGCCCGAGAAGACGCGCAGGTCGTTCATAACCGCGCTCGAGCGGGCGTTCTGGGCGTTCTTCTTCAGCGCCGGCACGGAAGCGGCCGCGAGTATACCGATGATGAGCACCACCACCGACATCTCGACGAGGCTGAAGCCGGCCTGGCGGCCGGATCCTCTATTCAGGAAGGTTGATTCTGTAGAGCTGCAGTGAACTGCCCTCGAAGAATCGCAGGTTTGCGACCGCCACGAGCAGATTGACCTTCGCCTGCAACTCACTGACGCGGGCGGTTTCAAGAGTGTTCTGAGCTTGGAGCACCAAGTAGCTTGTTGCAAGACCGGCGTCGAATTGGGCCTTCGTCAGCTCGTACGCCTTGTTGGCGTAGGTCGCGTTCTCCGCGGAGGAGTGGACGGTCTGGGTGCTGGTCTCCACGCCGCGGACGGCCGCGCGGATGTTCACGACGAGCGCCTGGTCGGCCTGGTCGTACGCAACCTCCTGGCTGTGGACCTGCGAGAGGGCCTGGTGATAGGTGGCGCGGGCGGCCTTCATGCCCCACGGAATGCTAAGCGTGATGCCAGCCGTCCAGTTGTAGCCATTGTACGGGCCCTGGACCGCGTCGCCGAGCGTGCCGGTGTACGAGCCGTAGCCGTAGCCGCCGTTCACGTTGAGCTCGGGAAGGGAATTCCTGCGCGCCCTAAGCGCCGCCAGCTTGAACTGGTCGATCGTCGCCTGGACCACCGCGAGGTTCGGGCCGTTGTCGCGCGCCAGCTTGTAGGAGCGGGCGAAGGAGACCTCGGGCTCGCCGACATCGGGGAACTGGACCTCGCCGACCGTCGTCGTGAACTGCCTGTCGCCCAGGAGCTGGAGCAGGCTGTCCTCGCTGTTGTGGACGGCCTGCATGTCGAGGATCAGCTGGTTCTTCGCCGCGGCGACGCCGGCCCTCGCGTTCATGACGTCAAGGTCCGTCAGGACTCCGGTCTCACGCTTGGTCGTGTTCTCGTCCAGGAGTTGCTGGGCCTGCTTGAGCTGGTCGGCCTGCACCTTGTACTGCTCGCGCTGGTAGAGCAGGTTGTAGTAGGTGGTCTCGACGTTGAAGATCATCGTCAGGACCGTGCTCCTGAAGTTCAGGTTCGAGATCTTCACGCCCAGGCGGGCGCTCTCGATCAAGGCCCTGCTGTAGTCCGTGCCGGCACCCTGGAGGAGGGGCTGGGTGATCGTGATCGTCGGGCTGGCCGAATAGGCGGGGTTCGGGGGGCCGAAGGACGGCGTGTAGTCGCTCCTCACGATGCTGTAGCCGACGCCGACCGTGCCGCCGGTCAGCAGCGTGTCGTTCACCGTGAAGGCCGCCGTCTCGGTCGCGTAATTGGAGTAGGGGACCGTTGTGATGCTCACCTGGTCGGTTGCCTCCTGGCTCACCTGCTTGTTCACGTTCAGGTTGAACGTCGGCTCGAACATCGCGGTCTGGATGTCGACGTTGTCCACCGCCTCGAAAACCGTGAACTGCTGGATGCGTACCGCGAAGTTCCGGGAAAGGGCCTGGGCGATGCTGCCCTGGAGGGTCACCTGGCCCGACAGGTCCACGGCGGGCTGGGCGCCCCCAAGCGCCGCGAAGGGCGCCGGGGTCTCATCGGCCGCCCGGGCCGAAACGAGCGATGCGAGGCATACCAGGGCTATGCCTGTGCGGGTGAGGAATCGGGACATGAGTGGAAGGGATGCAGCTGTTATGCCCTAATGAACACGGCTGGCGTGCCCAAAGTTACTCTTTTTCTACGTGCGGCAGGCCAGACCGAGGTACGGTCAAAACTAGCGGTTGAGCGGCGGCCCCTCCAGGGCCTTATTTCGCGGGGGCTGCGGCTTCGGTGCGCTTGAGCTCGTTGTCCACGATCTCGCGCATCTCCGTCGTCGTCGTCGTCCTGGCGAAGGTGTCGGCGAGCTGGAGCTTCGTCTGGGCGTAGAGGGGGTTCGTCTCGTTCACGGCGGGCAGCTTCTTGTCTACCGCGTAGACCAGGACGCCCTTGTCGGCCGCGGCCTCCATGTCGGAGATGCCGCCCTTGTCGAGGGTCTCGAGCGAGCCCAGGACGGCCGGGTCGAGGTCCTTCGGGCGGGAGCGCAGCGTGAAGGCGGGATAGGTCTTTATCGCGATCTTGGTCGATCCGGCGGCCTGCTGGGCGGCGGCGTCGAACGACGCGCCCTCCCTCATGCGGCGCTGGATGCCGGCCTTCAGGACGCGGCCGAACTCGACGAAGGCCACGCGGCGCTTGTTGTCGATGGCGTCGGCGCGGACCTTCTCGCGGATCTCGGCAAGCGCGGGCTCACGCGAAGGCTCGACTTCCTTCCAGATGAAGACGACGGCGCCGTTCTGGGTCGGCAGGCCCTCGGAGTAGAAGCGCTCGGCGCTCAGCTGGAACGCCGCGCCCGCGAGCTGCTTGTCGCCGCCGAACTCGGCCGGGCCGGCCTCAGCGGTGAAGGGGGCCAGGGTTTGGGCCTTGAGGTTGTGCGAGGCGAGGTACTGCCCCACCGAATCGCGGGTCACCTTGCCGTCGTAGAGGCCGAACGCGAGGTCCGAGGCCGCCTTGGTGGCCGCCTCACGGGCCTTCTCGGCCAGGAGCGCCACCTTGACCTCGGTCTTCACGGCCTCGAAGTCCTTCGTGGGATCGGAAGCGGTCGTGACGCTCTTGGCCGCGGCCGGCTTAGGGAAGCGGGCGGGGTTGGAATCATAGAACGCGCGGACCTCCGGGTCCGTCACGCTGGACTGGGCGATGTACTGCGTGAGCGGGAACTGCACGGCGTCGACGACGACGCGCGGGCCGACCGTGTACCTGAAGGTGTTGTCGGAAAAAAACTTCGCGAGCTCCGCGTCCGAGACCGTGGTGTCGGGCTGGAAGGAGGCGTAGTCGGTCGTGATCGTGGCGAGAGTCCAGGTCGTGTCGCCGCGGGTCAGGATCTCCTTCACATCTGCGGGAAGGACGAAACCCGGGCCCGCGAGCAGGCGCTGCAGGCGGATCATGCGCACATCGTCGGCGATCACGCGCGCAATATCGCCTTCGGTGACCGAGGAGCCGGCCTTGAACGAGCTGCGAAACTGGTCGTAGCGGGCGACGTCAAACTGTCCGTCGGGCCCCGCGAACATCCGCAGCGTCTTGATGAAGGTCGTGATGTCGGCCGGGGTCGGGTCCGGCAGGTGCAGCTCATCGGCAAGGTGCTTCGCGGCAACCCTTTGGAGCATGTAGAACTGGATCTGGTCCGGGGTCGCCTCGGAGCCGTACTGCAGCTCGGCGCTGATGCGCGTGTCGCTCACCAGCTGGGTGTTGTCATCCCGGGAGAGCAGGTTGTGGCCGAAGAAGTCGCGGTCCGCCGTCTTGTGGTCGGGCCGGCCGATGCCGGGCGTCGAGCCGATCGTGAAAATGAAAGGGATCACCATGCCGACCAGGAGGACGGAGAAGATGAGGCGGAAGTGGTGCTGGAAGGTGCGCTGGATCCAGGAAATCATTTGGGTAAAGGGGATCTGAGGCTAGGCCGCCCCAGGGAGCTGGCAACGCTTAATTGGGGGGATTCTCCGCAGCCAGGAGCTCCTCGACCGACTTTCCGAAAAAGCCGTCGTGGCCCGCAAGCTCGGAGGCCTCCGCGAACTGCCGCACGACTGGGTCCAGCCGCTCCAGGGGATCGCCCGCGGGCGTCGCGCCAAGGTTGTCGGCGGCCACCTTGAAGTCGAAGAGCGTGATCCTGGAGAGGGGGCGAGCCGGCTGGTAGACCACCTCGGTCGACGCCGAACCGGGCGCCGGCGGCACCGCCGTCACGTAGCCCGCATCCACGATCCGGTTCAGGCACTCGTTGACGACCTGGGCCGGCAGCCGCACGGCGGTCGAGATCTCCGCCACTGATTCCGCGGGCTCGGAGGCGTAGAAGCGCCGGCAGATCGCCATCAGGACCGCCAGCGAGAGCCTCTCCCTGTTGGAGGCGCTCAGGCTGCCCCAGGCCAGGCGGCTGTTCCTGACGTGGACGTTCTGGACGGCGTAGCTGATCTGTCCCCCCACCAGCACGAACATCCAGAAAATGTAGAGGCCGAACATGAGGACCGGGATGATTCCCAGGGAGCCGAAGAGACTTCGGGTCAGGAGCACGCGCTTGAGATAGAGGAACTGCAGGAAGTTATTCGCCGTCAGGAGGAGCGCCACGACGAACGCCCCCCACACCGCCGCCGACCAGCGCACCCGTGTGTTCGGGATCGCCCGGTAGAACACCGTCAGGATGCCCACCAGGACGACGAACGAGAACGAGGGCAGCGACCAGCGAAGCAGCCGCACGATCTCGGAGCCGAACGGCAGCTTCCCGACGAAGACGTTCACGAAGGCGCCGGCGCCGAGGAGCGCCACGGAGGCGAAGAAAAGGATGCCGCCGAGAGTCAGGATCGTCCAGTAGAAGGCCACGCGCTTGATGAGCGTCCTGCCGCGGCGCACGCCCCAGATCTCGTTGAAGGCGTCTTCGATCGACTTGAAGAGCAGGAGGACAATCGTGACAAGGAGGATCGCACCGACGACGCCCGCGGTCTCGGAGCGCGCGCCCCTGATGAAGCCGTTGATCATCTCGACCAGGTCCGGATTCACCGTGACGGCGGTCGCGTTGTTCAGCTTCTCATACTGGTCGAGCTGAGGGGCGACGAAGCTGATCAGCCGGTTCAGCGCGTTGACCGCGAGGTTGGGGTCGCGCTCCCCAAAAAGGGTGGAGGCCACGAGCATCGCGATCGCGATCAGGGGCCCCAGGCCGAGGAGGGAGCTGAAGCTCAGGTCCGCCGCGCGGCTCGCCGTCTTCGTCTCGCTGAACGTCGTCGCGGTCGTCGAGACCACGCGCAGGAACGCATAGGCCCATCCCCTCGGGGAATTGTCGTTGAGGTGCGACGCCTGCCAGATGTCCCGGTTCCAGAGTCGGCCCAGGCCGGTTCCGCTCCCCGTGGACATTCCGGTCAGACCGACAGCAGGAAGTACGCGGTTCCCGCCGAGCCCAGGAGGCCGAGCGCCGAGACCACGAGGACCGGCAGCATCTCGACCCACACCGTCGCGAAGTACATGCCGACCGAGGCCATGGCGACCGTGAGGATCGGGATCGTCTGGCCCTGGGTGAAGAAGACCAGGCCGAAGAAGCCCAGGCCCAGGGAGGCGCGGAAGCGAACGAGCGGGTAGAACTGCACGACGCCCAAGCCCAGCATGATGGCCATGAAGAGGTCGGCGGCGCCCAGGAACGCGAGGGGTTGGCCGAGGATCTTCGGCACGTCCAAGGCCGCGATCACGTCGGCCGCGGGCAAAATCTCCCCGGCGGCGGCCAGGATCAGGCAGAGGACAGCAGACCACATGCCGATGCGTGCGGCGTGAGCCTGCATGATCTTCGGGTCGACCTTGTCCTTGGTCTCGGAGGTGCGGCCCTCGGCGCCGGCCAGCATGTCCTGGACGGTGATCGGGGCCAGGCTGTCGAGGTTCTTCACGACCGGAGCGGCCTCCTTGGCCTTCATGCGCAGCTTTCGCTTCTCGGGAAAGAGCGTGGCCTTCAGCGTGTCGCTGTTGCCGATCAGCGCCCAGTCCTCGACCGCGGGGTCATACCAGAGGGTGTCGATGGTGACCTGGCCTGTCTCGGCGAGCGAGACGAGCTGCTCAAGGTTGTACGGTCCCCGGGCCTCGCTCTCCGAGGCCTCCCGGATGTAGTATTCCTGAGTCGCCATGTGGGGGCAGGGTGGTTGCCGGCCGCCGGATCGGCAAGCGTGATTTGTCCCGGCCTGCTCTACATCCTCTCCAGGGTGCGAAGACCCAGGAGCCCGAGGCCGGTCTCGAGGATGAGGAGCGTCCTCGCGCAAAGAAGCAGCCTCCTCGCGCGCACGGCCGGCTCGTCCACGATCACCTTGTCCGCCGTGTAGAAGGTGCTGAACTCGCCCGCCAGCTCGTAGAGGTAGAGGGAGAGGAAGTGGGGACAGAGGGTCTCGGTCGCCAGGCGGATCGCGTCCGCGAACTTGACGAGGCGGCGCGCGAGCGCGATCTCGGCCGGTGTCTGGAAGACGTCGGCCGCGGCCTCGGTGGAGGCCTCGCCGATCCCGAGATTCTGGCGGCGAAAGATCGAGCGCACCCGCGCCACGGCGTAGAGGAGGTAGGCCGCCGTGTTGCCGTCCAGCGAGATCATCTTCTCCCAGGTGAAGAGGTAGTCGCTCGCGCGGTTCTGGGACAGGTCGGCGTACTGGACCGAGCCCACGCCGACCACCTCGGCGATCATCCGGCGCTCGGCCTCCGGGAAGTCGGGGCTCCTCTCGGTCACGAGCGCATAGGCGCGCTCGACGGCCTCGTCCAGGAGGTCCTTGAGCCTGACGTTGTCGCCCGTGCGGGTCTTAAGCGGCTTGTTGTTGTCGCCAAGCACGGTGCCGAAATCGACGTGCTCCATGCGGGGCAGCCTGCGGCCGCGCTTCTCGAACCATTTGCGCGCGGTCAGGAAGAGCTGCTCGAAGTGGTCGCCCTGGCGCTTGTCGACGACGTAGAGGACGCAGTCGGCGTGGAAGTGCTCGGCGCGGTAGAGGATGGTGGCGAGGTCCGTCGATGCGTAGTTGGCCGCGCCGTCGGACTTGCGCACCATCATCGGCTGCGTCTTGAAGCGCGGATGCTCGGGGTGGAAGACCACCTGGGCGCCGTCGCTCATCTCGGAAATGCCGTCTTCAGAGAGCTCCTTGTAGATGCGCTCCACCTTGTCGTTGTAGAAGCTCTCGCCGAGGATGACGTCGAACTTGATCCCGAGCCTGTCGTAGATCTTGGCGAACTCCGAGAGGCTGGTCTCGTTGATCCTCTTCCAGATCGCGGTGTCCTCGGGATCGCCGGCCTGGAGCTTCACGAGCTCGGCCCTCGCCTCCTCCATGACCGCCGGGTCGGCGTCGGCCGCCGCGCTGCCGAGCTTGTAGAGGCGCTCGAACTCCTCGATGGGGCCCAGCGCGAGCTTGGCCTCGTCCAGATGCCGCTTCACCGCCCAGATCAGCTTGCCGTACTGGGTGCCCCAGTCGCCAAGGTGATTGTCGCGGACGACCTTGGCGCCCGTGAAGGTGAGAAGCCTGCAGATGGCCTCGCCAATGACGCTCGAGCGCAGGTGGCCGACATGCATCTGCTTGGCGGCGTTTGGCGAACTCAGGTCCACGACCCAGGTCTCGCCCTTGTGGGCGGCGCTGGCTCCCGTCTGCAGGGCCTCCAGGGAGGCATGGGACTTAAGCCACGCCAGGAGGGTTGCCGGCTTGACGGAGAAGTTGATGAACCCCGGACCCGCGACGGAGATGTCGAAGGACTCCCGGATATCGGGGGAAATAGCCCCTACCAGGGCCTCCGCGATGGGGCGGGGGGGCTTCCCGGCCCGCTTGGCCGCGGCCAGCACCCCGTTTGCCTGGAAGTCACCGTGCCTCGGGTCCGAGGTGCGAACCCCCGGCTCAAAGGCGCCCGCCTCTAGCCCGGTTGACGCGGCGGCGGCCACGAGGGCCAGTTCCAGCTCGCCAATCAAATCGAACGCAAGGTGCATCAAGCCACTTCACCATCTCGCTAGTCGCCTGCGCAAGCGCGGACTCCATGGGCCGTTTTGGCTCGACATTTCCCATGGAGAGTATTGGCTCGTACGCTTTCCCCCAACCGGGGGTGTTCCTGTTTCCAGTATCCAACTCCATGACGAGCAAACGTAATATCCCAGCGCGGCGTTTCATTAAGCCTTCGTTCAACTTCTTGATCGAAAAGAAGAGGGACGGCGGAGAGTTCACCCAAGAGGA
>DASRSJ010000162.1:0-6099 GCA_035656555.1 Opitutaceae bacterium
CTATCGAGGCATCGCCAAACCCGGTGGCGTCGGTGTGGAAGCGCAGGCCATTCGTGACCTGGGACCGGTCGTTGACGACGAACGGGAGCGTGAAGGTCGCGCTCCACCGAGAATCGAATATATACGTCACGCCGATGTCGGTGAAGTTGGACTTGTTGTAGACGCCAGTCCCGAGGCGCGCATTTTCCGTCGTGCCGATGTAGTCATGGAGCGAATTGAAATACCTGTAGTCAAACGAGAGTGCCCACGGATTCGTGTCGGTCGCCCCTATGACTGCGATGTTGTTGGCCGACGTCGTCGCCGTGTCCTCGGCGCTCGAGATTCCGGATCCGTGTATGGCGACGCAGCCCTGCGCGTGCGCCCTGTGGGCCATCGCCAGGGTCGCTGTGAGCGCCAGAACGAGCGACAGGCGCCACGCGCCTTTGCGGGGACTTGATATGTGGGGTGTTGGGGTTCTTGTCATGGTGTGTAGGTGCGGTGTGCGCCCCCACCGAAGCCAAATCCCGCGTTATGAGAAGTTCGTAGTGGCGAATTGCGGTCATATGAACGCGGATACCTTTTTTCCTGCCGCGGAATATGGCGACGGCGATACCCCGTCGGTCCATGAAGGTGAAGGCGCGTCCAATTTCGGTGTCGCCATCACGCCGGTTGCCGATTCCAGATTCCCTCTCCATGAGCTTGAGTCACGCCGATCAGACCCGACCCAGAGCGGGCTGGCTGGGCATTGCGGGCAGAGCCTTTCTGCCAGACATTCTCCTTTTCGGGGCCGTTGCCATCGTATTTCTCCCGACACTTCGGCAGGGGTTCATCACCTATGACGACCCGGTTTATGTGACCCAGAACCCACATGTGACCGGAGGGCTGACGGCTGCGAACGCGGCCTGGGCGCTGACGACCAACGAGGCCTCCAACTGGCACCCGCTCACATGGCTTTCCCACATGGCGGACTGCAGCCTCTTCGGACTAAAGCCCTGGGGTCATCACCTGACCAACATTCTGCTTCATGCGCTAAGCGCGGTCGCCCTCTTCACCGCGCTGCGGCGCATGACCGGAGCCCCCTGGAGGAGCCTGCTGGTCGCTGCCTTTTTTGGGCTTCATCCGCTCCACGTCGAGTCGGTGGCATGGATATCGGAGCGCAAGGACGTGCTGAGCACCGTCCTCGAGATGCTGGCGCTCCTCGCCTACGCAGTGCGTTCGGAACGAATTCGGGACGGGGCACCCGGGGCTCAGGCCTTCTACGGGATATCCCTTCTCTTCTTTGCCCTGAGTCTTACGGCAAAGCAGATGCCCGTCACCCTGCCCTGCCTTCTCCTGTTGGCGGATTTCTGGCCGCTCGGGAGGTGGTCTCAAACCGATAGGCCCGGAAAATGGCGGCTCGTCCTGGAGAAGATCCCCTACTTCGTCGTGGCTGCGCTCGCAGCCTTGGCCACGGTCCATGCGCAGCGTCGTGGAGGCACCGTCGCCTCCTCCGAGGAGTTCCCGATCGCCGTCCGCGTATCGAACGCACTGATCGCTTACTGCGGCTATCTCGGAAAGTGCATCCTTCCGCGGCACCTCTCGATATTTTACCCGTCTTTCGCGGAGCAGCCGGCACTTTGGAAACCGGTCCTTTCCGCCCTCTTTCTTATCGCGGTGACGGTGATCGCTGCCCTGCAGGCGCGGCGACGTCCCTACCTGATCGTTGGATGGCTGTGGTTCCTGGGGACGCTCTTGCCGGTGATTGGGATCATCCAGGTCGGCGGGCAGTCAATGGCGGACCGTTATAGCTATGTGCCCTTGATCGGCATCTTCATCGTCGCGGTCTGGGGTGCCGGCGAAGTGGCCCAGGCGTGGTCCGCTTCATCGGCAGCCGCGGGCGTCTTCGCCGCGGCAACGGTAGGTGTGCTCGCCGTGTCCACCTCAAGGCAGATCGGCTACTGGAAGGACGGCGCCACGCTCTTTCGCCATGCGATCGCGGTCACGGACAGGAACTGGGTGGCCCACGCGAACCTCTACGCGACCCTTGCGGTGACGTCCTCGCCCGAGGCGGGTGAGGAGCTCCAGCGCACGCTTCGCATCCTCGCTGACTTTGCCCAGGTCCATGTGGATAAAGGTGCGGCCCTCGAGCGCCAGCCCGGCCACGAGCGGGAAGCGATCAAGGAATTCCGCTCAGCCGTGAAAGTGATGCCGGATCTTGCCGGCCCGCATTTCAGCCTTGGCGCCGCACTCGCGAAGACGCCCGGAGGCCTTCCCGAGGCCATGGGTGAATTCCGGGAAGCCACCAGGCTTAACCCGGATTTCGCGGAGGCCCACTACGACCTCGCAATCGCGCTCTCGGGAGACGCCTCGACGCTCCCCGAGGCTGCGGACGAGTTCGCCGCCGCAGCCCGCATAGAGCCCGGCAACACGAGGGCGCGCTTCAACCTCGCCTACGTGCTCTCCAGGATGCCGGGCCGGCAGATGGAGTCGATCGCAGCCTACGAGGATCTCCTGCGCGGGAGTCCGGACAACGTGGAGGCCCAGTTCAACCTCGCACTTGAGCTCGCAGCGGTGCCTGGCAGGTCCGCCGACGCCATTGCGCACCTCGAGGTGGTCCGGCGCCTGAGACCCGACATCGGCCAGGCCCAGGCCCTGATCGGTCGCATCCGCGCAGCCAACCCGCATCTTGCCGTCCCATGACGGGCCCGTAGTCTGGAATTCAGCCCGTGATGCGCCCCGGCGCGACCCCGAGCCATGGAGAACACACCCGATGAAGCTGACAAGCGGTTCAGAGCCGAAGCCTTCAGGCTGCGGCTGCGGGAGGACTTGATTTCCCTGCGGGTGCGCTTCCTGCACCGGGGCGTTCCGACCGACACCGATCTCCGCGGCCTCGCCGACGTCCACAGGGAAGTCATGCATGGCCTCGAACTCCTGAAGCAGCGCCATGCCGGGCGCGCACAACCCGCCGCCTCCACTGACAAAGGTCTCGCCGACTCGGCGGTCGAGGTGGTCGCCTACAACCCTGGATGGCCCGATGCGTTCGAGGCCGAATCTGCCAAAATCCGCGCGAGCCTTGGATCCCTTGCGGTCGACGTCCACCATGTCGGAAGCACCTCGGTGCCAGGCATGCCTGCGAAGCCGATCATCGACATGGCCGTGGCGGTCGAGCCCAGCGTACTCCGCTCCTACCTTCCCGAGTGCATGGGGGCGATGACGGCGGCCGGCTATGCCTACTACGGCAACTGGGGCCACCACGGCGGCCACTTCTTTGCCAAGTCCACGGGAACCCTGCGCACGAGCGCCGCTCAGCTGCACGCTGCGGACTCCGAGGACCTGGCGGATCTCCTGGGATTCAGGGACGCCGCGAGGGCAGACCCGTCGGTCCTCAGCGATTACTCCCAGGTAAAAGTCGCCCTGGCCTCTGTTTTCGCCAGAGACCGGGGCCTCTATGTCTGGTGCAAGGGCCACTGGCTCACGAATCGCGTCGTTCCCCAAGGAGATGATCGCGCGTGGGGCCTGCAGCAGCTCCGTGCCGGCCATCCGACCCTGGTGCAGCTCGGCTTCAGAAGTCTGGTTGCACGCCTCAGGCCCCGATTTACGGGCCGCGGGATGCACCCGATGGCGATCAGGAATCCCGGCCGCACAGGAACCTGAAACCCGGGTCATTCGTGCATCCGGAAGCTGCGAAACCGCGTACAAGTCAGCAGATTAGTTCCACCCGCCCAACGCATGAAATCACCCATCCTTGTCACCCTGCTCGGTCTCTGCCTGCTTGCCGCGCCGGCCGCGCGGTCCGCAGCCCAGGGAGCGCCGGTCGCCGCGGAGCCGCGGGTTCTCACGATCGTCGTATCCGAGACGCTCGACCGCAGGGCCGAGGGAGTCACCACCTACGCCGCGATCGAGAAGGCGTTCACCAGGGTCTTTTCGCGCCAGGGATGGCCGGTCAAGGTGGAGGTCACGCGTTTCGCGTCGAACAATCCCGACTACGACCTCGAGCTCGATGTGTTCTTCAAGAGCTTCAACTTCGAGACCCCTGACGACCTCACGGTCCGGGCCTGGGTGACCCTCTACGACCGAGGGGCAAAGCACGACTTCGGCATGCTCAAGTACCAGCTTAACCAACGCCCGCTGGACAAGCACCAGGACGGCTTCGAGGCCGTGCTGCGCGGCGAGGCCCAGCTGGCCGCCGCGAAGGTCGGCCCCGTCCTGTTTCCCGCAGCCGGCCACTGACGACGCAAGACCGTGGCGACTGCGCCTGAAAGCATTTCGGTCCATGAGGAGGCGGACCTGCTCTCGAGGATCGCCCAGGGGGACCGCGACGCCTTCCGGGATCTCTACGCGCGCTACAGTGCCCCGCTCTTTTCCTTGGCGATCCGCCTGGTCGGCAACTTCGGCGAGAGCGAGGAGCTGCTTCAGGACGCCTTCGTGAAGATATGGAGGAACGCGGGCTCGTTTGACTCCCGCAAGTCCCGGCCCTTCACCTGGGCGGTCACGATTCTGCGAAGGACGTGCATCGACCATCTGCGCAAGCGCAACGTGCGGCCGACCTCGGCGCAGCTTCCGGAGGACCTGCTGGCGGACGCCTCGGCGTCCGGCGACATCCGGCGCTCCGCGGAGGTCCACGACGACTCTGAACGGCTAAAGGGAGCCCTCGAGGGCATCGCGCCCAATCCGAGAAAGGCCCTCGAACTAGCGCTGTTCTCCGGGATGACGCAGTCGGAGATCGCCCGGCGACTGGAGCAGCCGGTCGGCACCATCAAGTCCTGGATCCGGCGCGGCCTCCTCGGCCTCCGGGAAACACTCAACCAACCCACGCCATGAATCCCGAAACCGAAGAACTCGCATGCCTCTACGTCCTCGACCAGCTCGGGGAGGCCGAGCGGGCCTCCGTGGAGGCGCGCCTGGAGCACGACGACGCACTCGCATCTGCCGTGAGGACCGCCGAATTGGCCCTCGCCCGGCAGGTGGCGTCGCTTCCCCGCCACGAGCCCTCGCCTGAACTCGCGGCAAGGATCGAGGATGAGATCGACAGGCTGAGCCCGTCGGGACGAAGTCACTCGTTGCTGGGCGCAATAGCGCGTTGGGGAATCGCCGCCGCCATCGCGGCAAGCGTCGGGACGCTGGCCTACATGAATCTGCGACCGAAGCAGGTCGCACCCCTGCCCCACCTGGTATTTGTCGGCCTGGACTCCGCCAACAGCACTCTCGCCGAACTCCCCGCCAGCCAGGAGCCCAAGGACGCCGACGCCAGCTTCATCCAGCTGGCGTCCCTCGCCGAGCGGTACTGGAAGCGGCCCGAGGACCTGCCGGTGAAGCTCGCAACCGGGAGCGGGGGAAGCGGCTACGCGCTCTTCGACGAGGCCAGCAACCAGGGATACATCGCTATCCGGAGGCTGCCCGTGCCGGAGGAAGGCAAGCGCTACCATCTCTGGCTCGTGGACACCGCGACGGGGCAGGTCAGGGAGGCAGGCGTCCTCCCGGCGGCCGATTCGAACAAGGGACTCTATTTCTTCTCAGTGTCGCCCGAAACGCCGATACGCTCCGGCCGGCTCGACTTCTTCGTGACCGCGGAGGACGGGGCCCAGGCGCAGGATGCCCAGCCCAGGGGCAAGGTGGTGCTGGGCGACCGCAGGATCTAGCGGGCGTCGCATTCGCCTTTATTCGGCACGCGGCGCGTGCAGATTGTCAGGCTCGTGCGCCCGTCCCGAGTCACACCCGCCTCCCCGCAGGACGCCCTTGCTCCTGTGGCGCTCCCGTGGACCCGCAACGAATGGATCGGCGGCGCCCTTCTTGTGGTCGCGGTCTTTGCGGCTTACCAGCCCGTGTGGCACGCGGGCTTCATCTGGGATGACGATGCCCACGTCACGCGGCCCGACATGCGCTCGCTCCACGGCCTCTGGAGGATCTGGTCGGATCCCTCCGCGACGCAGCAGTACTATCCCGTTCTCTACAGCACATTCTGGATCGAGCATCGCCTCTGGGGGGACGCATCTGCTCCCTATCACCTCGCGAATATCGCGCTCCACTGCGGGGCGGCCTGCCTCCTCTTCCGCCTCCTTGGCCGGCTCGCAGTCCCCGGTGCGCTCGCGGGGGCGGCCCTGTTCGCGCTCCATCCCGTAAATGTAGAAACAGTGGCCTGGG
>DASRSJ010000163.1:0-5789 GCA_035656555.1 Opitutaceae bacterium
CTGAACGGGCGGCGGGTGCGCATGCTCCAGAACTTCTCGAGCAGGTCCGTCTTGCCGGTCGTGAGCATCTTCATGAACTGCTCAAGCGGGATGTCGCGGGAAAGGATCCTCTTGGAGCAGCGCACGACGACCTTCTCCTCGCCGGCGACGACGCTTCGAACGACGAAGCTCTGGGGCGTCTCGAAGACCTGCGAGCCCGTGGCGAAGCGCGGGGCGGGGGCCTCTGCGATCGGCGAGAGGCCCGTGAAGTCGATCTTGATGGCGCCCGAGGCATCCCTCTGGCCGTCGAAGACGAACTCGGCCTTCTTCTCCTCCTTGTTGTACTTGAGCACCGCGCTGAAGGGCTTGCCGGCCTTGGAGCGGAAGCCGTCCAAGGGGCCGATCTGGCCGTTCACGAGGAGGTCCCTGACCTCCGTCTCGGCCATCTTACGGTTGCCGATGACCTTGTAGATCATGAGCTCGCCGTCGCGCGACTTGTAGCCGCGCAATGTCTCGACGAGCGGCTTGCCGTCCGTGGGGGAGATGATGTCGGTCTCGCGCGCGGCGGAGTCGTCCTCCTCGAAGTTCTTAATCCCGGCGACGATGTCCTTCGTGGTCTCGACCACCTCGGCCATGAACTTCTCGCGCTTGAATTTTCCCTGCTCCATCTGGCGCAGCTTGAACTCCCACTCCCCGGTCATCGCCGGGCTCGTGATGCCCTCGGCCTTCACCGCGATCAGGAACTGCAGGATCTGCTCGGCCTTCGGCGTCGGGATCAGCTCCCTCTGCGCCCTCTCGACGTAGCGGGTGTGGATCAGGCCGTCTATCGTGTCGGCCCGGGTCGCGGGGGTGCCAAGGCCGCGCTCCTTCATGGCCTCGGCGAGTTCCTCGTCATCGACCAGCTTGCCGGCTCCCTCCATCGCGGAGAGGAGCGTGGCTTCCGTGTAGCGCGGGGGCGGCCTCGTGGCCTCCTCGTGGAGCTGCGCGTCGTAGGCCTTCGCCTTCGGGGGGTTGCCGTCGGCCTTGTCGAGCGCGGGAAGCGTCTTCGACTCGGAGTTCTCGTCCTCGACGCCGGTCTTGCCGTACACGGCCAGCCAGCCGGGGAAGGTCATCACCTTGCCCTCCGTCTTGAAGGCGTGGCCCGCGACCGTGCTCGTGCGGGTCGTGATGTCGAACTCCGCGGAGGGGTGGAAGACCGCCACGAAGCGCCGGGCAATCATGTCGTAGATCTTGGCCTCCATGTCCTCGAGGGGCTTCGGCGCCTCGACGGTCGGGATGATGGCGAAGTGGTCCGAGATCTGGGCGTTGTTGAAGATCCTCTTGTCGGGCCCGAGCCACTGCTTCTCAAGGACGGTGTTCGCGTGGACCGCGAGGTCGCCCTGCAGGTTCAGCAGCGCCTGGCGCACGGTCGGGATGTAGTCCTCCGGCAGCGCGCGCGAGTCCGTCCTGGGATAGCTGATCATCTTGTGGCGCTCGTAGAGCGCCTGCGCGATCTGGGACGTGCGCCGCGCAGGCAGGCCGTAGCGGTTGTTCGCCTCCCTCTGCAGCGTCGTCAGGTCGTAGAGCCTGGGCGACGCCTGCTTGCTCGCCTTTTTCTCCTCGGTGACCGTCGCGTCAACGCTTGCCTTGCAGGCCGCGAAGATGGCCTCGGCCTTCTCCTTCTCCCAAATGCGGTCGATCCTGTCGTGCTCGTCGTCGGCCGCCTTCTTGAAATCAGGCTTCTGGTAGACGCCCTCGTAGGTGCCCTTGGTGACCTCGAAGCCGGCGGTGATGCGCCAGTAGCCCTTGGGCTTGAAATTGCGGATCTCCAGCTCGCGGGCGTAGACGATTGCGAGGGTGGGGGTCTGCACGCGCCCGACGGAGGCCACGTTGCCGGCCCTGGAGCCGAACATGCGCTTCGTCATGGCGCGGGTGCCGTTGATGCCGATCAGCCAGTCGCTCTCGCTGCGGCAGCGGGCGGCCTCGGCCAGCCCCGTCATCTTCTCGCCCTCCCTCAGGTTCTTGAAGGCCTCGCGGATGCCCTCCTGGGTCATGGTCTGCATCCAGGCGCGCTTCACCGGCAGCTTGCTCTTCGTAAGCTGGTAAAGGTACGTGAAGATCAGCTCCCCCTCGCGGCCCGCGTCACACGCGTTGATGACGAGCTCGATGTCCTTGCGGGCGAGGAGCTTCTTTAGCTGGTCGAAGCGGTCCTTCGAGGCCTCGATCGGCTTCAGCTGGAACTTGTCGGGGATGATGGGCAGCGCGTCCAGCCGCCAGAACCCGTACTTCTTCTTGTCGATATCCTCCGGCATCTGCAGCTCGACGATATGGCCGACCGCGGAGGAGATGACGTAGTCCTCATTCTCGAAGTGCTCGCCCTTCTTGGGGACCTTGCCGAGCGCGCGCGCAAGATCTACCGCAACCGACGGCTTCTCCGCGATGATGAGTGACTTCATGGGGTCGCGAGCCAGTAGGCCCCGCGAGCAGGGATTTCAAGGTTTAGTTTTCGGGAGGGGGTTCTTAGGCGGCCAGTTTCGGGGTCTCCGCCAGCGCGCTGTCCAAGGCCTTTATCAGAGCGGCGATCGTCTCGTCCGTCTCGTCGCCCATGTTGGAAATCCTGAAGGTCTTTCCCTTCAGCTTGCCGTAGCCCCCGTCGATCACCAGGTGGTGCTTCGCCTTCAGCGTCTTGTTGAGCGCGCCGAGGTCGTAGTTGAGGGTGTTGGCGAAGCAGTTGAGGGTCACCGAGCCGAAGCCCTCCGAGGGGAACAGCTTGAAGCCCTTGGACTGGCCCCACTCGCGCATTGTCTTGTTGAGCCTGGCGTGGCGGGCATAGCGCTTCTCAAGGCCCTCGGCCTTGATGTCCTCGAGCTTCGACTTGAGGGCGTAGATCAGCGGGATGATCGGCGTGCTCGGCGTCATGCCGTTCTCGTGGTTCTTCTGGAACTCGATCAGGTCGAAATAATACCCGCGCTCGGCGACGCCGCCGGCGCGCTCAAGCGCGCGCTTCGAGACGGAGAGAAGCGCCATGCCCGGGGGCATCGCCATCGCCTTCTGCGTGCCGGTGATCATGATGTCGATCCCGAGCTCGTCCTTCGGGATGGCCGTCGCGCTGAAGGAGCTGACGACGTCAACGATCGAGATCACGTCCGGGAACTCCCGGATGACGGCCATGAGCGCCGGAAGGTCGCTCATGCAGCCGGTCGAGGTCTCGTTGTGGATCAGGGTGACGGCGTCGTAGCCGCCGTTGGAAAGCTCTGCGCGGACGGCCGCGGGGTCGATGGGCTTGCCCCAGTCGAACTTCAGCGCGTGGGCCTCCTTGCCGCAGCGGATCGCGACGTCGTTCCACTTGTCGGAGAAGGCCCCGTTCATGCAGTTAAGCACCTTCGTCTTCACGATGCTGCGGATCGAGCCCTCCATGGCGCCCCAGGCGCTGCTGGTGGAGATGTACACGGGATCCTTGGTCCCGAAGAGGTTCTGGAGTTCCGGCTGGATCGCCTGGTAGAGGGCGACGAAGTCCGTGCTCCTGTGGCCGATCATGGGCTGAGCCATTGCGCTCAGCGTCTTCTCGGAGACTGCGATGGGGCCGGGGATGAAGAGTTTGTAGGCCATGGTGTGACTGAGGGAACGTTGAAAACAGTTTACGCCGCCCGCGGCGTCAACATTCATTCCCCTTGCGGGCGCGCCCCATCCACTTGTCCTGGTTCAAAAGAAAATTCCAAGCGTTCGAGCTCTACACGGTCGACATCGTGCTCGGGCGCAGGGCGGACACGCTGGCGGTCATCTTCGGGTTGTTCCTGAAGGCCGCGTCCTGGCTCTTCAGCGCCCTCGTGCAGCTGCGTCTGTGGCTCTACCGCAACAGGATACTGAGGGACCACCCGCTAGGCTGCCTGGTGGTAGTCGTAGGCAATCTGACCGTCGGCGGCACGGGCAAGACGCCCGTTGTTGAGAAGTTCGCCAAGGCGCTGCGGGACCGCGGGCGCAAGGTCGCGATCCTCAGCCGCGGCTACAAGAGCAAGGCGCCGCCGTTTTGGAAGAAGGCCTGGTACGGGATCACCCACACGGACGAGCCGCCGCCCAGGATCGTGAGCGACGGGGTCAACGTGCTCCTGGACAGCGAGCAGGCCGGCGACGAGCCGTACATGCTCGCCCGCAACCTGCCCGGCGTCGTCGTCCTCGTGGACAAGAACCGCGTGAAGGCCGGCGCCTATGCGATCAAGAAGTTCGGGTGCGACACGCTGGTCCTGGACGACGGCTTCCAGTACCTGCCGCTCAAGGGACGGCTAAACCTGCTCCTGATCGACAAGACGAACCCTTTCGGAAATGGAGCCCTTTTGCCGCGCGGCATCCTTCGGGAGCCGATCAAGCACCTGAGCCGCGCCAACTACATCTTCCTCACCAAGTCCAACGGTCAGAGGGACCCGGACCTCGAGGCCCAGATCGCCAAACACAAGCCCGATGCCGACGTGATCGAGTGCTCCCACAAGCCGAAATACCTGCAGCGTCTGGATGCCAAGCCCGGCGCCGCGGGGGGCCGGGAGGAGCTCGAGTGGCTGAGGGGCAAGCGGGTGTTTGCCTTCAGTGGCATCGCGACTCCGGAAAGCTTCGAGAAGTTCCTGAGGGATCTGGGCGCCCTCCTTGTCGGGCGCGAGCGCTACCTGGACCACTACCGCTACGCCCCGGAGGACCTGGAGCACCTCTACGACTCCGCCGAGCGGGAGAGGGCCGAGTGCCTGGTAACGACGGAAAAGGACGCGGTGCGCATCGTCGAGCCCGGCGGCAGCCCGCTGCCGGTTTACTACCTGCGCCTCGAGATCGAGATCATCCGCGGCGCGGCCGACTTTGACGAGGCCGTCGGGCGCATCTGCTTCCCCCAAAACTCGCTTGCGGGATTCGGCTCCACGGCAGAAGGTTTGGCCTCCCCATGATCATCGACCCTCGCTTCACCCAGCTCGCCGAAGGACTCACCGGTTTCTCCACCTCCCTCAAGAAGGGCGAGCACGTGCTGATCGACGCCTTCGACGTGCCGGACGCCATGGTGGTCGCTCTCGTGCGGGCCGCGCGGGGCAGGGGGGCGATGCCCTTCGTGCAGCTCCACCGCGCCCGCATCACGAGGGAGCTCACGCTCGGCGCCGAGGAGGACCAGTACAGCGCCCTCTCCGAGGTCGAGCTCCTGCGGATGCAGAAGATGGACGCCTACATCGCGCTGCGCGGCTCCGACAACATCTTCGAGGCCGCCGACGTCCCGTCGTCGCGCGTGCAGCTGGTCAGCAAGATCATGAAGCCCGTGATCGACCACCGCGTGAACAAGACGAAGTGGGTCGTCCTGCGCTGGCCGACTCCCTCCATGGCGCAGCAGGCCGGCATGAGCACCGAGGCCTTCGAGGACTTCTACTTCAAGGTCTGCACGCTCGACTACGCGCGCATGAAGCCCGGCATGAAGGCCCTCGCCGACCTCATGAAGGCGACGGACGAGGTGCAGATCACCGGCCCCGGCACGGACCTCACGTTCTCGATCAAGGGCATCGGCGCCAAGGAATGCGGCGGCGAGTTCAACATCCCCGACGGCGAGGTGTTCTCCTGCCCGGTGAAGGAGTCCGTCGAGGGCGTCCTCCAGTACAACGCGCCGACGGTCTACCTCGGCTCGTCCTTCGACAACATCCGCCTCGTCTTCAAGAAGGGAAAGATCGTCGAGGCCACCTCGAACAACACGAAGAAGCTCAACCAAATCCTCGATAGCGATCCGGGTGCGCGTTACATCGGGGAATTCGCGATCGGCTTTAACCCGCACATCACGCTGCCGATGCGCGACATCCTCTTCGACGAGAAGATCG
>DASRSJ010000164.1:0-3695 GCA_035656555.1 Opitutaceae bacterium
CCGACGTCCGCGGCGACCTGCACGCCCACACGACCCTCTCCGACGGCCGCAATTCCCTCGACGAGATGGCCCAGGCGGGCCGCGACCGGGGCTACTCCTACATGGCGATCACCGACCACTCCGCCACCCACGGCTTCGGCGACGACGTCCAGCCGGATGCGCTGCGCCGGCGGATCGAGGAGGTGCGGGCCTGGAACGAGGAGCACGGCAGCCGCCGCTTCCGCCTCCTGGTCGGCTCGGAGATCAACATCGGCCTCGACGGCTCGCTCGACTACCCCGACGACCTGGTCGCGGAGCTCGACTGGGTGGTCGCCAGCGTCCACACTTCCTTCAACGTCTCCGAAAAGGACATGACGGCCCGTGTCGTCGCCGCGATCGAAGACCCGAACGTCGACTGCATCGGCCACCTCACCGGTCGCCTGATCGGCCGCCGCGAGCCCTACGGGATCGACGTCGAGGCCGTCGCCGAGGCGGCGGCCCGCACCGGCACGATGATCGAGATCAACGGCAACCCCAACCGCCGCGACCTCTCCGACCGCCACGCCCGCCTCGCCGCCGACGCCGGCGTCCGCATCGTCCTCAACACCGACGCCCACGGCGTCGACACCCTCGACAACATGGCCTACGCCGTCGCCACCGCCCGCCGCGCCTGGCTGACCAAGGCCGAAGTCGCCAACACCCGCACCTGGTCGGAGTTCAAGAAGCTGCTGAAGCGCTGAATTGGGAAGTCAAGAGTTGCCGTTCTCAGAGCTCTCGTCCGCCAGCTGATCGAGGTCCACAGGTGACGCAGTCTCCGGCTCTTCGTCTGGAGCACCTTTTGAGATTGCCTCGGCAATCTCGGTCTCGATCCGCCAGAGTGCTACATCGATGGTCTCGACCGTCGGCATATCTGGGAGGGCGATCAGTTCGTAGCCGTCTTCTTGATTCGTTTCCGTCCAAGCTGCGATCCCCGCTCCGTCCAGGTAGGTAGCGACGATGGCGGCGACCTCCTTCACCATCCGGTCGGGACTGTCTCGACGGGAGAGGGTGGCGCCCCAAAGGAGGAAGGTTTTGGGAAGAGCGGAGCGACGCCATACATCCCAGTGGCCGATTCGCTGGGTTTGAGCACGCCTGGAGAGCTTCAGGTCCGTGGCCGAGAACTTGAGCTCCTTACGTCGATTGGTCCAGTCATCCATGGCCCCTCGACCCCTGTAACCCCGATAAGCCGGGCCGCCGGTCAGTTTGCTCTCGCCGCACACCACCGGTGCGGCTGGGTGGCCGGGCCACGCAAGATCGATCTGATGGGTCTGTGAGAAACCTTCAACTCTGGATCGGCTCCGAATCCTCTCGTTGGTTCGATTCTCGAGGAGAAGGGAGAGGAGCGTCGAGAACTGATTGCCCTTGCCCCTATAGATGCCATCGATTCGCTGGTCGTAGGGCTTGGAGGTATCGCCCATTCCCGAAGGGGGAGCGTCCGCAATCCGATACTGATCCAAGCACCAGATGAACTTCAGCCATTGATCGGATATCTCCGCGAAGTCCCGGATCGCTGTGTCCTGGACGGTGCCGACGAGTTCAGCCCAGATCTCGGCCGGGCTCCCCCATTGCTCTCCAACTTCTCTGGCTCGGTCGAGTGCTTCTTCCTCTTTGGCTTTATTGAGTGCCATAGATACTGCTGAGCTTACGCGGACCCGCCTCCCATGCGGGTGCGTCGTAGATCTTGGCTTGCCTCGTGAAGTAGACGAACATCTCGTTTTGGCACACGACAGGTGTCGATCAGGAGAGCTTCGTCGACTCGCTTTGCGACACCGGTCCAGAGGCCCTGTCTCAGGAGTCGCTCCAGCCTTGCCCGTTCGGGTTTCAAAGTCCTCCAGGCACCATTGAGCTGGGCAGGCGCGGGGGCAGGGAGTTTGGCGGCCTCTCGCGGCTCCATCTTCAGGATCCCGCCCCCATAACTCCGTCCGTGGATCTCTGCGCCTAGCATCGAAACAGCGTTCATCATGAGCATCGGCAGGGCGAGTCGCGCCTCTGTCGGAGATCCGGGATCGAGAGCAACTCCGTGCATCGAGTTCACGAACCCGGCCTTCGCAGAGTTCGCTATCAGCCTCGGGTATCGATGGCTCATATAAGTGAAGAATAGGTCGGGCGTTGGCACCGCAGGGGGCTTGTACCAAGTCGACCGAACCCGACACTTGTAAGCATCGTTCACCTTTGTGGCCACGCCTTGGTCCAAGTAAGAAGCGAGCCCTGCGTTGCTGGGCTCCTGCAGCCAGTCCGGATCGACATCCTTGGGTTGCAAAAGCCAGACCGCAGCTCCTTCGTCTCGCAGTAACTCCCAATCCTTCTTGCTGAAGGTGGCTCCTCGTAGGTGCTTCGTCCCCGGTGGGCAGATTCGAGCCAGGTGACGTTCCTCTATGTCGAAGGCAGCTCGGGTTGTCTCACTGATGCAGAAGTAATCGTTTGCCCCGGTGACCGTTCCCAACGTAGGTGCGCCGTAGCTGCTCAAATCAACGAAGGATTCCGCCACGACGCGGTCGTAGATCTGCCTCTGCCCGACGGGGAGCAGTAACCCCGTCCACTTTCCTTGTTCGGGAGGTGCGACGTTCAGGTGCATCGGGCCGAACATCCGAATGCTGGGGAGATCGGAGGCATCTTCGACCGGGACCAATGAGAAGGCGTTGCAACCGCCACTTCCTCGTGCCAACACCAAGACCACCTTCTCCGTCGCATCGGCGAACTGCAGGCGCTCGAAGGTCACGAGATGCACCGCCTTGAATCGACGCTTCAACCAGGACCGGATGGGCTCCGCGTAGCCAGTGTGTAAGAGCTCGGTCGGGAGCACCATCGCAAGGCGTCCGTCTGGCTTCAGGAATCCACAAGCGTGAACTAACAGGGCCGCCCAAGAGGAAGCGAGACCAGAAAGTCGGACTCCCTGAGCTAGCGCTGCTGCTTGGGCTCGCTTCCGTTCTATGCCGACGTGCTTCTGATAGCGGACGAACGGCGGATTGCCAATGATCGCATCGACAAGAGGAAGTCGGGCATCAAGTTTGTCGGGAGTCGACTCTGAGAAGAAATCCCCGACCAGCAAGGATCCATCGAGGCCCTGTTTTCGAAGAATGGCCACCGAGGACTCAACGGACGCTTGGTGGAGATCGACTCCGAGAACCTGCTCACGGAGGCGAGCTGGGGTTGCACCAAGAGCGGCGAGTTTCTTGGCCGCCGACTCAAGGAAGATCGCCTCCCCGCAGGTGGGGTCGAGGACCGCTGCTTCGGGATCGCCTTCGACGGCCCAGTCAGCGAGGTAGTCGGCGATTGCCGGGGGCGTAAAGAACGCCCCGCGATCCTTGCGAAGTGCTGGCGTATCGGCGCGTGAAGTTGTCTCGCTCACCCGTCAAGCCTAGGTGGAGGTGCGGTTGGAATCGTAAAGCGAAAGACGCGCAATTTCGAACCGTTCACCGGCTCGTCCCGTCAGGCGATCGGGCTACGTCGCGTGAAGCCGGTCGCTGCGGAGGCCCGGCGTGCGCACCAGCTGGATCGGTTTGGACGCGGGGCCGGGGACGACGAAGAAGCGGACGCCGTCGCGCTCCTCGATCGCCTGGACGGCGGCCTCGCGGGTGTGCCAGGCGAGGGCGACGATCAGCGCGTAGCCGGTGCCGATGATCGCTACGCCGGGGAAGAAGAGGCCGAGGCCGCCGGCGATGATCGCGGTGAGGACG